>NZ_QPES01000001.1:1977083-2306597 GCF_009455685.1 Paraburkholderia hayleyella | reverse complement strand
GCGCTCACGCCGAACCAGCGCGCTGTCGCCAGCGGGCTGGCGGCGCTGCCGACCAATAACCCGATCTACACCGCCTTGCTCTCGCTCGATGCCGCCAGCGCACGGCGCGCCTTCGACAGCCTGTCGGGCGAAATCCACGCCAGCGCCCGCAGCGTGATGCTCGACGACAGCCGTTATCTGCGCGATGCCGTGACGGACCGTCTGCGGCAAGCCAGCACACCCGACGCCGATTCACTGGCGGCGCTGAACGCCAGCGCGGCGGCCTGCAAGACGGCTGCGGCTTCGGATCTCGCGGCCAGCGCTGCCTGCAACACCACGCCGTCACGCGTCACGAGTGTCTGGGGCCAAACCTACGGCTCGCAAGGACGTCTCGGCAGCGATGGCAACGCCGCCAGCGTGGACCGCAGCAGCACGGGCTTTATCGTCGGCGCGGATACGGCGCTGAACGAAACCTGGCGGGTTGGGGTGGCCAGCGGCGTTAGCAGCAGCGCGTTCGATACCAGCGCGAACAACGCCTCCAGCACCATCGACAGTTATCACGTGGCGCTGTATGGCGGCGCGCAGCTCGATGACGTGGCATTGCGCATGGGCACGGCGTATTCGTGGAACCGGGTGCAGGTGAACCGCAGCATTAATTTCGGTGACTTCTCGGGCAACCCATCGGCCAATTACGGCGCAGGCACGGCCCAGATCTTCGGTGAAGCGGGCTATGCCACGGCGCTCGGGCCGGTGGCGCTGGAGCCCTTCGCCGGTCTGGCTTATGTGGTGCTGCATACCAACGGCTTTGCCGAAGATGGCGGCGTGAGCGCGCTCACCGGCGACGAAGACACGCAAAACCTGGCGTATTCGACGCTGGGCGTGCGCGCCGCGACCCGCTTCGAACTGGGCAGCCAGACCACGCTGATGCCGCGTGCGATGGTGGGCTGGCGCCATGCGTTTGGCGCTCTTTCGCCGACAGCGCGCATGGCCTTTACCGGCAGCCCGACCACCTTCAGCATCGCGGGCGTGCCGCTGGCGCGCGATAGCGCGGTGGTGGAGCTCGGCGTCGATATCAGCGTCGGCAAAAACGCGACGCTGGGGTTCAGCTATGCCGGCCAGTACGGCAGCGGGTACCGGGATAACGCGATCCAGGGCAGCGTGCTGTGGAAGTTTTAGGGGGCGCTTAAAGCGGGCCTGGGTTCGGACGCTGGGCGTCTGAACCGGGCCGTATCGGTATCGGTATCCGTATCCGTATCCGTATCCGTGGTGGAACTCCCCCGCGCTGGGGCGCGTAGCCACCGGTGTTCGAGCGCGCGCTTGAGCGGCGCGGCATCGCCTCGCGCGCTCAAGGTGCCGAGCGCGGCTGGCAACAGCAGATCGGGGAGATCGGGGAGATCGGGGGAAATCTGGAAAGCCAGGAAGCAAAAAAGCGGCCGAAGCCGCTTTAAAACAAAACAGGCGAGCCGCTGTCCGTGTCCTTAGCCGTACTCAGGCGCCTGGCTGCTTCAGACGGCTATAGCGCGAGACAATCGGGACCATCTGCGCATACAGCTTGGGGTTGCCCGCCAGAATCTCGCCGAGATGCAGGAAATCCGAATCGCCCGTGTAATTGCCGACCAACCCTCCCGCTTCCGTAATCAGCAGGCTGCCCGCGGCGACATCCCAGGCATGAATGCCTTGCTCGAAAAAACCATCCAGACGCCCGGCGGCGACGTTCGCCAGATCGAGCGCGGCCGCGCCTGGGCGGCGCAGGCCGGCGCAAGCTTCGGTCATGTCGGTGAACAGACGGGTGTAGGGTTCGAGCCCGCTCTTGTCGCGGAACGGAAAGCCCGTGGCAATCAGGCCATCGGCGAGCCGGTCGCGGCGGCCGACGCGAATGCGGCGGTCATTCAGAAACGCGCCACGGCCGCGCGAGGCCGTAAACAAATCGTTGCGAGTCGGGTCATATACCACGGCCTGGGTCACGATGCCCTTGTGCACCAGCGCAATCGACACGCAGTAGTAAGGAAAGCCGTGGATGAAGTTCGTGGTGCCGTCGAGCGGATCGATGATCCACTGGAATTCGGATTCGTTGTCGGAGCGGCCGGATTCTTCCGCCAAAAAGGCGTGATCGGGGTAGGCGGTTTTGAGGGTATCGAGGATCGCGGCTTCGGCTGCCTTGTCGACTTCGGTCACGAAATCGTTGTGCTGCTTTTTGCTGACCTGGACCAGATCGAGATCGAGCGAGGCCCGATTGATGATTTGCGCGGCGCGGCGAGCGGCCTTGACCGCGATGTTAAGCATGGGATGCATGAGCCTGGATCCTTTTGCCAGCGCCTGGAATTATCACAGGGCATGGCCGGTTGAAATATGCCGGAAAAGCAAGGTGGCAATGTGAGGCGCGGTCAACGGCGCTTTCCATCGACAAGACGGGGCGAGACGAATTGGACAAGAACGAGGCGTCTGTCTGAAGACAGCGCGAGAGCGCGATTTTACCCGAGTCCTGGCCACTCGGGCAGCATGCTGTTAAAGCATGCTGTGCGCGCTCGGGATGACGCTAACATAGCGCTTCTTCCAACTTGCCCGACCTTAAGCCGTGACCCATTCCCTTTCTTCACCGCCCGTGCCGGCTGTCTTTGCCGGGTTTGCCGCGACGCGTTTCATTCTGGTCGAACCGAGCCATCCAGGTAACGTCGGCGCGGCCGCCCGCGCGCTCAAAACGATGGGTTTTACGCGGCTCGTGCTGGTTGCGCCACGCGTGTCAGGGGTGTTGGCGGAGCCGGAGGCGCTGGCCATGGCGTCTGGCGCCACCGATGTGCTGGCCGCCGCGCAAGTGGTGCCGACGCTGGCCGAGGCGCTGGCGGGCGTGCAATGGTCGATGGCGCTGACCGCGCGTTCGCGCGAGTACGGCCCGCCGCAACTCACGCCGAAAACCGCGGCGCTTGAGGCCTGCACGCACGCGGCGCAGGGCGAGATGGCGCTGGTGTTCGGTAATGAGCGCACGGGTTTGTCAAACGAAGACGTCGAGCGTTGCAGCGTGCGTGCGCATATTCCCGCGAACCCGGCGTATAGCTCGCTGAATCTCGCTCAGGCGGTGCAGGTGCTGGCTTATGAATTGCGTGCGGCGTTTTCCTCGGCCAGCGCTGCGGCGGGCTCGCCATTGCTGTCGTCGCTGCCGGCTTCCGTTGGGAGCGCATGGGCGGCCAGCGACGATATCGAACGCATGTATGTGCATCTGGAACAGGCCCTGATTGCGCTAGCGTTTCTCGATCCTGGCCATCCCAAGAAACTCATGTCGCGTTTGCGTCAGCTGTTTGCGCGTTCGGGCCTTGAAGCAGAGGAGGTCAATATCGTGCGCGGGATCGCCAAGCATATTTTGTTAAAGACCAAGCCGCCCGGCGCTGAGGGGTAAGCGTGGGCGCCGGGCCGATGCCGTGCGCGGCTCAAGCCTCATTGCGCTTCATTGAGCCTCATGTCATTGAACCTCATGTCATTGAGCCTCATCGAGCGCTTGCGCCGTGATGCCTTGAGCATCGAGCCGCAGATAGCCGCCGCGCCGCTCACCGTGATCCAGCTCCCAGTCCGGCAGTACCCAGCGCGTGCCGTCCGCTTCCACATGACGGGCCGGGCGATGCGTATGGCCATGAATGAGGGTGGCCGTGCCCGATTTTTTGAACAGTGCGGCGATGGCTTCGCGCGTGACGTCATAGCGCGGCGTGACGGGGCGCAGGCGGCCTGCTTCGCTGTTGCGCCGCATGCGTTCGGCGAGCGCCAGGCGCCATTTGAGCGGCCACGCCAGAAAAAGTTGTTGCACAAGCGGCATCCGTACCAGACGGCGAAACCGTTGATAGCCGTGGTCTGCGGTGCATTGGGCATCGCCATGGGCGAGCGTGAGGCGCAAGCCAAAGGCCGTGAGGGTGAACGGGTCGGGCAACCCGATGGCGCCAGCGGCTTGCATAAAACGCCGGCCTAGCAGGAAGTCGCGGTTGCCATGCATGACATAGAGCGCGATGCCCCGTTCGGACAACGTATGCATCAAGGCAGCCATGCGCGCCACAAAGGGTTCGGCGAGCATGTCGTCGCCGATCCAGTATTCGAACAGGTCGCCGAGAATAAAAACCGAATCGGCTTCTTCCGCGGTCACGCGCACGAAGTGCTCGAACGCCGCCACCGTGCGTGGAATCGCCTCGCTCAAATGCAGGTCGGCGATGAAAAAGAGCGGACGCGCGGGCGCGGGCGCAGCACCCGCGCCGGGCCCGCCCGCAGCCGCGCTACCCTGTGGCGTATCAGGCAGCATCAAGGCGTCAGCCCTTGATTCGTGATTCGTGATTCATGATTCACGGTTCATGGCTCACGCTTGGGCAAGCATCGGGCGTGGGTCACGTTATTCGACGATGACGGCTTTTTCGATGATGACGTCGTCGGTAGGCACGTCCTGGTGAAAGCCCTTCGTGCCGGTCTTGACCTTGCGGATTTTCTCCACCACATCGAGGCCGTCCACCACCTTGCCGAACACGGCATAGCCCCAGCCCTGCGGCGTAGGCGACGTGTGGTTGAGGAAGTCGTTGTCGCTGACGTTGATGAAGAACTGCGCGGTTGCCGAATGCGGATCGTTCGTGCGCGCCATGGCAATCGAGCCCTTGACGTTTTTCAGGCCGTTGTTGGCTTCGTTGGCAATTTGCTCGCCCGTCGCTTTTTGCGTCATGCCAGGCTCGAAGCCGCCGCCCTGGATCATGAAGCCGTCAATGACGCGATGAAAAACGGTGTTGTTGTAATGGCCGGATTTCACATAGTTGAGAAAGTTTTCAACGGATTTAGGCGCTTTTTCAGCGTTGAGTTCAAGCTTGATGATGCCGTGATTGGTATGCAGTTCAACCATGATGAAATCCTTTGCCAGACGGGTGGCGGGTTAAAAAGAAAAGAGCGGAAAGCTGGCGCGACAGGCGGCATGGCTGCCCCAGGCGCGCCTTGAGGTGAAACACGTTTATTTGCCGACGACGGTGGCGGACTCGATCACGATGGGGGTTTGCGGCACATCGCTCATCGGGCCGCGCGAGGTGGTGGGCGTGCCTTCGATTTTTTTCACGACATCCATGCCCGAGGTGACCTTGCCGAATACCGCATAGCCATTGCCATCGGGGTTGGGGTAATCCAGCCCGGCGTTATCGACGGTATTGATGAAGAACTGCGCGGTGGCTGAATTAGGGTCGCTGGTGCGCGCCATGGCGAGTGTGCCGGCGGTGTTTTTCAGGCCGTTGCGGCTTTCAAGCGGAATGGGCGCGCGCGTGGGTTTTTCGGCATAGCTGGTGGTGAAGCCGCCGCCCTGAATCATGAAGCCGCGAATCACGCGATGGAAAATCGTGCCGTTGTACTGGCCGGATTTGACGTAGCCCAGAAAGTTCTCAACGGATTTGGGGGCTTTTTCAGGGTAAAGCTCGACGCGGATGTTACCCGCCGAGGTCTTGAACAGCACAGCGGGATGCGCGGCTTGCGCGGTGGGCTGGGCAAAGGCCGGAGCCTGGGCGATCAGGGCGGCGCTACCGAGCGCCAGCATCAACCGTTTCATGGAGATCCTCTAGAGGGGTAATGAAGCGTGGTTCAAAAGAGCAAAGGGGTAAAGGGATAAAGAAAAAGCAAAGAGTCAACAACGGGGTGGCGCGAGAGGCTTAGCGGGAAGGGGCGACGTAAGGCAGGATGGCCATCGAGCCGGAGGGGCCGCCGAACTGGAAGCCGGGGGTTTGTAGCGGCGCTTCGATGGCAGGCGCGGGAGGGGCCGCGATTGCCGCACGCGCAGCCGGGCTGTCGCCGGGCCGGGTTGGGGTTGGCGGCGGGGCGATGATTTTCTGGATATCGCCTAGCCGCTGACGCGTGGTCCCGCTGGCTTGCCCTGAATCCTGGGCGTGGCGATAGGCTTCGCTAGCCAGACGCAAATAAAGGTCACCGAGATTTTCGTAGGCCAAACCATAGCCAGGGTTGACCTTGATGGCCATTTCCAGCGCCTGGCGTGCTTCAGCATAGTGGCCCCGTCTGGCTTCGAGCATGGCCAGGTTGTTGTAGGGTTCGGGCAGTTCGGGATAGATCTGCGTCAGTTCGGTGAAGGCGGCGATGGCTTCGTCGTCGCGCTTGAGCCGGGCGAGCACCGTGGCGCGCTTGAATTTCGCCTGGGCGTCACGCGGATGGGCGGCAATGCGTGTCTCAAGCTGGGCGAGCGCGGTATCCCAGTTTTGGGCTGCGATGGAGGCGTCGATTTCAGGCGTGCTGTCGCGCACGGCGGAGCCCGATGCCAGAGGCGAGCTGTTTGGCGCGGCGGCCGCGCTAGCCGAAAAAAACGTCAGAGTGAAACCGCAAAGGGCCGTGATGGCAAGGGCTTTGGCGCTGCATACGCGGCCATTGGAAGGTTTCATAGGCTTGAATTCTGGGTGTTATACTCCGGCGCATTCTAACAAAAGGTCTGCGCGTTCCGTCGAACCACAGACTGTCTTTTCGCCACTTGGGGTCGTCTTTCTGTTTTGCTTGCAGCCGGAACGCCGCACCAATTGCGCTGCTTCGTTGCTGCCCATGCTGCTTTTCGCGCGAATCTCGCTTTACCCGGCGCGGCAGACACACCATCAGGTGAAGCACCGTACGGATTATTCGGCCCACGCCTCGCCTGTCTCTATGGAATCTCTGCGCATTTACAACACGCTCGCGCGTGACAAGCAAACTTTTGTGCCACTTGAAGACGGTGCCGTGCGGATGTACGTCTGCGGCATGACGGTATATGACTACTGTCATATCGGCCATGCGCGGGTGATGGTGGTGTTCGATATCGTGCAGCGCTGGTTGCGCCAGCTCGGCTATCGCGTGACCTACGTGAGCAACATTACCGATATCGACGACAAGATCATCCGCCGCGCGCTCGAAAACGGTGAAACCATCAAGGCGCTGACCGAACGTTTCATTCAGGCGATGCATGAAGATGCGGATGCGCTGGGGGTTCAGCGTCCCGATCTCGAACCTCGCGCAACCGATTTCATCCCGCAAATGCTGGGCCTGATCGACAAGCTGGAAGCGCAAGGTTATGCCTATCAGGCCGATGACGGCGACGTGAATTACGCCGTGCGCAAGTTCGCGCGTTATGGCCAGCTATCGGGCAAATCGCTGGAAGACCTGCGGGCGGGCGAGCGCGTGGCGGCCAATGACGCCAAGCATGATCCGCTCGATTTCGTGTTATGGAAGCAGGCCAAGCCCGGCGAGCCTGAAGACAGCGGCTGGGATTCGAAATACGGCCGCGGCCGGCCAGGCTGGCATATCGAGTGCTCGGCGATGGGCTGCACGCTGCTGGGCGAGCATTTCGATATTCACGGCGGCGGCCAGGACCTGCAGTTTCCACACCACGAAAATGAAATCGCCCAGAGCGAAGGCGCGAGTGGGCAAACCTATGTCAATTACTGGATGCATAACGGTTATGTCCAGATCGACAACCAGAAGATGTCCAAATCGCTGGGCAACTTTTTTACGATTCGTGAGGTGCTGGCCCAGTACGACGCCGAAGTGGTGCGTTTTTTCATCACACGGGCGCATTACCGCTCGCCGCTGAACTATAGCGATGTCCATATCGACGACGCGCGCCAGGCGCTGACCCGCTTGTATACGGCGTTAAAAGAAGTGCCCCCGGATGCGGCGGCGCTTGACTGGCATGATGCCTATGCGCTGCGTTTCAGTGCGGCGCTCAACGATGACTTCAACACGCCGGTGGCCATGGCACTGTTGTTCGAGCTGGCGGGCGAAGTCAACCGGACCCGGAGTGCGGCGCTGGCGTGCCAGCTCAAGGGCTTGGCAGGCGTGCTGGGCTTGCTGCAGCGCGAGCCGCGCCACTTCCTGCAGCAGGCGTCAGGGCCTGCGCTGGCCGTCACGCTTGAGGCGGATCAAATCGACGCCATGATCGCGGCGCGTGTCGCCGCGAAGCACGCCAAAAATTACGCTGAAGCAGACCGGCTCCGGGCAGTACTGCTCGAAGCCGGGATTGCACTTGAAGATAAACCCGGTGGATCGACTGAATGGCGGCGTGTGTGAGCGCGCCTCGGGCTTTCTTTTAATCGATTCGCCGCAGGAGGCAGGATGGCAACGGCCACGAAGACGCCGGTTAAACGGGGCGCAGCCACAACGGGCACGGCGGCGGCAAAATCGCCCCGCGCGAAAAGCGCTGTGGCAGCGAAAGCCGCAAAAGGCAAGACGCCTCTGGCCGCCGGACGCGGCGCCAAGGGCGTGGCAGGCGAGGCGCCGAACGAGATAACGGCGGTGAAGGCAGTGAAGGCGTTGAAGCCGGCCAAGCCGCTTAAACCGCTTAAACCGCTGAAGACAGTGAAAGCCGTGAAAGCAGTAAAGGCGAAAAAAGAGACGAGCGACGTTCAGAACAACAAGGATGTCAAAGCGTCTCGCCCATCTCGGGCGAAAGCCCAGGAAAGCTTGCCTGAGGCTGATATTGATATCGATATCAATATCGATATCAATACTGAAGTTGCCGTTCCTGTGCAACTGGGTGGCCTGACGCCCGAGATCGAGCGGCCAGCCTACTGGGACGGGGCTTGTAACGATCTCGTCAAGCGTGACCGGATTCTCAGCAAGCTGATTCCGAAGTTTGGCCCGGTGCATTTGCTGAGCCGGGGCGATCCGTTTGTCACGCTGGCGCGCTCGGTGGTTGGACAACAGATCTCGGTGACGTCCGCGCAAGCGGTGTGGCAGCGCGTCGAAACCGCGTGCCCGAAGCTGGTGCCGCAACAGTTCATCAAGCTGGGTCACGACAAACTGATGGCGTGCGGGCTGTCAAAACGCAAGACAGAATACATCCTTGATCTGGCCCGGCATTTTGTCTCGGGCGCGCTGCACGTGGGCAAATGGACGTCGATGGATGACGAGGCGGTGATTGCCGAACTGACACAGATTCGCGGCATTGGACGCTGGACCGCCGAGATGTTTCTGATTTTCAACCTGTCGCGGCCCAATGTGCTGCCACTTGACGATTTAGGCCTGATCCGCGCCATCAGCGTGAATTACTTTAGTGGCGAGCCCGTCACGCGCAGTGAGGCACGGGAGGTCGCCGCAAACTGGGAGCCCTGGCGCACGGTGGCCACCTGGTACATGTGGCGCAGCCTTGATCCCTTGCCCGTCGATTATTAACGGTTTCGTTTCACGGCCAGGGTCTTTTCAAAGGCCATAGCCGCGAAGTATTTTGAGCGGAGCGCGCGCAGGTAGAATACGCGCTGCCGGTAAGTCCAAGGATGACAACCCATGAAGACCACGTTTCTGGATTTCGAACAGCCGATTGCTGAACTCGAAGCAAAGATCGAAGAATTACGCTTCGTGCAGGACGATTCGGCTGTTGATATTTCGGAAGAAATCGAGCGGCTCTCGAAAAAAAGCCTGCAACTGACCAAAGATCTCTACGCCAACCTGACGCCGTGGCAAGTCTCACAGATTGCCCGTCATCCGCAGCGGCCGTACACGCTCGATTACGTCAATGAGCTTTTCACCGATTTTCACGAACTGCATGGCGACCGTTCTTACACGGACGACCTGTCGATCGTGGGCGGCCTCGCCCGTTTCAGCGGCCAGCCCTGCATGGTGATTGGCCAGCAAAAAGGCCGCGATACCCGTGAGCGTTCGCTGCGCAATTTCGGCATGCCGCGCCCCGAGGGGTATCGCAAGGCTGAACGGTTGATGCGGCTCGCTGAAAAATTCGGCTTGCCGATTTTCACGTTTATCGACACCCCCGGCGCCTATCCAGGCATTGGTGCCGAAGAGCGGGGCCAGTCGGAAGCCATTGGCCGCAACCTGTATGTGATGGCCGAGCTGAAAACGCCGATCATTGCCACGATCATCGGCGAAGGCGGATCGGGCGGCGCGCTTGCCATCGCCGTCGGCGACAGCGTGTTGATGCTGCAGTTTTCGACGTACTCCGTGATTTCGCCAGAAGGCTGCGCGTCGATTCTCTGGAAGAGCGCGGCGAAGGCGCCCGAAGCCGCGGAAGCGCTGGGGCTCACCGCGCACCGGCTGAAAGCGCTGGGTTTGATCGACAAGATCGTGGCCGAGCCGGTAGGCGGTGCGCACCGTGATGTGAAGGGGATGGCCGCGCTGCTGCGGCGCGCGCTCTCCGATACGCTGCGCCAGTTCCAGGGGATGAGCACGACGGATCTGCGTCAGCGCCGTTTTGAGCGCCTGATGGCTTACGGCAAATTCAAGGAAACGGCGCCGGGTGCCTGACCGGGCGGGCGCCGGGCGGGCGCCGGGCGGGCGTATACGCTAGCGCTCCAGCGTGCCTGGCGCCTGCCTGTCCCCCGTTTTTCCTCTCATTCAAACTTCCGGCGCTTGAAGCCTCCTCGCGGTGATGCCTTTCATTGATCCTTCCATTGATCGCCTCGTGACCGGGGCGATCGGTGCGGCGCTGGCATCGCTGCCGGCTGGCGCCAAAGTGGCGCTTGCGTTTAGTGGCGGCGTGGATTCCTCCGTGCTGCTCGACGCGGCCGTCCGGGTGGCCGGCGCGGCGCGCTGTATCGCGTTGCATGTGCATCACGGCCTGAGTCCGAACGCCGATGCCTGGCTCGCGCATTGTCAGGCGGTTGCAGCGGCGCATGGCGTGGCTTTTGCCGCCCAGCATGCCGACGTGTCGCGCGGCGCGGGACACGGCCTTGAGGCCGCGGCCCGCGATGCGCGTTATCGCGCGCTTGAGGCACTGTGCCGCGAGCATCGTGTCGATGCGCTGTGGCTTGGGCAGCATGCGGACGATCAAGCCGAAACGGTGCTGTTGCAACTGCTGCGTGGCAGTGGTCTCGCCGGGCTGGCCGCGATGGCGGCTGAGCGCTTGCCGCCAGGTGCGTCAGTGGTCCATCAGCGGCCCTTGCTGCATATACTGCGCGCCCAACTGGAACGCTATGCCGCGGAGCGGGACCTGCACTGGATCGACGACGAATCCAACACAGATACGCGGTATGCGCGCAACGCGCTGCGCCATGAGGTCATGCCTGCGCTGGCGGTGCATTTTCCAGGGTTCCGCGATGCGCTGTCGCGTACCGCAGCGCATGCGGCAGCGGCGCAAGGCCTGCTCGATACGCTTGCGTGGCGGGATCTGCAAAACGTGGCGCTTGACGAGGAGGGGACGGCGTCTTCGTTTCTGTCTTCGCCCTCGCTGCCATCGCCGTCGTCTGCTTTACTGCCTTTGCAGGTCTCGCTCTCGCATGCGGGCTTGCTGGCGCTCGATGACGACCGGGCGTTGAACCTGCTGCGCTACTGGATACGCCTGTGCGGTTTGCCTGCGCCCTCTGCCGCGCGTTTGAACGACGCGTGGCGGCAGTTGCGCGCGGTTCAGGGCGGCCATGCGCTGCGCGTCGACCATGCGGGCCACGCGCTGCGCTGCTATCGCGGTGCGCTTTACTGGGAAGCGGGTGATAGTGCCGAACCCGCGGATGAAACGACACAGCCTGAGCGGGAAGTCAGCCAGCTTGTGTGGCAAGGCGAAGCCATCTGGCGCTTGCCGCAATGGCGCGGCACCTTTGTGTTTACGGCTGCGAGCCAGGATGATCCTGACGCGGTGCCACGGGCGCTGCTCGACCAGGCGCTGTTGACGGCACGCTCCCGCCGTGGCGGTGAGCGAATGCGCCGCAAACGCTTAAGTCCTGGCCGGACGCTGAAAAATCTTTTCCAGGAGCAAGGCGTGCCCGCATGGAGGCGCGATGTGCCGCTGCTGTGGGTGGGCGAGGTCCTGTTGTACGTGCCTTTGCTTGGCGTGAATCATGCCGCGCTGCCCGAACCTGATGCGGCACACAGCCGCTCGCCTGGTGTGCGAATCGACTGGCGCGAGGATCTGCTGCTCGCCTGAGGGGCGCTGACGCTCATCTGAAAGATTGACCGAACCTTTATTGGGATTCGGTTTGCGCAATTTTGAGAGTCTCTTTTCGGCTTGTTTTTTACCTTTCGATCGGGTAGGGTTACCCGTTTTGCCCGGGCCGCCGCAATTGGCTTCTGATTGTGGTTGAGTGCGCCGGATGCACCAGATGCACCAGCTGCACCAGCTGCACCAGCTGCACCAGACGGAAGGGCACAGGCGCGGGGCAGATTGATTTCGGGCGCGGTAACGCGGTTTTGCGGGTTTGCGGTTTTTTCTCCAGTTCAAAACGACAATGGCACTCATCGTACATAAATACGGCGGCACTTCGATGGGCTCGGTCGAGCGCATCAAGAATGTCGCACAACGCGTCGCCAAGTGGCACAAGGCGGGTCACAAGATGGTCGTTGTCCCGTCGGCGATGTCCGGCGAAACCAACCGTCTGCTTGGCCTCGCCAAAGAGATTTCGTCGCAGCCCAGCCCGCGCGAGCTCGACATGATTGCCGCAACCGGCGAGCAGGTGAGCGTGGGCCTGCTGTCCATCGCGCTGCAGGAAGCCGGTGTCGACGCGATCAGCTACACGGGCTGGCAAGTGCCGGTCAAAACCGATAGCGCTTTTACCAAGGCACGGATTAGCGATATCGATGGCGAGCGCGTCCTGCGCGATCTCGACGCGGGCCGGGTGGTGGTGATCACCGGGTTTCAGGGCATTGATCCCGATGGTCATATCACCACGCTGGGCCGGGGCGGCTCGGATACCTCGGCCGTTGCGGTGGCCGCCGCGCTCAAGGCGGAAGAATGCCTGATCTATACCGATGTCGATGGCGTCTACACGACGGACCCACGCGTTGTCGAAGAAGCGCGCCGGCTCGATCGCGTGACGTTCGAGGAGATGCTGGAAATGGCCAGCCTCGGCTCGAAGGTGTTACAGATTCGTTCTGTCGAATTCGCTGGCAAGTATCAGGTCAAGACACGGGTACTTTCCAGCCTGACGGATCCGCTGATTCCGCTCGAAACAGAAATGACCTCGGGCACCCTGATTACTTTTGAAGAAGACGAGACCATGGAAAAGGCAGTTATCTCGGGCATTGCATTCCAGCGTGACGAAGCGCGCATTGCTGTGATTGGGGTGCCGGACAAGCCGGGCATCGCGTACCAGATACTGGGCCCGGTCGCCGAGGCCAATATCGATGTCGACATGATCATCCAGAACCAGAGCGTCGATGGCAAAACGGCTTTCACGTTCACGGTGGCGCGCGGCGACTATCAACGCGCGATGGAAATCCTGACCAGCCAGGTGAAGGGGCAGGTCGCGGCGGAGCAGGTGCTGGGTGAGCCGAAGGTGTCGAAGGTCTCGGTAGTCGGTGTCGGCATGCGCTCGCACGTCGGCATTGCCAGCACGATGTTCCGCACGCTGGCCGAAGAGGGGATCAATATCCAGATGATCTCGACTTCCGAAATCAAGATATCGGTGCTGATTGATGAAAAGTACACGGAGCTGGCCGTGCGCGCATTGCATAAGGCGTTCGATCTTGAGCAGGCATGAAGCCCTGATCTTGAGCGGGGCGGCTTAAAGCCACAGGAAACCTGGTTGTCCTTTGTCTGCTGTCGGGTTGGGGTTTCGGGTTGAGGTTTATGAGGCCCATGATTCAAACCTTTGCGGCATAAAAAGTATGTCGCGGAAATTGACCTGGGTTCTGTAACCCGCTATGATCTTGGCTTCGTCGCACTGACTCCCTGTGCGAGCGAAAGTTTGGGAGACGTGGCCGAGAGGTCGAAGGCACTCCCCTGCTAAGGGAGCATCTGGGCCAAAACCTGGATCGAGGGTTCGAATCCCTCCGTCTCCGCCAAAAGCGGTGAGAAAACCCCGCAAGTTCAAGGACTTGCGGGGTTTTTGCTTTTCGGCCCATCAATTAGTCCATCAATTAGCCTGACCTCCCCCCGGATAACCGAGCACTTTGGCCTAGAGAGTTCCGGCTTCAAGGTGGGCAAGTCGGAACTCACCCGGAGTCAAATCGCCTAGCGAACTATGCGGTCTGAAGTCGTTGTAATCCTGTCGCCAGCCTTCGATCTTTTCTCGGGCATCGTCCAGTGACAGAAACCAATGCACGTTCAGGCATTCATCCCGAAAACTGCCGTTAAATGACTCGATGAACGGATTGTCCGTGGGTTTGCCAGGACGGGAGAAGTCCAACGTTACGCCATTTTCATACGCCCAGTGATCCAGCGCATGAGAAATAAATTCGCTCCCGTTATCGACCTGTATCCGTTTCGGGGCACCTCGCAGCGATTTTAGATGTCCCATCGTTGCCACCACATCGGCAGCCTTCAAGGCGTGATCGACGGTAATCGCCAAGCTCTCCCGACTAAAGTTATCGACCACAGTTAAGGCCCGGATTTTCTGCCCGTTGAACAACTGATCGGCCACGAAATCCATGCGCCAGCACGCATTCACCGTAGAGATTTCGGGGCGCTCCATACGGTGTGCGGCAGCGACACGACGGCGAGGCCGCTTACGCCTCAGGTTCAGCCCCTCTTCACAGTAGATTCGGTAGGTTTTCTTGTGATTGATCAACCAGCCTTCGCGGCGCAGCAGAACGTGAATGCGCTCTACGCCGTAACGTATCCGAGTTTCGGCAATCTCCCGGATGCGCCGGCGCTCGGCACGGTCATCACGTGGGCTCGGCACATAGAAGTACGTGGCCTGGCGTAGCTGCAATAGTGCTGTCGCACGCCGGATGCTCACCCGATACGCTTGAATCAAAAAATCAGCCAGCTCGCGCTTACGGGCTGGCTTCACAGCTTTTTTTGCACCACCTCCTGAAGCATTTGCTTGTCGAGGCTTAGGTCGGCCACCATGCGCTTGAGTCGGGCGTTCTCCTCTTCGAGTTGCTTTAGGCGCCGCAACTCCGAAACGCCGAGGCCGCCGTACTTCTTCTTCCAGTTGTAGAACGTGGCTTCGGAAATACCCATCTTCCGACACACTTCTGCCACCGGGGTACCCAGTTCGGCCTGCTTCAGCGCGAACGCGATCTGCTCTTCCGTGTACCTGGATTTCTTCATGCAAACCTCCCGCCCGTCAGGGCTTCAAATTTGCCAGAAATCTCTACTTCTCGCCGCTACGTTTTTTCGGGGGGAGGTCACGGGTTCACCAGTCTGCCGCATGCCAAGGTGGTGATCGAGGTATGGCGACGGGAATATAACGAGGAGCGGCCGAAGAAATCACTGGGCGGATTAACGCCGGCAACCTACGCCCGGAACCTGGCGGAAAAGCAGTTACATTAACCCTCGGACTCTAAAGCTCAGTGATACTGAAGACAGGAAGACGTCGCATCTGCAGAACTCCCTCTTAACGAGAAAATCTTAATTCTCCCAACGATGGATTTGCGGGGGCATTACCGTGGTTCTAATAAAGTTAGCGGAGAAATGTTTTAAGCTGCGAAAAATTTTCGTAATTAGAATTCGACTGGTTAGTCGCAAGTTGTTTTTTTATGATTTGCAAGATGCGAAATTTATTGTTAGTAAAGTTTATTTGGAACCAGATGATGGAGTGGCTGTACTTCAAGAAAATAGCGAGTTCTCGGATGTTCGATTTTCGGACCCAAGACAAGGTGCTGATGGTCAAGTTACAATCGGCTGGGTCCATTTTGCAGATCTTGTGAATCTGTTTCCTCCAATTGTGAGAAAATAAGAAGCGCGTTGCGAATAATGACAAAACCCCAGAGGGATAGTGAATGGGTTATTTACGCACACGGGGCCCTGTCGCCTGCGTGATCATATATTTTCGGTGTGCGCGCATCATCCTGTCAGGCATTGAGACGATGCATCTGATTAGCAAAGGTCAGATCAAATATTCACCTCGCGTTAATTCTAGAATATGCGCTGGCGCTCAGGCCGAAATGAGCAGGCGGGAGTCTAATGTCTTGTGACGAAAATGGCATTTCGTGGATGCCGCCGCCTGTCAAAGTCGGCTAATCCTGTTATCAACCTGAACGCGCGACAATTCATGTCACAGGCAATTCATTTGTGACCTACAAACGATTCACAAGCAATCACAGCAAAAAAGGATCGTATGGCTTCTACTGAGCAAAAGATGTCGCGCATGCAACTCACTGCGATGGTAGTGGGTGGTATGGTCGGCGCGGGAATTTTCTCTCTTCCGCGCACTTTCGCGGATGCAACCGGCCCATTGGGCGCAGTCATTGCGTGGGTTATTGCAGGTACCGGCATGTATATGCTGGCGCGCGTGTTCCAGTCGTTAGCCGAACGGAAACCCGATCTTGATGCCGGGGTGTTTGCCTACGCGAAAGCCGGTTTCGGTGACTATCCTGGCTTTCTTTCCGCATTCGGCTACTGGATCGGCAGTTGTATTGGCAATGTTTCCTACTGGGTTCTGATCAAGTCCACACTCGGCGCATTTTTCCCTATATTCGGCGACGGTAATACGATCGCTGCAATTGTAGTCGCGTCAATCGGCATCTGGCTGTTCCATTTCATGATTCTCAGGGGCGTGCAGCAGGCCGCCTTTATCAATAGCGTTGTCACGGTTGCGAAGCTGATTCCCATTCTGGTGTTCATCGTCGTGCTGATCTTCGCGTTCCGAATGGATCTGTTCCGGGCTAACTTCTATGGTGGCGAGGGCGTGTCGGGGAGCATCTTCGAGCAGGTGCGAGCGACCATGCTGGTCACGGTATTCGTCTTTCTCGGCATTGAGGGAGCAAGCGTCTATTCACGTTTCGCCAAGGAGCGCACGGACGTCGGCAAGGCCACGATCCTCGGCTTCGTCGGCGTGACTGGCCTGATGGTGCTCGTGTCGATGCTGCCGTACGCGGTGCTGCCGCGTGGCGATATCGCGGGTATGCGCCAGCCTTCGATGGCTACCATGCTCGAGGCGGTGGTGGGTCACTGGGGTGCGATTTTTGTCAGCATCGGGCTGATCGCCTCGGTGCTCGGCGCCTATCTCGCGTGGTCGCTGATCTGTGCCGAAGTGATGTTCACCGCGGCGAAGACGAGCGACATGCCGGCGCTCTTCGCGCAGGAGAACAAGAACAAGGTGCCGGCCAACGCGCTCTGGCTCACCAATATCGTCGTCCAGCTGTTCGTGATCAGCACGTACTTTTCGCGTGATGCGTTCACGCTGATGCTCAATCTCACGAGCTCGATGTCGCTGATTCCATATCTGTTCGTCGCGGCCTACGGCTTCATCATCTCGCGGCGCGGCGAAAGCTATGAGGTTCGCCCGGAGGATCGCAAGCGCGATCTCATCATGGCCGCCGTCGCGGTCATTTACACCATCTTCATGATTCTCGCGGGCGGTCTGAAATTCATTCTGCTGTCAGCGGTGTTGTATGCGCCGGGAACTCTGCTCTATGTCTGGGCGCGGCGCGAGCAGAAGAAGATCGTTTTCACGACCGCGGAGTGGGTTATCTGCATCGTCGCCGTGTTGGGTGCGGTTGTCGGCGTCTACGGCCTGGCAACGGGCTTGATCACCATCTAGTTTTGTCACAGGAGTTCATCATGTCGGATGCAAACGCAGCTTCGAAGGAAGTCAGTTTTGGTGTGCACTCGGAGGTTGGGCAATTGCGCAAGGTGATGGTGTGCGCACCAGGGCTCGCGCATACCCGGCTGACGCCGAGCAATTGCGACGAGTTGCTGTTCGACGACGTGCTATGGGTGGAGAACGCCAAGCGCGACCATTTCGACTTCGTCACCAAGATGCGCGAACGCGGTGTCGAGGTGCTGGAAATGCACAATCTGCTGGCTGAAACGGTGGCGGTGCCCGAAGGCAAGAAGTGGATCCTCGATAACCAGGTGGTACCCAATCAGGTCGGACTGGGCTTTATCGATGAACTGCGAAGCTATCTGGAAGGGCTGGATAACCGCAAGCTGGCCGAAACGCTGATCGGCGGATTGTCGATCCACGACTTCCCGCAAGCGCATGGCGGCAAGGCACTGGAAATCGCCCGGGAAGCGGCGGGCACGACGGAATACCTGCTGCCGCC
The DNA here is from genome assembly GCF_009455685.1 of Paraburkholderia hayleyella. Taxonomy (NCBI): domain Bacteria; kingdom Pseudomonadati; phylum Pseudomonadota; class Betaproteobacteria; order Burkholderiales; family Burkholderiaceae; genus Paraburkholderia; species Paraburkholderia hayleyella. The sequence goes on along the minus strand of NZ_QPES01000001.1, from coordinate 2,288,777 downwards.
GCTGCCGAACACGCTGTACACGCGTGACACGACGTGCTGGATCTACGGCGGCGTGACGCTCAATCCGCTGTATTGGCCAGCGCGGCACGAGGAGACGATCCTCACGGCATCGATCTACCGGTTCCATCCGGACTTTGCGGGCAAGGTGAACGTGTGGTGGGGCGACCCGACTGAGGATCATGGGTTGGCGACGCTCGAAGGCGGCGACGTGATGCCGATCGGCAAGGGGGTGGTGCTCATCGGCATGAGCGAGCGGACCTCGCGTCAGGCGATTAGCCAACTGGCGGCAACGCTGTTCAAAAAGGGTGCGGCCGAGCGGGTGATCGTGGCGGCGATGCCGAAGATCCGCGCGGCAATGCATCTGGATACGGTGTTCACGTTCGCCGACCGCGACTGCGTGCTGCTCGCGCCGGAATTCATGAACAAAACACGCACGTTTTCGTACCGGCCGAGCAATCATCCGAGCGGGGTGGAATTGCACCGCGAAGACAAGCCGTTCGTCGACGTGGTAGCCGAGGCGCTGGGGCTCAAGAAGCTGCGCGTGGTGGAGACGGGCGGCAGCGACTACCAGCGCGAGCGCACGCAGTGGGACAGCGGCGCGAACCTGGTGTGCGCTTCGCCGGGGGTGGTCTATGCATACGACCGTAATACGTACACGAATACGCTCCTGCGCAAGGAAGGCATCGAGGTGATCACCATCGTCGGCGCGGAACTCGGCCGGGGACGCGGAGGTGGCCATTGCATGACGTGCCCGATCGTCCGTGACCCGGTCGACTTCTGACGTGAATGGGCTGTGTCGTGACAAGACGGGCATAGCGAAAACTTCTGCAATGAAGAGAAATCATTGCGCTACCGACGAATAAAACTGATCAGCAGGGCTTCGGGTAATGCCAGCGTCCTTCACTGACCTTTGCTGACCTTTGCTGATCAGGGCATCGTCTCAATGCCGGACAGGATGATGACCCAGCGGTGCATGCTCGAATGAGCCACTTCGATTTCCCGTTCGGCCATCATTTCCAAAGCCCAGCTTCCGGCCGGGCCGCTCCCTCACTCCATGACCGGGCCCGCGCGCCGCGCTCGCCGTGACGCGGCCCACACCCGCAGCCGGTCCATATACAGATAAACAACAGGCGTCGTATACAGCGTCAGGATCTGGCTGACGATCAGCCCACCGACAATCGCAATCCCCAGCGGGGCACGCAGTTCCGCGCCTTCGCCACGACCGAACGCCAGCGGCACCGCGCCTAGCAGTGCCGCACAGGTGGTCATCATGATCGGCCGAAAGCGCAGCAGACAGGCCTGATGGATCGCGTCATAGGACGACATGCCTTCACGCGATGCGGCAATGGCAAAGTCGATCATCATGATCGCGTTCTTCTTGACGATGCCGATCAGCAAGATCACGCCGATTAACGCGATGATGCTGAACTCGGTACGAAACAGCAGCAGCGCCAGCAGCGCGCCGACGCCGGCCGAAGGCAGGGTGGAGAGAATCGTCAGCGGATGGATATAACTCTCGTACAAAATGCCCAGCACGATATACACAGCGGCGAGCGCCGCGAGGATCAGCAGCGGCTGGTTGGCCATCGCACTCTGGAAGGCCTGGGCCGTGCCCTGAAAACTGCCGTGGATCGTTCCTGGCACACCGATTCGCGCCATCGTGTCGTAGATCGCCTGGGTGGCATCAGACAGTGATCGGCCTGGCGGCAAGTTAAACGAGATCGTCGAGGCGACGAACTGGCTCTGGTGGTTGACCGAGAGCGGCGTGTTGCCTGGCGCGAAGTGGGCAATCGCGGACAGCGGAATCATCGTTTCTTTCGAGGTGGAGACCGCCGAGCCCGACGAAGCGCTCGATTTGCCGCTGGCGGCGATGGCGTTGGTTGCCTGGTTGCGGGCTGAATCGCTGGCGATGCGGGCGGCGCTCGATGCGCTCGTGCCGCCGGTGCCGCCTGTGCTGGCTGAGGTCGACACGGGCGCTGTCGTGGCCGTGGCGGTTACCGTTCCCGCGGTGGCATTGGTGAGCTGGGCGCCGCTGGCGCTGCCGCCCGAGGTGCTGATGTAAATCTGCTTGAGCATCTCCGGGCTTTGCCAATACTGCGGCGCGACTTCCATCACCACGTGATACTGGTTCAGCGGGTTGTAGATCGTCGAGACCTGACGCTGGCCAAAGGCGTCGTACAGCGTGTTGTCGATCTGTGCCGGCTTGATGCCGAGGCGGGCGGCGGTGGCCCGGTCAATGGTCACCATCGCTTCGAGGCCGCCTTGCTGCTGGTCGGAATTCACATCCGCCAGTTCGGGCCGCGCCTGTAGCGCTTCCGTGAGTTTCGGGCCCCACGTGTAGAGATCGGTGGTCGAATCCGCCAGCAGCGTGAACTGGTATTGCGCATTCGATTGCCGCCCGCCCACGCGAATATCCTGTACCGCCTGCAAGAACGTCCGCACTCCCGCGACCTCCGAGAGCGGCGCACGCAAGGCCTGGATCACCTGATCGGCGGAGTGCGTGCGTTCCTTTTTGCTTTTGAGCACCACGAACATAAAGCCCGAGTTGGTCTGCCGCCCGCCGGTAAAGCCGACGACGCTCTCGACAGCCGGGTTGGCCTGGACAATACGCATCATCTCGGCGAACTTCACTTTCATCGCCTGGAACGAGGTGCTCTGGTCGGCCTGGATGCCGCCGACGAGCCGTCCGGTGTCCTGCTGCGGAAAGAAGCCTTTGGGGATGACGATATAGAGCCACACGTTCAGGCCGACGGTCGCCAGCAGCGTGACGAGGATCAGGCGCGGGTGGCGTAGCGCCCAGCCCAGCGTGTGTTCATAGCTGCGTTGCAGGCGGGCGAAGCCGCGCTCGAGCCAGCGGCCGAAGCGTCCTTCTTCGCGTTTGTTGTGCGCTTCGGACAACAGCCGCGAGCACATCATCGGCGTGAGCGTGAGCGACACCAGCAGCGACACGCCAATCGCCAGCGACAGCGTCAGCGCGAACTCCCGGAACAGCCGCCCGACGATGCCGCCCATCAGGAGGATCGGCAAAAACACCGCGACCAGCGAGAGGCTGATCGATAACACGGTGAAGCCGACCTCGCGTGCGCCAAGAATTGACGCGCGCATGCGCGGCATGCCGTTCTCGATATGGCGCGAGATGTTCTCCAGCACGACGATGGCGTCGTCCACGACAAAGCCGGTGGCGATGGTGAGCGCCATCAGCGAGAGGTTGTCGATCGAAAACCCGAGCAGATACATCGCACCGAAGGTGCCGATGATCGAGATCGGCACGGCGATGCTGGGAATCAGCGTCGCGCGCCAGTTGCGCAAAAAGAGAAACACCACCATCACCACCAGCGCCACGGCAATCACCAGGGTGTGCTCGGTGTCGCGCAGCGAGGCCCGGATGGTCGTGGAGCGGTCGGCGGTGGGCGTGACTTCGACATCCGCGGGCAGGGCGGCGCGCAGTTGCGGCAGCATGGCCTTGACGCGGTCGATGGTCTCGATGATGTTCGCGCCCGGCTGGCGGTAGAGGATTACCAGCACCGAGCGCTGGCCATTCATCAGGCCCTGGTTGCGCAGGTCTTCGACCGAATCGATGACTTCCGCGACGTCCGACAGCCGTACCGCCGCGCCGTTGCGATAAGCAATCACCAGATCGCGGTATTGCGCCGCCCGGCTGGCCTGATCGTTGGTGTAGATCTGTACCCGGTTGGGGCCGAACTCGATCGCACCTTTCGGGCTGTTGGCGTTGGCCGCGGCCAGCGCCGCGCGCACGTCCTCGAGGCCGATGCCGTACTGGAACAGCGCGTGCGGCTCCAGTTCGACGCGCACGGCCGGGTTGGCCGAACCGCTCACATCGACTTCGCCGACGCCGTCCACCTGGGAGAGCGACTGTTGCAGCACCGTCGCCGCCGAATCGTAAAGCTGCCCGGCAGGCAGCGTGGGGGAGGTGAGCGCGAGAACCAGGATCGGCGCGTCGGCGGGGTTGACCTTGTGATACGTCGGATTGCTGCGCAAGCTGGCGGGCAAATCGGCGCGGGCGGCGTTGATCGCCGCCTGGACATCGCGTGCCGCGCCGTCGATATCGCGGTTCAAGCCGAACTGCAACGTGATGCGGGCCGAACCAAGGGAGCTGCTGGAGGTGATCTCGGTGACATCGGCGATCGAGCCGAGATGGCGCTCCAGCGGGCTGGCGACACTCGTGGCGACGGTTTCCGGGCTGGCGCCGGGCAGGCTTGCCTGTACCGAGATGGTGGGGAAATCAATTTGTGGCAGCGGTGCCACCGGCAAGCGGATAAACGCAAAGACACCCGCGAGCGCGATGCCTACCGCCAGCAACGTGGTGGCAACCGGGCGCTTGATGAAGGGGCGGGAGAGGTTCATTGCAGGCCGGGCATGCGCTTAGGGGCGCTCAGGGGCGTTTAGGGGCATTTAAGGGCGTTCAGAGGCGTTGGGCGGCGCGGGTTTCATGCGGCTAGGGCGTTGCATCGCCGGCGGGCGCGCCGCCTACCGTTTTCAGGCGGCGGCGCACGCGTTGCGAGAGCGCATCGAACGCCAGATAAATCACCGGCGTGGTGAACAGCGTCAGCAACTGGCTGACGATCAGCCCCCCGGCGATGGCAATGCCTAATGGCCGCCGCAGTTCGGACCCCGCGCCGTTGCCGAGGATCAGCGGCAATGCGCCAAGCAGCGCGGCGAGCGTTGTCATCAGGATCGGGCGAAAGCGCAGCAGGCAGGCTTGATAAATCGCCTCGCGCGGGGGCATGCCCTGTTCGCGTTCGGCGTCGAGGGCGAAGTCGATCATCATGATGGCGTTCTTTTTGACGATGCCGATCAGCAACACGATGCCGATGATGCCGATGATGTCGAGATCGTGGCCGGTGAGCAGCAGCGCCAGCAGCGCGCCGACCCCCGCGGAGGGCAGCGTCGAGAGAATCGTCACGGGATGGATAAAGCTTTCATACAGCACGCCCAGCACGATGTACATCGTCACCACGGCCGCCAGAATCAGAAAGAGCTCATTCGAGAGCGAAGCCTGGAACGCCAGCGCCGCGCCCTGGAAGCGCATCTGGAACGACGCGGGCAACTGGATGTCGCGCCCGGCTTGCTCGATGGCTTTGACCGCTGCGCCAAGCGAAGCCCCCGGTGCCAGGTTGAACGACACGGTGGTCGCGGGAAACTGGCTCAGGTGCGTGACCAGCAAGGGCGCAGGCTGCTCGTAAAAGCGGGCGATCGCCGAGAGCGGCACCTGGCCGCCGCTTGCAGTGGACGAGGGCAGATAGATTGAATTGAGCGATTCGGCGTAATGCTGCATCTGCGGTTCGGCTTCGAGAATCACGCGGTATTGGCTCGATTGCGTAAAGATGGTCGAGATGATGCGCTGGCCAAACGCGTCGTAGAGCGCGTTATCGACCGTGGCAGGCGTGATGCCGTAACGCGCGGCGGTGGCGCGATCAATCTCGATGTACACCGACTGGCCGTTGTTTTGCAGATCGGTGGCGACGTCCGCGAGCTCGGGCGCTTGCTGCAGGCGCTCCATCAGACGCGGCACCCAGGTGGAGAATTCGTCAGCGTTCGGGTCGGTCAGCATGAACTGATACTGCGTTGGGCTGACCGTCGAATCAATCGTCAGGTCCTGCACCGGCTGCATATACAGCGAGATTCCCGGCACCTGCGCGACGTCATGCTGCAACTGGCGAATGATCTCGCTGGCGGTGGCGCTGCGCTCGTCGCGCGGTTTCAGGTTGATCAGCAGGCGAGCGCTATTGAGCGTGATATTGCTGCCATCGACACCGATAAACGAGGTCAGGCTTTCGACCTCGGGATGCTTCAGGATTTCGGCGGCAAGCTGTTGCTGGCGCTCAGCCATCGCCGCATATGACACCGATTGCGGCGCCTGGGTCATCGCCTGGATCACGCCCGTGTCCTGCACCGGGAAAAACCCCTTCGGAATGACCACGTACAGCACCCCGGTCAGCACCAGAGTGAGCACCGCGACGGCGAGCGTGGCGCGCTGGCGCGCCAGCACCCAGGTCAGCGCGACGGCATAGCGCGCAATCATGCCGTCGATGAACGCATGCACCCAGGCTTCGAAGCGGCGCGAGGGCGGGCGTTGCGTTGGGGTTGCGACGGGGGTATGGCGCAGCAGTTTCGCGCACAGCATGGGCACCAGCGTGAGCGACACCACCGCGGAAATCACGATGGTGACGGCCAGCGTGATGGCGAACTCATGAAACAGCCGGCCCACCACATCGCCCATGAACAGCAGCGGAATCAGCACGGCGATGAGTGAGACCGTGAGCGAGATGATCGTGAAGCCGATCTGCTTCGAGCCTTTGAGCGCCGCTTCGAGCGGGGGATCGCCGGCTTCGATGTAACGCGTGATGTTTTCGATCATCACGATGGCGTCGTCCACGACGAAGCCGGTAGCGATGGTGAGCGCCATCAGCGACAGGTTGTCGAGCGAGAAGCCACACAGATACATCACGGCCAGCGTGCCGATCAGCGAAAGCGGTACCGAGAGACTGGGAATCAGCGTGGCATAGACATTGGCGAGAAACAGGTACATCACCAGCACCACCAGCACGACTGCGAGCAGCAGCTCGAACTGCACATCGCGCACTGAGGCGCGGATCGTGGTGGTGCGGTCGGTGACGATCTGCACGTCCAGCGCGGCGGGCAGCGAGCCCTGCAGCTTCGGCAGCAGCGCCTTGATGTTGTCCACCACCTGGATCACGTTCGCGCCAGGCTGACGCTGCACGTTGAGGATGATCGCGGGCGTCAGGTTCGACCAGGCGCCGAGCTTGGTGTTTTCCGCACCCGCCACGATGCGCGCGACATCGGTCAGCATCACGGGCCGGCCATTCTTGTAGGCGATGACCGCGCTTTGATAAGCCGCCGCGTCGGTGAGCTGGTCGTTGGCGTTGATCGTATAGGCGCGCGAGGGGCCATCGAAATTGCCCTTCGGCGTATTGACGTTGAGATTGGCGATGGTGGTGCGCAGATCGTCGAGGTTCAGGCCATAGGATGCCAGCGCCCGGGGGTTGGCCTGAATCCGCACAGCGGGCCGCTGGCCGCCCGACAGGCTGACCAGACCCACGCCCGCCACCTGGGAGATTTTTTGTGCAAGACGCGTGTCGGCGAGATTTTGCACCTCGGTGAGCGGCATGGTTTTCGAGGTGAGCGCGAGCGTCAGGATGGGCGCGTCGGCCGGATTGACCTTGGCGTAGATCGGCGGCGCGGGCAGATCGGACGGCAGCAGGTTGCCCGCGGCGTTGATGGCGGCCTGCACTTCCTGTTCGGCGATATCGAGCGGCAAATCGAGGCTGAACTGTAGCGTGATGACCGACGAACCCGCCGAGCTTTGCGATGACATCTGGTTGAGCGAGGCCATCTGGCCGAACTGACGCTCCAGCGGCGCGGTCACCGATGACGTCATGACATCGGGGCTCGCGCCGGGATAGAAGGTTTGCACCTGGATGGTGGGGTAATCCACCTCAGGCAAGGCCGAGAGCGGCAGGAAACGCAAGGCGACCAGGCCGGCCAGCATGATGGCCGCCATCAGCAGGGCGGTGCCCACGGGACGCAGGATAAAGAGACGGGAAGGATTCATGCGGAGGCCGGGGGCTTACTGCCTGGCGGGCGGTTGCAGCGGGGTGCGAGCTCCCGGTGCGGATGGGGCGGCGGGTGTCGCGCCAGGCGCCGCACCTGGCGTTTGCGGACCCTGACCCTGACCCTGACCCTGACCCTGACCCTGACCCTGACCCTGACCCTGACCCTGACCCTGACCCGCATGAACGTGACGCTTGCCCTGGACGCCGCTGGCGACGGCACCCGGAGCGGCTCGTGGCGAGTCGGCTGGAATCGTGACGGCCGCGCCTTCCTTGAGGCGATCCGAGCCGTCGATCACCACCCGTTCGCCGGGTACCAGGCCTGACTCGATGCTGGTGCGCTCGCCGTCGATCGGCCCCACCTTGACCGGACGCACCGTGACGGTGTTATCCGGCTTGACCACATAGACAAACTGCCCCATCGAGCCATTGAGTACCGCGGGCGTTGGCACGATGAGCGCCCCATGCAAGGTGTCCACCAGCAAGCGGGTATTGACGAACTGGTTCGGAAACAGCCGCTTGCCTTCGTTTTTAAAGAGCGCGCGCAGCTTGAGCGTACCGGTGCTGGTGTCGATCTGGTTGTCGAAGGTTTCCAGCACGCCGCTTTCGAGGGGCGTCGTATTGCTGCGATCGTAGGCGGTCACCGACAGTTTTTTACCCGCATGGATCTGCTTCATGACCGGTTGCAGGTTGTCCTCGGCGGTCGTGAAGATCACGCTGATGGGCTGTAACTGCGTGATGACGACGAGGCCATTAGCCTGGCCTGGTGTCACGTAATTGCCTGGATCAACCTGGCGCAGGCCTACTCTGCCGGACACCGGCGCTGTGATGCGAGCGTAGGTCAGGTCGAGCTTGTAAGTGTCGATATTGGCGCGGTCGGAGCGGACCGTGCCTTCGTATTGCTTGACCAGCGAGGCCTGGGTGTCGACCTGTTGCCGCGCGATGGAGTCTTGTGCGAGCAGTGTCTGGTAGCGTTTCAGGTCGAGCCGGGCGGTTTGCAGCAGGGCTTCGTCGCGGGCGAGCGCGCCTTCTGCATTGGCGAGCGAGATTTGATAGGGACGTGGATCGATTTGCGCCAGCAGGTCGCCTTGGCGAACCATCTGGCCTTCATGAAAGGCCACGCTTTGCAGGACACCGCTCAACTGGGTTTGCACCGTAACCGTGGCCAGCGGCGTGACGGTGCCGAGCGCGTTCAGCACGATGGGCATGTCGCCTTGCGTGACGCTTGCCACGCGCACGGGCTGTTTGAGCGCACCCATGCCGCGTGCACCGCTGCGGCCCATGGCGCTCCGCGCAGCGGCTGGGCTGCCTGTTGCGCCAGCCGGGTGCTGCCATGGTCGCCAGAGCGCCAGCACGATGGCGCCGCTGAGCAGGGCCGCGAGGCCCAGCCCGATGAGGCGGCGGCGACGGCTCGCGGTGGCGGTGTCGCTGACGGACGGCGCAATGAGCGTTGCCGGGACGGTCGGGGCAGAAGGCGGGGCGGCAGGACGGGTTGTGTCTGAAGGCTTGCGGGGTTCGTCCATCGGTGCGGTCTGTTTAGCGTGAGAGGGCGCTGAGGTGCTGCGGCTGGGTCAATGCGGAAGATCGTGCGTTGCGCGCGGATGAGCGCGGCAGGGGTATTACATGGGTCTTGCAAGAGTGGGGCAGAAGAAAGCGGAGATTCGCGCCGCCAGCCATAGATGACGGGCGGTGACGGGCGGCGCGCGAAAGCATGATGCTACGTCCCAGGCTTCATTGCCGTCCAGCAATGTATTTTTCGCGGTATTACAGCGAGGGATGAGCGGCATGGCCTGGGGCACGAATCATGCCGCTCTTAAAACCGGATGGCGATTTATTCGATACGTCGGCCAGGCGTGCCGCCAATTTCCTCGGTAATTTTTGCAACGCAGTCCAGCAGTGCCGGGGCCGCGTGACTGATGAGCCATTCGCGGGGACACTGCAGCGCATGGCCGCCGCAATTGACGGCATAGTGCTGCCCCGAAGGGCCAATGAAGCCGGCGGCAATCGCATTCAGATCCTTGTGCCATTCGCCTATGGCAATGGTGAAGCCATTCGTTTGGGCTTCAAGCAATGACTGGGTTAGGCGTGCGCTGATGCGGCCCCATTCGCTACCGAGGATCGCTTGCAAACCGTCCAGCAAGGTTTGCCGCTCAGGTTCGTCCAGCACCGCGAGATAGGCATGTCCAACCGCTGTGCAGCACAGGTCCATGCGCGCACCAATATCGAGACGTGAGACGAGCACGGCGGAGCGGGGCCGGATGGTGTCGATGACCACCATGTCGAGCCGGTCGCGCACGGCCAGATGCACGGAAAGCGAGGTGGCTTCGGCCAGTTTGAGCAGGAATGGCCGGGCCCGGACGCGAATGTCGAAATTACGCAAAAAGCCGTTGCTGAGTTCGAGTACGGAGGCTGTGAGCACGAAACGTTCGCTGTCAGGCATACGGAACAGAAACCCCGCATTGACGAGCGTTGCCGTGATGCGCGAGACCGTGGGTTTGGGAATACGAGTTTGTTCGGCGAGTTCACGATTGCTGACTGGGGCATGGGCTGCGGCAATACGTCGCAGCACGGTCAGGCCACGCGCCAGCGCCAGAACTTCATCGCTGCCGCCGTCCTTGTCTTTTTCCCCGTCTTTGTCGGTATTAAGTGAATGAAGCGACATAGATGATTGATTCATATTGTTTTTTGAAACTGTATTTCAGGTTGGCGATTTTTACGGTTGGCGACTTAGTCTGGAAGGGGCACATCAAAAAATCCCTCTAAATGATAGTTTGTCTTGTTTAATTGGATGAATCATTGTGTGCCGCGCAATTTTCGAGATTTGACGGAATAACCAGATTTTTCTTGACTTAAGCAGCCGAAACGTAAAAAATGGAACCTAATTTCGAAAGCGCCTAAAAACACTTTTGTATAGTCTTGAATCAGCATCGGCTAGGCACAAACAGTAACCAGGCGCTGATTACCGGATCATGATGCGCAGTGTGCATTTTCCTGCTCCGGGTATTTCGAATACCGTCTCTCAGGTTCTAGCACGGCCCTCGGAATGGCTAGAACTTTTAAGGCGTCACGGTCACGTGACGCCTTTTTTTTCGTCTGGGCGGCGCAAGGTCTTGCGCACGGGCCATGGCAACCTGCGAGCTTGCCCTTTCTCTTTTCCGCTTAAATCTCTTTGGTCCTTTGATTCCTCGCTGCGTTTAACTTAACGCGTCATCAAGGCGACCGTGCCAAAGCCGAGCAGCGTCATTGCCAGCGAAGCGCCGACATGCGCGGCGATTTCGCCGAGGGCCCAGCCGACCCGGCCTTGCTGAAGGTGCAGCGCGACTTCGGCGGAGAATGTCGAGAATGTTGAGAGACCGCCCATCAACCCAGTGATGATGAAAAGCCGCCATTCGGTGGCAATCGTGGGGTAGCGCGCAAAGTAGGCGACGGCGACACCGATCACATACCCGGCAATAACATTCGACGTGAGTGTTCCGAGAGGCAGGGCGGGAAAGATTTTGTCCAGGCGGGTGGCGAACAGCCAGCGCAGCAGTGAGCCCGCAGCGCCGCCCAAAGCAACGGCGAAGATCGACAGATACATGTGTTCAAGCCAGACGGGAGAGAAGCGCCATTAAGCGCCATTAAGCGCCATTAAGCGCCATTAAGCGGCGAAAGCGCGCGGCCCCAGGTTGGGCCGTTGACAGCCGGGGCGTGAGCCTAACGCCGGACGCGGGCAGTCTATCATCCGTCGATCTATCGGCCTAGCCGGGGCAGAGGCCTTCACGAATGCGGCATGAGCGCCGTGTTCAGCACGCCTCAAACAGCCGAAGCGGTTTGAACAGCCTGCCGCCCCGAACCAGCCAGTAAGCACTGCAGCCCAACAGCAGCAGTATCATGGCCAGCACGATTTGTGGGTTGGGTGTCAGGCCATTGAGGCCATCGACCATAAACAGACCGCGGGCCGCGAGCAGGGCCGCGGCCCATAGTGCATAGACCGCCTGTGCGAGCAGGCGAGTACCGGTGCGACGGCGGGTGCGGTGCTGCAATGACCAGTTGGCGGGAGAGCGGGTGCAGATGAATGTAATCGTGAGCAACGCGATGAATAGGATGAAGATCCAGTTTGTCAGGGGCATAACTAAAGGGTTCCTTGTTGGCGGCCACTATAAAAACACCCATGCCCTATGCATATCGGACCAGGACGAATCTTCCCCATGTTTGCCATGCACAAGATGACCTGGCGCGCTTACGAAGCGTCTGACGGTCCGGCGCTCGCGGCGCTGTTCCAGGATGCCGTGCTGCATCTCGCGGCCGCTACTTACCCGCTTGAGGCCTTGCTGGCATGGTCAGCCGTAGCGGACGACCGTGCTGCGTTTAGCCGGCGCCTGGCCCGGGGCGTGACGCTGGTTGCACTGCGCGCGGACCAGCCACAAGGATTCGCCCAGCTATATCCCGAAAATAATATTGAGATGCTGTATGTTGTGCCGTCCGCCGCGCGTCAGGGCTTGGGCCACGCGCTGCTCATGCGGCTTGAGCGCATCGCGCGCCATGCCGGGGCAAGGCGTCTGACGGCCCGCGTGAGTCTTGGTGCTCGCGCCTGTTTTGAGCACGCAGGTTTTCAGGTGCTGGGCTCAGAGATTGTTCAACGTCACGGCGCGTCATTGCACCGTTTTCGCATGGAGAAGCCGCTCGATGCGGCTGCACTTTCGTTATGAAAAATTTTTCTTGTTTTTCGTTTTTATTGGCGTCGTCGTCTTCGCGTTTGTCGGCACCGCGGCGGCTGGCGGTGATGGCGTTGCTTTTGCCAGGCGTGCTGAGTCTGGGTGCCTGCGGCAAAGATGACGCCTCCGCTCATGCCACGAACGCGCTCAACGACATGGCGCGCCAGGCTAGCCAGGCGCTCGGCCAGGCCGCCAGTTTTGTCGGGCAGCAAGTCGATTCCGCCCGTGCCACCGCGCAGCAGCATCTGGATGCGGCCTTGCCCAATGACGCCGCGTCTGGGGCGGCGGCTTCGGCCCCAACTGCGGCCTCTGCCGCCAGCGCACCGGTCATGGTCTTGACGCCCGATGCCCTGGCGTCGAGTGCCCAGGCGCATTTGCGCGACACGGCGAGCACGGTGCTAGGCAAGGCAGCCGGTTTGACCGGTGCGGGTCTTGAAACCGCTGGACGCAAATTGCAGGAATGGTCAAGCCAGACGGCGACGGGCAAGGATGGCGCGCAACCAGAGAAAACGCCGTAATCCAAACGCCGTCCGTAATACAAACGCCGCAAACGCCGCAACCCGGCCTCGACGGTCAAGGCAGGCACGGGCGAACCGGGCGGCATTTTTCGCCCGGCTGGTTTCAGGCGTTATGTCTGATGGCATCGCTCGCGTCTGGCGCGACCGGCAAGATATCGTTGACGTGCGTGGCTATTTGCTCGCCGGCCACGGCATACAGATGCAATGACACGGCGGGAACATTCCCCAGGTTGCGCAATTGGTGAATCCCGCCGTGGCCGGCCGGGGCGAACGATACGGCGCCGGAATCACGCGGATGGGTGCGTGTCGCACGGGCATAGCCTGCCGCTTCATCCCAGGTGTAGACGGTTTCGCTCAAGGTGCCGTCGAGCACCGCATAGCCACACCACGTGTGATGCGCATGGACCGGACTGGCTTGCCCCGGCATCCAGACCAGCGCGGCGACGGCGTAACGGCCGTGAGGGTCGGCGGCGAGCAGGTGGCGCTGGTAAGTGTCGGGTGCGCCTTCGCGCTGGGCGGGCTTGAGCAGGTTGGGAGACGAGATAGCTTCGGCCAGCGCCTGGCGCACGCGCCGGCCAAACGCGCCGAGCTGCGAAGGCTGGGGAAATGCCTCGCAAGCCAGGCTGAGCGCCGTGCACAGACGCGCCAGCGGCATGCTGGCGGGCAGGGTGTACACGGCTTCAGCCGGGGCGTTTGGGGAAAGGCAGGCGTCGAGCATCGGCAGATCGGTGTCGTGGCGCATGGTATTGGAGTAGAGGGGTCGAGGGGGTAAAGAGAGAGCGGGAAGGACGCGGCACAGTGCTGCGGCGAACGTGTATTTATACCGCTGCGTCTGGAGAAAGAGTTTTCATATCATTCTGCTTATTTTGATTTCGATAGAATATATTTCTATTTTTTATCGAGGTGAGAGATGGATGCTATCGATATGACCCTGCTCGAACTGCTTCAGGGGGACGCTACCATTTCGATCGCCGAACTGGCGCAACGCGTCAATCTGTCGCAGACGCCTTGCTGGAAGCGCGTGCAGCGGCTCAAGGATACCGGCGTGATTCGCGCTCAGGTGACGTTATGCGATCCGCGCAAGCTGGGCGTGGGCACGACTGTTTTTGTCTCGATCCGGACCAGCGAGCATACGGAAGCCTGGGCCCAGGCTTTTACCCAGGCGGTGCGCGATATTCCGGAGGTGGTGGAGGTGTACCGGATGAGTGGCGAGACCGACTATCTGCTGCGCGTGGTGGTCTCGGATATCGACGATTACGACCGCGTCTACAAACTGCTGATTGGCGCGGTGCCGCTCTATGACGTCAGTTCGAGCTTCGCCATGGAGCAGATCAAATATTCGACCGCGTTGCCGGTGCGCTTGCCCCGTGGGAGCTGAGGTGTGCCACCCTGGCGGGCGAGTTGCCGACGCTTTGCCCGGGATTTGCGCCAGGCTCAGCGCCGCGCAGCGTAAAATGCGCGCTTTCAGTTTTGCCCTCCTACCCCCTGAGCCCATCCGATGACCCCTCCGCGCAAGAAAAATCCGACATCCGGCGTTGCTGTTCTTATTGTGGCCGTGGTGCTCTTCGTGCTGGCTACGCTGCTCTATAACGCGATTACTGAAAAACGCGATTACGACCGGCAAAATGACACGGCTTCAGCCACATCGGCCCGCGCCGCCAGCTTGCCTGCCGCCCACGCCTGCAGCTAGCCGCGCTGCAGGCACACCCAGCGCCCAGACGTCGAACTTCAAGAGCTCAGGTTTCAGGCAGGCGAATCACACTGGCATCCTTGCGAATCAGCGTGGCCGCCAAAATCATCTGTTTGCACTGGTGAGCGAGCTGTTTGAGTTCGGCGATGGCGTCCGCTGAGGCTTCCGCTGTTTTTTCCACTTCGATCACCATCGCGTCGAGCTCGCGCGCCATCTGTTTGGAGAGGCTGGCTTGATCGGCGGGGAGGGCTGCGCCCGATTCGGCTTGCGTCAGCATGTCGCGGATCAGCGTTAGCGCGCGCTGCAAGGGCTGGTACGGCCCCTCTTGCTGTTGCGCCGTGGTCCGCAGCAAGGGTGCAGCGGCCGTGATTTGCGCCGCCAGTTCATGGCTGCGCACGAGCAGGTCATTGAGTTCGGGAACAAACTTCTGCGCGGCCTTGGGCTCAAGCATCATGCGCTGAAAGGCCTGGCCCAGATTGGCGAACGCAATATGAACGTTTTTACGTGCCAGCCGATAGCGGAAATCACGATCGAGCGCGTTGACCACTGCCACGGCCGCCGACATGGCGCCCCCCGTCTTGCCTGAGGTAGCCGTTGACGCGGCGGCGGCCGCTGCCGCGGTTGCTGCCGCTGCGGCCGCTTCGGGCCCGGACGCGTGCGCGCTGAGCGTGCCAGAGGCGCTCAAGACGCCGGCGCCAGGGTCTGCCGTGGTACCTGCTGCGGCAACACTTGCTGTGGCCGGCGCCGCGCCCGGTCCAGCCGTGGCCATGGCGCCCGCTGCCACAGGCTTGCCGCTCCACCACCAACTCGCCTCAAGATACTGCCGCGTCGCCACGATCATGTCGTTGACCAGCTTGCCCATCAGCCGGTATTCCCAGTAGGGGAACAGATGGCTGGCGGCAATGGCGATAGCACAGCCGACCACGGTATCAATGGCGCGCTCGCCGATGATGCGCATATTGCCGGGCGCCAGCAGATCGAACATCAGCAATACATACGAGGACGTGAACACCACGCTCGCGGTGTAGTTGAACAGCAGCAGGCTATAGCTCATCACCATCGAGGCGAACATCGCCACCATCAGCAGATGAGGCTCCTTGACCGTGACCATCAGCGCGATACTCGCGGCGCAGCCAATCAGCGTGCCGACAATCCGTTGGCCGTTGCGCTGTTTGGTCAGCGAATAGCCGGGTTTCAGGATGATGACGGTGGTCATCACGATCCAGTAGGCATTGGTGAGCGGCAGCAGGCGCCCGAGCCAAAAGCCGATCGCCACCGCGATCGTGACGCGCAGCGCGTGGCGAAAGCTCGGCGACGCCATGGTCAGGTTCGAGAAAATTTGCAGATAGGGCACGCGACGGCTCGAGACGAAACGCGATAGCGCCTGGTCGATGCGTAGCTCGGTTTCGGTGGTGGTGGCTTCGTTCGACAGGCTCTGGCGCATCTTGTCGATCAGGCGTGTGGAACTCCAGATGCGGCGAAAGGTGGCCGACACCGCTGCGTAGGCCTCGGGGTTTTTCGCGGGAAACTCCTGCCGCCGCATCTGCTCGAGCTCGTACTCGATGGCGCGCAGTTCGGCTTTGACGTTGGTGCGCAGACGCGGCGGGCGGTTTTGCAGCACCGCGAGGCCGATTTCCTCGAGATCGGCCGCCGCCTTGCGGATCAGGTCGCGGTAAAAAATCATCAGATCCGAGCCGCCGAAGGTATTACGCGCCAACGGGTAGTCGGTATGTGCGCCAACAAATAACTCGTGCAGGTCGACGGTATTGATGAACAGGTTGAAGAGCATCGCGCGGCGCGGGTTGAGACGGCCGCTTTTGAGTTGCGGCAGGTTACGCAGCACGATGTCGCGCGCGGCATCCTGGCGCTCGACGGCGGCGATCTGGCGTGCCACCAGATTGCGATAGCACTCGTCGAGGTCATTGTCGATGTCGTAAAAATCCGCCCGGGCGAGCAGGTAATCCGCGCAGGCGAAGACGCTTTCAGCCAGCGCTTGCTGCTCGATGCGATGCATCTGCCAGCGGCTGACGAAGGTCGACCAATAGGTGTACCAGAGGCCGCCCGCCAGCATCCACGAGGCATTGATGAGCGCCTGCAGGGGCGTGAAATGATCTTCGAGCGTCATGATCATCATGAAGAGCGTGGCGAAGCTGATCTGCGGCCAGCGATTGCCATACACCACGATCAGCGACAGCACGAAGGTCAGCGGCACGACGGTGCACCAGAGCGTCACCGGATTGACCGTCGCCAGCCCCGTGGCGAGCGCGGCCAGAAAGCCGATCACCGAACAGGCCAGCATTTCGTTGTGTTTGTATTTCAGGGGGCCGGGCATATCGACGACACAGGCGCCCAGCGCGCCCGTGGCAATCGTGAAACCGAGCTCACGGTTGTGAAAGACGATCAGGCACAAAACCGCCGGTAACGAGACCCCCACCGCGATACGCAAACCGCCATAAAAATACTGGCTATAGAGAAATTTTTTGATTTCAACCGAGTAGCGCATCGCCTGCCTGGATTTTCATGCGTGAAAGAACAACAAAACGACAAAACGATGGAACAACGCCATGAGGGTTCACCCCAAGAGGCGTCGAGTCTAACTGATGTACAACGGCTTTTGCAGTGATTCTGGCTGGCTTGAGGTCCTATCCCATCAGGCTATCTAGCCCGGCCCCTGACGCGTTTGCTATGCTGGGCGCCTTCTTTTCTGTGCGGCTGGGTGAAGCGCTCTTTGGCCGCCGGTTTCCTCGTGGGTTCCATGCTTGAGATTTTCTATTCGAACCGGTACGAAACACTGCTGGACACCTTGCTTGAAGACCTCAGCCGTCACCCGTCCGGGCCATGGTCGGCGCAACCGGTCATCGTCGCTAGCGCGGCCATGAAGCGCAATCTTGAACTGGCCATTGCCACGCGCGCAGGCATTTGCGCCAACTTCGAATTCTGCTATCTCGCGCAATGGCTCTGGGCCCGTATTGGCGGCGTGATACCCGTGCCCGCACAGTCGCCTTTTGCCCCTGACAGGCTGGTGTGGTGTTGCTACCAGTTGCTCGGCGAGACCGCCGAATCGGCGCCCTGGCTCGGCTCGCAGCGCCTGCGCACCTATCTTGGCGCAGCGGATGCATCGATGCGTTACGAACTGGCACAGCGCATCACGACGGTGTTCGACCACTATCTGACGTATCGCCCCGAATGGCTGCTGCACTGGCAAGCGGGCGGTTCGATTTTTGCGGGCGCACAGGGGCTTGAGGCAGCCGCAGCGGGTGCCGCGGCAGGCGGGCCGCGGCTGATGGGCGCCAGTGCCGCTGCGCGGGAAGATGAGCGCTGGCAGTCTGCCTTGTGGCGCGCCATCCTGACCGCCCTGGCGGGCGAGCATCAGGCTGGCCCGACAGCGCTGCCCCCGGCCTACCGTTTTCTCGCGGAAGTCGGCCAGTACGATCTCGACACCCTGGCACGCGCGCAATGGCCCGAGGCCGTCAGCATTCTTGCCTTGCCCACCATGCCGCCGTTGCATGTCGCGCTGCTGCGCGAGCTGTCGCGCTGGATCGACATACGGCTATATGTGATCAACCCGTGCCGCGAGTTCTGGTTCGACATCGTCAGCGAGCGTCGTCTCGATGCGCTTGAGGTTGCCGGGCAGCGTGACTTCCATGAGGTCGGACATCCGCTGCTGGCCGAATGGGGGCGGCAAACCCAGGCGCAACTTCATATGTTGCATGAGCTGACGGAACGCACGGCGTCTGTCGAAGCGGCGCATTTCACCGGGAATGCCGCGCCGACCTGGCTGGCCGCAATCCAGAACGCGATGCTCGACTTGCAGCCCGAAATTCCCATTGAGGTTGCGCCAGCGGAGGCCGGGATCGAGGTCCATGTCTGCCATAGCCTCTCGCGCCAGCTTGAGGTATTGCATGACCGGCTGCTGGGCTGGTTCAACGCCGATGACAGCCTGCAGCCGTCCGATGTGCTGGTGGCATTTCCGGATCTGGCGGTGGCGGGGCCGCTCATCGACGCTGTTTTTGGCACCGAGCCAGGCGGTGACACAAGCCGCATTCCGTATCGCATCACGGGGTTACCGCCATCGCAGGCTAATCCGCTGGCACGGGTGCTGCTCGACTGGCTGGCGTTGCCTGAGCGCCAGGTCAATGCTCCCGCGTTGATCGAGTGGTTACGGGTTGAGGCCATCGCCGTGCGTTACGGGATTGACGCCGTGGCGCTCGAAACCGTGCAGGGCTGGCTGGCGGCAGCGGGCGCCCGGCGCGGTTTTGCCCCGGCTGGGCCGGTGCGGGTAACAGAATCAACCGGAGCCACGGGAGCCATGGAGTTCGCTGAGCCCACTGAGCCCACTGAGCCGCATGGCGGTGCGGTGCCGGTGGCTCGCCACACCCTGGCCGATGCCCTGACGCGGCTTTTTCTGGGCTATGCCTTGCCGGATGGCGCGGAACCGGTGGCGGAGTGGCTGCCTGTCGCTGGGGCGGAGGGGGCAAAGGCGCAGTTGCTGGGCCGCCTTGCGTGTTTTGTCGACGATCTGGAGCATTTCGCCACGCGTTGTACGAGCGGCCATACCCCTGCGGCGTGGGCTCAGTTGCTGCTCGATACGCTGACCACCTGTTTCGCTGAGGGCATCGGCTTTGCCGATGCCCTCAGCGAAGTCCGCGCGGCCATTGATGCCATGACTGAAGCGATGGCCGCAGGTGCGGCCGATAGCGTGCTGCCCGCTGCCGTGGTGCGAGCCGCGCTCGCCGCAACGCTGGACGATCCCGCTCGCGGCGGTGTGCCATGGGGCAGTGTGACCTTCTCCTCGCTGACCAGTTTGCGCGGCTTGCCATACCGCGTTGTGTGTCTGCTTGGAATGGACGATGGCTTGCTGCCGAGCCTCGCGCGGGCCGACGAATTCGATCTGATGGCCGCATTTCCCAAACCGGGCGACCGGCAGCGCCGCGATGATGAGCGCAACCTGTTTCTCGATTTGCTGCTGGCGGCGCGGGACCGTTTGCTGATCGCCTACACCGGACGCAGCATCCGTGACAACGCACCGTTGCCGCCCGCCGCGCTGGTTGACGAGCTGCTCGACCATCTCGCCCGGCTTGCGGCGGGCGAGGGCGCGAGCCCCGCGGCAATCAGCGCGGCGCGCCAGGCCTTCGTGGTGGAACATCCCTTGCAGCCTTTCGCGGCGGATTACTTTATGGGCGCGGGCGGCAGGCTACTGTCATACGACCGTGAACGAGCCCGGCTCGCAGGCCTGCTGGCCGACGCCACCCGCCGTAACGTGCTGCCGTTTTTCCGCGAGCCGCTGCCAGAGGTTGCGCTGGACACGTTGGCCTTCGACGATTTTCAGCGCTTTTGGCGTCATCCCGCGCGTGCCCTGTTGCGTGACCGGCTGGGCCTCGTACTGTGGTCCGGCATGGATGCGCTGCCTGAGCTTGAGCCGTTCGAGCTGGATTACGAGGGCCGCGATGCGCTGGCCGAGCGGCTCTTGCCCATGCTGCTCGAACCCGGCGCGGGACAACGGGCCTTCGAGCGTGTGCAGCGGATCGCGGCAGCGAGTCCTGAGTTGCCCGGTGGCGCGACGGGCAAGGTGTGGCAGGCCCGCGAAATCGAAGGCTTGCATCAGCTTGCGCTAGGCGTGCAGCGTGAGATGGCGGGCGGGGGAGAGCGCTTGCCGTTCGTGCTGAACCTTGAGCCGCGCTGGCCTGAAACTCCGGCTGATCCGCAAAGCGGGCGCGAGGCCTCCTTCCAGGGCACGGCGCTCTTTGGCCCGTATGACGCCACGTTGCGTGCCTTTGCCGAAGCGCCCATGCAGTTACACGGCACGCTGAATCTGTTGAGTGCCACCGGGCAAATCATTTTTCGTTACGCCAGGCCCACCGCACGGGATTACCTCGCAGCCTGGCTGGCGCATCTGGTGTATTGCGCGGTGCGCCCGGAGGGGCCCTGCCGGACGCTGTGGCGGGGCCTGGACGCAGGTTTCGCGTTCACGCCGGTGGCCGCGCCGCTGGTGCATCTGGCGCCGCTCGCGGCCCTGTTTCGCGCGGGCCAGCGGCTGCCGCTGCGGTTTTTTCCGAAAAGCGCCTGGGCCAAGGTCCGCGAGGGCGATGCCGCGGCGCACAGCGTCTGGATCAACGAGCGTATTCGTGGCGAAGCGGACGATCCCGCGTTGCAACTCGCGTGGCGTGGCCTGCCGCTGACACTCGATGAGCCTTTCGGCATGCTGGCGGCGATAGTGTTCGAGCCGCTGGTGCGTCATTTGCAGGAGGCGCCATGAACGGCCTCACCCCCAAGGTTGCCACTGTCACGGCCGCCACCGCCACTGCCACTGCGGCGGCGGAACTCGATGTTTTCAGCTGCGCGCTGGATGGCGTGAACCAGATCGAAGCCTCGGCAGGAACCGGCAAGACCTGGAACATCTGCGCCCTCTATGTACGCCTGCTACTGGAAAAGCGTCTGGACACCGGACAGATCCTCGTCGTGACCTTTACCAAGGCAGCGACAGCCGAGCTGCACGAACGGATTCGCGCCCGCCTTGCGCAACTGTTGAGCGCGCTTGAGCGCGACGCCCCCCAGGGCGATCCCTTCCTCGAAAGCTTGTTCAAGACCACCCTGGCACCCGGTAGCGGGCTTGAACGCGAGCAGGCGCGCAAACGGGTGAAGAGCGCGCTAGGCACCTTCGATCAGGCGGCGATCCACACCATCCATGCGTTTTGCCAACGCGCGCTGCAAGAAGCGCCGTTTGCCGCGGCGATGCCCTTCGTCTTCGAGATGGAAGCCGATGATGCGGTGTTGCGTTTCGAGCTGGCGGCTGATTTCTGGCGCGAACAGGTGGAGCCGGTTGCGGCGGCACACCCGGCATTTGCCGCCTGGCTGGTGGCAAAACGCGCGGGCCCGGCGGCGCTCGACATGCAGCTTGTGCGGCGTCTGAAAAAACCCCTCGCGCAATTGCGCTGGGGTTTCATCGGCCAGCCTGCAGAGGCCGCACATGCAGAGCCGCAGGCTGTTTTTAGCGCGCTGCGTGAACGCTGGCTCGCGCAGCAAGACGAGATCACGCATTTACTGGCCGCAGCCGAAGCGCGTCTAAGCCGTACCTCGCACAAACCGGAAGTCATCCGTGCGGCGCTGGCTGCATGGGAGAGCTATCTGGCTCCAGAGGCCAGCTTTGCCGCACCGCCACGTATTGCCTTGAAACTCACTGCCAGTGCGCTGGCGAAAGCCACCAAGGTGCGTCAGGCGCCGCCCGTCCATTCTTTTTTCATGCTTGCGGACGAACTGGCCGCCGCCACGCTCGCCGCCGACGAAGCGCAGCAACGGCGCTGGCTGCAACTGATCCAGAGATGGCTGGATGACGCTCCGGCTGAACTGGCCGCGCGCAAGCGGGCGCGCCGCGTGGTGTCGTTCGATGATCTGCTGTCGAACCTGTTCCAGGCGCTAGCCGCGCATCCGTGGCTTGCCGAAACACTGCGCACCCGTTATCCCGCCGCGTTGATCGACGAGTTCCAGGATACCGATCCGCTGCAGTTTTCGATCTTTAACCGGATCTTTGCGCCAGCGGGCCCGCTCTTTCTGGTGGGCGATCCGAAGCAGGCGATCTACAGCTTCCGCGCCGCCGATCTGCACACCTATCTCGCGGCTCGTGCGGCTGCCAGCGCACGCTATACGCTGGCGATCAACCAGCGCTCCAGCGCACCGCTGGTTGAAGCCTGCAACAGGATCTTCAGCGCGAATCCGCACGCATTCGTGTTCGATGGGCTGAATTACCAGCCGGTGCGGGCGGGCGAGCGGCAGCGTGTCGCGCTGAGCGACAGCGCGGCACCAGGGGCACAGCCCGTGGAGGGTTTGCGCGTGTGGCGGCTGGCCGAAGGCGATGCCGTGCTGACGAAGCGCGAGGCGCAGCGTGCGGCGAGCCAGGCCTGTGCCGCGGAGATCGTGAGGCTGTTGCGTGGCGCGCGCGAAGGCACGGTACGGCTGGGCGAGACGCCCTTGGCGCCGGGCCAGATCGCCGTGCTGGTGCAGACTCACCGCCAGGGTAGCCAGATCAAGCGCTCGCTCGCGGAATGGGGCGTGGGCAGCGTCGAGCTGGCTCAGGCTTCGGTCTTTGCCACGCCCGATGCCGAACAGATCGAACGGGTGCTGAATGCGGTCGAAACGCCAGGCGATTTGCGCCGCTTGCGTGCCGCGCTGGCAACGGACTGGATCGGATTGAGCGCGACTGCGCTATGGCAGCAGCAGGCCAGCGAGACCCAGGATCTGACGGAAGAGGGCGAAGGGGGAACGCCCGGACCCAGGGCTGGGCATGCCGGTACCGGGCCTGAAAGCACCGAAAGCACCGGAAGCACCGACGCCATGGTGTGGGTCGAACGTTTTTCGCGTTATCGCTTGTTGTGGCTCGAACGCGGCTTCGCGGTGATGTGGCGCGTGCTGATGCGTGAGCTGGGCATCGCCCGGCAACTCGCAGCCGGGCCCGACGGCGAGCGCCGTCTGACCAATGCCAGTCATCTGGCGGAACTGTTGCAAGCGCGTGCCGCCGCGCAGCCGGGTATCGCGCCGACATTGCGCTGGCTGGCTGTACAGCGCGTCCAGGGCGGAGGCGAGGAAGCTCAACTAAGGCTTGAGTCCGACCGCAATCTGGTGCAGATCGTCACGGTTCACAAGGCCAAGGGGCTGGAATACGCGGTGGTGTTTTGTCCGTTTCTCAACGATGGCGCATTGCGCGAGCCCACCGCGTCGGGCTTGCCCGATGCCCGCGAATATCACGATGAAACGGGCCAGGCGATATTGCATTACGGCTGCGATGACGAGCAGGCCGAACACGCGCTAACCATGGCCCGGCGCGAGCAGGCTGCAGAGCGGGCCCGGCTCGTGTATGTCGCCTTGACGCGCGCGGTGTATCGCTGCTACCTGGTGAGTGGCCCCTATCTGGTATCCCGTTCGAACAGGGAATCGCGGCGCAGCGTGCTGAACTGGCTGGTGGCGGGCCGTGGCCAGGCGTTTGACGACTGGCTGGCGGAGCCGCCCGACGAGAACATGCTGACGCAGTGCTGGCACGATCTGACGCAAGGTTCCGCCCCGGGCCCCGTGACGCTGGAAGCCTTGCCGGTGCCCGCGCAATGCGTGCCGCTCGAGCCGCTGCAAAGCGGCGCTGAAGCCATTGAGGCGCAAGTGAGCCAGCGTTTCGTGCGTGAAACCTGGCGGATGGCGAGTTTCAGCGCAATGATCGCCGCGGGTGCCCGGATGGGTGCGATGCCGATGTCGCAGCACGAGACAGAGAGTCTTCCCGATCACGACCAGACTGCGGCTAGCCTTGCCGCCGGTCTCGCTCCCGTCCTGCCATGGCCGCTCGACGCAACGGCGCAGGCGCGGGCAGCTGACGATATCCTTGCCTTTCCACGAGGCCCCGCCGCAGGTGAGTGTTTGCACAAAATGTTTGAGCTGGCGGATTTCAGCGCGCCGCAAACCTGGCCCCAGGTCATCCAGCGCGCGTTGCGCGAGCGGCCGGTGAGCGCACCGGCCGCGCTGGCCCAACGTCTGCCCACGATGATGCAGACTTTGCTCGCCGATGTGAGCGCAACGGAGCTGGTGCCCGGCATGACGCTCGCGGGCCTCGACCATGGCCGCAGGCTCAATGAACTGGCTTTTCTGTTCCCGGCTCCGGCGCTCGATTTCACCGTGTTGCGCACCCGCCTGGCCGAGGCGGGCTATCCCGATGTGCTGCTAGAGGCTGGCGTCTTGCACGGTTTCATCAAGGGATTTATTGACATGATCGTTGAGCACGACGGGCGCTTCTGGATCATCGACTGGAAATCCAATTATCTTGGCGAGACTGCGGAGGCTTATGCCGCGGCTTCGCTGGAGGCCGCGATGGCGCAGCATGCCTATCACCTGCAAGCCCTGCTGTATACCGTGGCACTACACCGCTATCTGAAGACCCGCGTGCGGAACTACGCCTATGAAACCCATATCGGCGGTTATCTGTATCTGTTCGTGCGTGGCGTGCGGCCTGCCTGGCGCCATGCTGGGACGGCGGCGGGGGTGCATGCGCGCTGTCCGGATGCCGTGCTGGTCAACTGGCTTGACCAGTTGATGGAGGGGGCGATTTCATGAGCGAGCTTGAGCAGTCCGTTCAGACCGGTGCGCGTGATGCCGTACCAGACTCTATCCAGGATGCCCCGCATGAAACCCCGTCAGGCGCAGCGCCGATGGATGCCGGGAGCGCCTTGGCGCAAGGTCTGGCGCACCGGCTCAGTGTTCTGGCACGACAGACAGGGGCCTCCGCCGCTAGCGTCCAATGGGTGGCCCGTGCGGCTGAAGCGATCAGCCGTGCGACCGCCGAAGGCCATGTCTGCCTGTCCCTGCAAGCGCTCGCGCAGCATGACGCGGTACCCCTTGAGACGGTGCGGGCCGCTTTGCTGGCGAGTGGTGTCGTGAGTGACGCCATGAGCGGCCTTCAGGATGGCGCTGGGCTGAGGCCGCTGGTCATCGATCCGCAAAATCGGCTTTATCTCGCGCGTTACTACGACTATGAGCGCCGTTTTGCCGCCGCGCTGGTGGCGCATGCGCATGGCGTGCCGGAAACAGGCGCGGTGCTTGCCCAACCAGCTAGCCCTGTTGTGCCAGCGGCTGCACTCCGTGCGCGGTTGCTCCAGTTTTTTGGCACGCCCCATGACGAGGCGCCTGACTGGCAGCGTCTCGCGGCGGTGATTGCACTGTCCGGGCCGCTTACCGTGGTTTCGGGCGGGCCGGGCACGGGCAAAACGACGACCGTGGTGGGCGTGCTCGCGTGTTTGCTGGATACCTGCGCCGATTTGCGCATTGCTTTAGCCGCGCCGACAGGCAAAGCCGCCCAGCGCATGCAGGAAGCGCTGGCCGAGCGCGCCGGTGCCTTGCCTGCCGCGCTGGCGGCACGCTTGCCGCATACGTCCTATACGCTGCATCGTTTGCTGGGGTATCGCCCAGATGGTGGCTTGCGTTATCACCGGGATAATCCGCTGCCTTATGACGTACTCGTCGTTGACGAAGCATCGATGATCGATGTTGCGATGGCGGCCCACCTGTTCGATGCTATTGCCCCGGACACCCGGGTGGTGTTGCTAGGCGACAAGGACCAGCTTGCGGCGGTTGAGGCGGGCGCTGTATTTGCCGAACTCAGCGCCCGGCCTGCGTTTAGTTCAGCGGGGCTGGCACGGTTGGCTGCCGCGCTCGATCTCGAGCCGCAACGCCTGATTGCCTCGTTGCCCGAGGAGGCGCGTCAAGTGACGGTAACAACGGTGCAGGCAACGGTTGAGGCTGCCGGCACGGATCCTGGCGAGCCACGCGAGGCCGCTCGGGCTTTTGCTGTTGCGCGTTTGCCGGCCGCGGCGCCCATGGGGCACGCGGTGGCGAATCCATGGTTGCGCCAGCCGCAGTCCGACCAGGTCGCGCTGGCCGATTGCGTGGTCTGGCTGGAGCGTAATTACCGCTTTGGCCTGACGTCGCCGATTGGGCAGTTTTCGCTAGCGATACGGCGTGGCGAGGTAGACAAGGCGCTGGCCGCGCTCGCTTATAACCCCACCGAACCCTGTCCGGCCGCCTTCTACGAAGATTCCGCGACGCTGCTCAAGCCATCGACTCTGGCACGGCTAAGCACCGGATTTGCGTCTTATGCCGAGGCGCTTGGCCATGAGCTTGCGGCAACGGTGCCTGACCTGACACGGCTTTTTGACGCCTTGAACTGTTTTCGCATTCTGTGCGCAACCCGTGCGGGGCCGCGCGGCGTCGATTCGCTCAATGAGCTGATGGCTGGGCAATTACAGCGCGCTGTCCGTTTGCCACGCGTGGTGGGTACCCCCTGGTTTGCCGGGCGGCCCGTGATGGTCACGCAAAATGACGCGGCGCTGGGCCTGTTCAATGGCGATACGGGCATTGCCTTGCCAGACGCCGATGGCGCGCTGAAGGTGTATTTCCGCACAGGAAAGGGGGCGGTGCGCAGCTTGTCGCCTGCCGCATTGCCACCGCATGATACGGCGCTCGCCTTGACCGTCCATAAATCGCAAGGATCGGAATTCGAGCATGTTGCGCTGATGTTGCCAGAGGCTGCGAGCCGGGTGCTTTCGCGCGAACTGGTCTACACCGCCGTGACTCGCGCGCGAATGCGCATCGAAATCACGGGCGCACGCACGGTACTGGCACAGGCGATCGCTACCCCTACGCAACGCGATTCGGGCTTGGCCACGCGTATTGCCGAGGCGCTGGCCGCACGCAACGCATGACGACGACCCCGCGCTATCCGGTGCCTTTGCACGAAATCGAACTCACGGCTGTGCGCGCCCAGGGCGCAGGCGGACAGAACGTGAACAAGGTGTCGAGCGCGATTCATCTGCGTTTCGATATTCGGGCTTCATCGTTGCCCGAAGTGCTGAAGATGCGCTTGCTCGCGTTATCCGATCACCGCGTGACACGCGATGGCGTGGTGGTGATCAAGGCGCAAGAACACCGCACGCAGGAGATGAACCGCATCGCAGCATTAGCGCGTCTTGATGGCTTGATCGAAAGCGTCAGCGTGACACGCAAGGCGCGGGTTGCCACCCGGCCAACGCGTGCTTCCCAGCATCGCCGGCTTGAGGGTAAGGCAAGGCGCGGTGAGATCAAGCTGGGACGCGGGCGAATCAGTGATTAACGAGGCTGAAACGGGGGCTGAATTTGCCGCTGCCCGCCGTTGCTTGGCCACACGTGGCCCAAGCGCGGATAACGCTGGGATGAAAAGTGAGGTTAATGCTCTGTCTGAGGCACATCCAGAATCAGGATGATGGTCCAGTCCGCATCACCTTCATGGTGATACTGGCGTTCAACGACGATAAACGGCTGTTGTTTGCCCGCTGGGCCGAGGAACAGGACATCGCCTTCCATGGGTAGGCATTCGACTGGCGGGAGCGCAAGAAACGCCTCCTGGTTGCCACGCGGCATGAGTTTTTCGATCTTGCGCGAAGCGGCTTCGGTCCATTCGATGTCTAACTGAATATTGCTCATGGGGGTTCTCCGCAGCAAAGTGCGCATGGGTTGGCAGGCGTTTCGGTGCGCGACTCTAGCATATTGGAGGAGGGGGTTTGCCAATAAAAAGCTGAAGCCGACAGGGTCGGCTTCAGCTTTAACCGCAATTGCGGCATGACGCTTATTCGTTCGTCGCTAGTGCTGCTTATTTGGCAGGCTTTTTATGATGTTTTGTTTTTTTGTGCTCTATTTTGTGATGTGTGAGGGGCATGGCTGGGGTTGAGTGTTGCCGCGCTTGCAGATCCTGTGCGCGTTGCTCGACTGCCGCTGCGCGCGCTGGATCGGTGCTCATCGTGATGCCATTGTCTGTCTGGGCATAAGCCGTGCTGGCCAATGCGGAAAACGAAACCAGAATTGCCAGGGACACTTTTTTCATCGTTACCTCCGAAGGACGGTTAGGGATTCGGGTATTGCCTGTCTCTTGTTTAGTGGAAAAGACACCGCATTCTAGCTAGCAATATCTACTCCATCAGTCACTTCATGAAATATTTGACGGTTGGTTACATTTTGTCACGTGTGGTTTGGGTATTTAGCAACAATGCTGCGTATTTGCCTGTATGAATTCAATGAAAAAATATGCGGAATGGATTGCAGCAAATATAGTGGATCCGAGGATGTGCGGTTCCCATAAGCGAATCTGTGTTTAACGCTATTTCAATCGTGGCCAAACGCTTGGGTTAGCCTGTGATGCGAGCCTTCTGATCCAGCAAAAAATGATATTTAAGTGAATGCAAGTCAAGTAAATGGGGTAACGTATCATTTTGGAGATGGCGTGGACGGGTATTGCGTCTTTACCATCCGATGCTATAGATGCTGTACTGCCACGCCGTAAAAATGATTCGCGGTTGCACTTTAAGAAAAAAGCCAGATGACTAGGTATTCCAACGAAGCTGTGCTTGAAGCGCTAAGGCGGGCGCAATACCGTCAGGTTCCCTGGGCCCGGCGGCCTGGCGCTTTTGAATATTTACGCCGACTCGGTTTGATGGAAACGGTTAGGCAACGTACTGTTGCTCCTGCGCCAGGCTTTCATGCGCCAGTGGACATTGCCGTGTTGACCGAACGAGGTCGTTTAGAGTTTGCCCGGCTTGCCCGTAATGAGCGTTTGCCAAACTGGGACGCATTCAGAAGTGCGGAATATGCCGTGGTGGAAAGCGGCGCAACCGAGGCGCCGACGGCTATCGAAACCGGTTTATAGCCGCTGTTTGCTAAAAGCCCGGCTAAATAGCTCCATATGGCCGGGCTTAATGCTGGCTGACTGTCTGGCCCCAGGCGGAGAACATGTTTCAGCGCTGTGCATGCGCTTTCAGGCGTTGCTATTGCGTTTTTTAGTGGTGCAGCTGATTTTCAGTGCGCGTTGGCCCCGCGCGTCGTTGTGCATTATCCAAAATATCGTTGCGTAAATCCCCGCGCGGGACCGGCGGGGTAAACGTGCGGTCTGGTATTTTATTCATGCTTTGCGCCTGGGGGACTGACGCTTCCCCATTCCGGGGCGATAGCGATGTCTGGACGTCCGCTAGCGCACTCAGCGAAGACAAAACAATGCCACATAAAAACACGGACATTGATTTCATCGCGGACTCCCATCAGGCTGGTCGCTACAGGTGGGCTCACATGTGGGTAACGATAAGCCGATGGATGAAGGCTCGTTGTAAATAATCGTAATGGGATGTTTCGACGCAATTCACATTCTGGTTCGAGCTGAGTCGAAACCTGCTGCCAGCTTTCCTGAACCCCATGCCTGCCTGCTGTTTTGCAGAATCAAAAAGCGATGGGCAAAAAAGCGGCATGATGACATGGCGGCATTGCCCGGCAACGGTGTCGGGTTCAGGTGCACACGTTATGCCATTTTAACGGGGGCTCTCCACGATTCAGGATTAGTCCAGAATGCACCGCGGATACGGTCGCGGCTGGGAGGTGCAACAGGCTTGGAGGCTGTCGCGCCGATGCGTCCCCGTAACGAAATTTCGCGGCCATTGGTGCTAAGGCGTCGAACGATCTCGGCCAGCGTGCCATCCGTTTGCCATTCGTCGAAGCGGCGGCGACATGTTGGCGGGGACGGGTAGCGGCCTGGCAGCTTGGACCAGCCTTCGCCCGTTGAGAGTACCCACAGCACGGCATTGACAACCGCGCGAGCTTCGACGCGAGGCCGTCCGCGCCGCTCGCTGCGTTCAGGCTCCGCGCAAAAGAGCGCCTCGACTAGCATCCATTCGTTGTCTTTTAAATCGTCGAACAGCATCATGTTTCACCTCAATGAAGCTAACTTCAGTGCGCTGCCTCGAGCCGCGCACGCCTTGTGTATCCGGTTCCGGATGCAGACGGGGACAAACTTGCCATGGCCGGTCACAGGAAATGATCATCTTGTGGCAGGGGTTCTCGACAGGTGATAAAGCATGAACCATGCCAATTTCTGGCAGGCGCTTTCCTTTTTCCCGCAAGACCCAGCTAGTACGGACACTCGCCAAGACATATAAGAATCCAAAAAACCTATCTCGCAAATCAGGACAATTACCAATCTAGTGCGATCAGGAGCATAAAGCGTGCGTGGTGTTCAACATTGTGGAATGCCTGGTATAAGGTTGCTGGCATGCTCGACAGAATGGGACGACATACAATGCGCATTAAATATCGCTATTGATAAGGAAGTTGCATGAATGTGACGCTGCGTCAGTTGCGCGTGTTCATCGAAGTTGCCCGTCTGCGGAGTTTTAGCCGTGCAGGCATTGAGATCGGGCTGACGCAATCGGCGGTGAGCCGATGCGTCCGTGAGCTGGAGGTCGAGCTGGGGCTTCGTCTGGTTGACCGGACGACGCGCGAGGTGCTGCTCACGGACGTGGGTGCCAATCTGGTGTCGAGCGTGTCGCGCTTGATGACGGATCTGGATGCCACGCTTCATGAAATTCGTGATATCGGCGAGCAGCGGCGTGGACGCGTGATTGTCGCTGCGAGCCCGACGATCGCGTGCCGTCTGATGCCGCGGGTGGTTGCGTTGTGCGGACAGCGGTTTCCTTATGTCATGCTTGGGCTACGTGACGATGTCCAGAGTGACGTCATGCGCCAGGTCAAATCGGGTGAGGTGGATTTCGGCGTGATCGTGGGCCCGTTCGTGACGGGCGATTTGCTCAGCGAGCCGTTAATGGCAGATTCGTTTTGCCTGGTTGCACGTGCGGATCACTCGCTGGCAGCGCAAGCGGCTGTGGCCTGGCATGAACTTGAGGGCCAGCGGCTGGTGATGCTGGATTATGCTTCGGGCAGCCGTCCCATCATTGACGCCGTGCTGGCTAGCCATGGCGTCAAGGTCGATGTCGTGCAGGAATTAGGCCATTCAGCCACCGTTTTCGGCCTGGTGGAGGCGGGCGTTGGCATGAGCGTGCTGCCTTGGCTGGCACTGCCTTTGCCTGCAGGAGCCGCCCTGGTGGCGCGGCCGCTGGTGCCACGCGCGGAGCGAACCGTCGAGCTGGTGCGTCGCCGTGACCGTTCGCTGTCGCCTGCCGCGCAGGCTGTGTGGGACTTGATCAGACAATTGCCCATAGAAGGCGAAGCATTGAGTCAGAGCGCGGCCTGATTCGCTTATATTGCATCGCTTTATTGCGCTTTACGCATTCTTTCTTTTTCCGTATGATGGCGCCTAGTCACGCGGTTCCTTTGCGGAACACCGCTGCTCCGTCCGGCTGGGTTTAGCTCGATTTTCTGTTTCGCTTCCCCCCCGGTGCGTGCTCCCATCCATATGACCGATCAAAATCGGGCGAGCGCGTCTTCAGTTTCCGCGTCAATAGTTCCCTATCGTCTGTTTGATCCGGTTCTTTGACCACAGGATCGACCGAGCTGCATGAATACTCAAGAGGCGAAAATCGTCCTCGAGACTGCCTTGATCTGTGCGCAGGAGCCTTTAAAGCTCGCTGAGTTGCGTAAGCTTTTTGTTGATGAGGTCTCCGCAGACGTCATTCGCACGCTACTCGACGATCTCCGGCAAGACTGGGCAGGGCGTGGTGTCGAGCTGGTTGGGTTGGCGTCAGGCTGGCGTTTTCAAAGCAAGCCTGCAATGCGCACTTACCTGGACCGGCTGCACCCCGAAAAACCACCTAAATATTCTCGCGCCGTGCTTGAAACACTGGCAATCATTGCTTACCGCCAGCCGGTTACGCGTGGCGATATTGAAGAGATTCGAGGCGTGACGGTTAATACGCAGGTGGTGAAACAACTCGAAGATCGCAACTGGATTGAAGTGATTGGCCATCGGGATGTGCCCGGGCGTCCAGCGCTGTATGCTACGACGCGGCAATTTCTCGATGATCTGGGGTTGAAGGCGCTGGATGGCCTGCCTCCGCTAGATGATCCCTCCGCGCAACTGAATGCCGATTTGCTAGGGCAGCACGCGATCGAATTTGCTGAAATTGATTCTCTGCAGGCCTCCCAGGAGGGAGCAGAGAAAGCTTTGCCCACGCTGGCAACTGAGCCCGCGGTGGCGCTAGCGCTTCCTGCCGGGGACGTGCCGCAATCCACTGCGCCGGCTGATGACGCGGCGGCATCTGACTGCGATGCGGTGACTGGCATGGGCTCGGACCCGGTGCCTGTCATACCTGAAGACGCCGTGCATGAAGAAAATAGCAACATCGCGGTGCCGGATGAGGATGCCTCAATCCGCGACGATCTCCCGCTGGGCAATACCTGACATAACTGAACTTTTGCCGCGCCTGCAATGGGCGCGCGCGACCCGACACTTGAGGTTGTTTTGAAACATACCCCCGATACCGATTCGTCTGAATCCGAGCGCGCGTCGTCGTCCGCTCCTGCCGCTGAAACACGCAAGCCAAAGGTAGCGGCTGACGGCAGCGAGCGCTCAACGCCTAATGCGGCGGAATCTGGCGATGCGGACCGCCCACGTCGCGGTTTGCGTCGCGGGCCGCGGAGCCTGATTGCGCGGCGCCGGGCAGGCAAAATGAAAACCGGTGAAGGTGCTCCGGCACAATCCGCACCGCCTTCGAACGCTATTCCGCCCGATGGCAGCATGACAGGCCAGGGCTGGGCGTCGCGTAAGGAAGGGGCGACGGCGGGTGGGGCCAGAGGTCCGCGACGCGGTCCGGGTGTGGGTGCTGGCAAACAGCGCGATGGCGGCCGGCGGCCGACGGGCGAGCGTAATGAACGTAATGAGCGTAATGAGCGTAATGGCGCGGCGGGAACAGCGGGCGTGGCGGAAACGTCGCGTCTGGCTGGGGCCGAGGCAACCCAGGATGACGTGTTTTCCTATGTCACATCGCCTGCATTTGATGCGGATAACGGCGCCACGGGTGGCGTGCGTGCGCCGATGCTGCGCCAGGGGCGGATCCAGCCGGCCAAACGGGTTTTGTCGCCAGACGATGATGCGCCAAAGCTGCATAAGGTGCTGGCGGAAGCGGGTATGGGTTCGCGCCGCGAGATGGAAGAGCTGATCGTGGCGGGGCGTGTATCGGTCAATGGCGAGCCCGCGCACATTGGGCAGCGCATCATGCCGACCGATCAGGTGCGGATCAATGGCAAGCCAGTCAAACGCAAGCTGCAGAGCAAGCCGCCGCGCATTTTGCTGTACCACAAGCCAACCGGCGAAATTGTCAGTCACGCAGATCCTGAGGGTCGTCCTTCGGTTTTCGACAAACTGCCGCCGATGAAAACTGCGAAATGGCTTGCCGTGGGGCGTCTCGACTTCAATACGGAAGGCCTGCTCATCTTGACTACCTCGGGCGACCTGGCCAACCGGTTTATGCACCCGCGCTATAACGTGGAGCGTGAATATGCGGTGCGCGTAGTAGGCCAACTGGCAGAAGGCGCGCGGCAAAAGCTTCTGCATGGCGTTGAGCTCGAGGATGGTCCTGCCAATTTTCTGCGTATCCGGGATGGCGGTGGTGAAGGGACGAATCACTGGTATCACGTGGCGCTCGCCGAAGGGCGTAACCGTGAGGTGCGGCGAATGTTCGAGGCGGTGGGCTTGATGGTGAGCCGCCTGATTCGCACGCGTCATGGTCCGATCACGTTGCCACGCGGGCTCAAGCGCGGACGCTGGGAGGAGCTCGAAGACAATCAGGTGCGCAGTCTGATGGCCTCGGTGGGGCTTAAGGCGCCAGTTGAAGAAAAGGGCAGTCGTTCTGCTGCGTCAGAGCGGCGGCAGCCTGATCCGATGCAAACCTCGATGGGGTTTATCCATCGTGAACCGGTGCTGATGTCGCACAGCCGTTATGAGCAACAGCCACGTGGCCAGGGCGCTGGGCGGCGGAATGGCGCAGGCGGTGGGTTTGGCAGTTCTTCGGGGCAGGGGATGAACCATGGCGGTTACGGCAGCCGCGGCGTGAGTCGCAATGACAGCTGGAGCAGTACCGATGACCGTAACGGGCGCAACGGCAATGGACGCGATGTCGATGGCAATCGCGCGGTGCCTTCCGGCGGCGCCAAGCGCACCGGAAGTTATGCGGGAAATGCTGGAAACAGCCGTGCGCCGGGTAATTCCGGCGGTGCTGGCGGTGGACGAGGTGGCAATCCCGGCCGCACATCTGGCGGAGCGAATCCCAATGCGGCGGGGAACCGCGGCGGGCCACGCAACCGCGTGCGCGGCCGTTAGTCGGAGGTCGCCTGGTTCCAGGCTCGGGTCTGGTCTGGTTTGGTCTGGCTTGGTCGATAGGGGGCGCCGTTTTTCCTCGATCAAACTATTGTTTTGTTCTTGCGGGCCGCGACGGTTGAGGGTTTTCCTGTGCCGGCGCGACACCGAAGGGCATGCCGGTTCCACGTTGTTTCAGTGGGCGTAGCGGCGCTTCTGGTTTGCGTTTGTCCTGAAAAGTGGCTATACTCGTGGAATCGCTGGGCATGCGTTTTGGGGTGTGGCCCAGGTGCAGTCACCGGCAACAGGATGATGGGCGTTTCGCCCATTTTTTTTTGCTGTTTTGATTTGGCATCCTGGTGTGTGCACTAACGTACGCCGATCCGGCGTGCGGCCCGCAGGTGTATCGCAGGCTCGGCGTGCGAACACCTTGTGGGGGGCATTATGCAACTGACAGAACTGATTGAAACCACGGTTGTGGGCTTGGGCTATGAGCTTGTAGATCTTGAGCGCACGGGGCGTGGCATGCTGTGTATCTATATCGACCAGCCGGCTGGCATAGCCATCGAAGATTGCGAGAAGGTCACGCGTCAGCTTCAGCACGTTTTGACAGTCGAAAATATCGATTACGAACGCATGGAAGTGTCATCCCCAGGCCTTGACCGTCCGCTGAAAAAACTGGCGGATTTCGAGCGCTTCGCCGGCAGTGAAGCCGTCATTACATTGAAAAAGCCATTGGACGGGCGTAAGTCGTACCGGGGCATCGTGCATGCTCCGAACGGTGAGACGATCGGTCTGGAATTCGAAGGGAAGGAAGGCGCTGCGATGCTTGATTTCACGCTCGCGGACATTGATAAAGCACGCCTGATTCCCAAAGTTGACTTTAGGAGCCGCAAACAATGAGTCGCGAAGTGTTGATGCTGGTGGATGCGCTGGCACGCGAGAAAAACGTCGATAAAGACGTGGTTTTTGCTGCCCTTGAAGCGGCGCTCGCTTCGGCTTCCAAGAAACTCTTCGAAGAAGATGCGGATATCCGCGTGCATATCGACCGCGAAAGCGGCGAACATGAAACCTATCGCCGCTGGCGCGTGGTGCCGGACGAGGCGGGCTTGCAAGAGCCCGATCAGGAAATTCTGCTATTTGAAGCCCGCGAGCAAAAGCCCGATGCGCAAATCGACGATTTTCTTGAAGAGCCGGTGCCGTCAATTGAATTTGGCCGTATTGGGGCACAGGCCGCCAAACAGGTCATTTTGCAAAAAGTGCGTGACGCTGAGCGCGAGCAGATTCTGACCGACTTTCTTGAGCGCGGTGAAAACATCCTGACGGGTTCAGTCAAGCGTCTTGATAAAGGCAATTTCATTGTCGAGACCGGGCGGGTTGAAGCGCTATTGCGCCGCGACCAGCTGATTCCGAAAGAAAACCTGCGCGTGGGCGACCGTGTCCGCGCTTATATCGCCAAGGTGGATCGCACGGCCCGTGGCCCACAAATCGAACTCTCGCGTACCGCCCCCGAGTTTCTGATGAAACTGTTCGAAATGGAAGTGCCGGAAATCGAACAGGGCCTGCTTGAGATCAAGGCGGCGGCGCGTGATCCGGGCGTGCGTGCCAAGATTGGTGTGGTGGCGTATGACAAACGGATTGATCCTATCGGTACGTGCGTAGGGATTCGCGGTTCACGGGTACAGGCGGTGCGCAATGAGCTGGGTGGCGAAAATGTCGACATCGTGTTATGGTCAGAGGATCCCGCCCAGTTTGTGATCGGCGCGCTCGCGCCGGCAGCGGTGCAGTCAATTGTCGTCGACGAAGAAAAGCATTCAATGGATGTTGTCGTCGACGAGACCGAACTGGCCATCGCCATCGGTCGCAGTGGCCAGAACGTGCGTCTGGCGAGCGAGTTGACTGGCTGGCAGATCAATATCATGACGCCGGACGAATCCGCGCAAAAGCAGAATCAGGAACGCAGTGTTTTGCGCGACCTGTTCATGGCGCGTCTGGATGTCGATGAAGAAGTGGCCGACATTCTGATCGACGAAGGTTTTGCCAGCCTTGAAGAGATCGCCTACGTCCCGCTCAACGAGATGCTTGAGATCGAAGCATTCGATGAAGACACAGTGCATGAGTTGCGCAATCGTTCACGTGATGCGTTGTTGACCCAGGCGATCGCCAACGAGGAAAAAGTTGAAAATGCCGTGCTCGACTTGAAGAGCCTGGAGGGCGTGGACGATGAGTTGCTGGCAAAGCTGGCGGAGCATCAGGTTCAGACGCGTGACGAACTGGCCGAGTTGGCCGTTGATGAACTGGTCGAAATGACCGGAATGGAAGAGGAGGCCGCCAAGGTGTTGATTATGAAGGCCCGTGAACACTGGTTTCAGTGAGAAATGACAATGATCCACTGACTTGAACGCGGCCGTTAGGCCGCATGATCCCCGATGCTAACCGCAAGGAATCGGTCCTTGCTCTAAGAGGAATGAATGGCGAGTAACAACGTAGCCCAATTTGCCGCAGAACTGAAAATGCCTGCTGGCGTGCTGCTCGAACAGTTGCAGGCGGCGGGTGTACAGAAAGCGAGTGAAGACGACGCCTTGTCCGAAACAGACAAGGCGCGTTTGCTTGATCATTTGCGCAAGTCGCATGGTTCGAATGATGCTGACAAGCGCAAGATCACGCTGACGCGTCGGCATACGTCGGAAATCAAGCAAGCCGATGCCACGGGCAAGGCTCGCACCATTCAGGTCGAGGTGCGCAAGAAGCGCACCTTCGTCCGCCGTGATGACGCGGCCGAGCAAGGGGAGCAGGGAGTGGGCGAGCCCACTGCCGAAGCCGAAAATCTCGAGCTTCAGCGCCGTGAAGAGCAGGCTCGTCACGAGGCCGAACTGCTGGAGAAGCAGGCTCAGGAGCTGAAAGAGCGTCAGGAGCGCCTTGAGCGCGAGGAAGCCGAGCGTCAGGCGCGTGAGCTGGCTGCCGAAGCTGAACGCCAGCGTCAGGAAGAAGAGGCGAAAAAGCGTGTTTCTGTTGAGGAAGCCGCACGCTTGCAGGCAGCGCAGCAGGTTGCGACGCCCGCGGTAGCTGCAGCGGAGCAGGAAGACGAACGCGCGGCGCTAGAGCGCGCGGCGCAACGCGAAGCGGCAAAGAAAGCGGAAGATGCCGCGCGGGAAGCCGCACAGAAAACCCGTGCCGAGCAGGAAGAAGTCAGCAAGCGGCGCGCGGCGGCCGAGGCCGAAGCCCGGGCGATCCGCGACATGATGAACACGCCGCGTAAAGCTCAGGTCAAGGCGCCAGAGCCTGCGCCCAAACCTGCAGAACAGGCGGCGGCTAAAGCGGCAGAAGCGAAGGGTACGCTGCATAAGCCAGCCCGGCCAGCGGGTGAAACCACGGCGCGTCCGGCTGCCAAAAAAGCCGCTACGCCGTCTCCTGCCTCGGCACCATCGGCGGGTGACAAGAAAAAAGCCGGTGGGGGCAAGGGTAATGGTAGCTGGCAGGACGATGCCGCGAAGCGCCGCGGCATCAAGACCCGCGGCGACACCAGTGGTGGCGTTGACCGTGGCTGGCGCGGTGGTCCGAAGGGTCGCGGCAAGCATCAGGAAAGCACGACATTCCAGGCGCCGACCGAGCCTATCGTTCGGGAAGTGCATGTGCCTGAAACCATCACGGTTGCCGATCTGGCACACAAGATGGCAGTCAAGGCATCCGAGGTCATCAAGGTGATGATGAAGCTCGGCCAGATGGTCACGATCAATCAGATGCTTGACCAGGAAACGGCGATGATCATCGTCGAAGAACTGGGCCATCATGCCATCGCGGCGAAGCTGGATGATCCCGAAACACTGCTGGTCGAGGGCGAAGCCACCGATGCGGAAATGCTGCCGCGTCCGCCTGTGGTGACGGTCATGGGCCACGTCGATCACGGTAAAACCTCGCTGCTGGACTACATCCGCCGGGCCAAGGTCGCGGCCGGTGAAGCGGGCGGCATTACCCAGCATATCGGCGCTTATCACGTTGAAACGCCACGTGGCGTGATTACCTTCCTCGATACACCAGGCCACGAAGCATTCACGGCAATGCGTGCACGAGGGGCCAAGGCAACCGATATCGTGATTCTCGTGGTCGCGGCTGACGACGGCGTGATGCCGCAAACGAAGGAAGCCATTGCCCATGCGAAAGCAGGTGGTGTGCCGCTGGTTGTGGCCATCAACAAGATCGACAAACCTGATGCCAATCTGGAACGTGTGAAGCAGGAACTGGTGACAGAAGGCGTGGTGCCCGAAGAATACGGTGGCGATTCGCCGTTCGTGCCTGTTTCCGCCAAAACGGGTGCGGGCATTGACGATCTGCTTGAACAGGTCTTGCTGCAAGCCGAAGTGCTTGAGTTGACGGCTCCGGTGGATGCTCCGGCCAAGGGGCTTGTGATTGAGGCCAAGCTCGACAAGGGCAAGGGCCCGGTTGCAACGATTCTGGTTCAGTCAGGTACGCTCAACCGTGGCGATGTCGTGCTGGCGGGCAGTGCTTATGGCCGCGTGCGCGCGATGCTCGACGAAACCGGCAAGCCAGCGAAGTCTGCAGGCCCATCGATTCCCGTTGAAATTCAGGGTCTCTCTGAAGTCCCTGCCGCGGGCGAAGAAGTCATCGTCATGCCGGACGATCGCAAGGCGCGCGAAATCGCGCTCTTCCGCCAAGGCAAGTTCCGTGACGTCAAGCTGGCCAAACAGCAGGCCGCCAAGCTCGAAACCATGCTGGAGCAAATGGGCGAAGGTGAAGTGCAATATCTTCCGCTCATCGTCAAGGCTGACGTGCAGGGTTCGCAAGAAGCACTGGTCCAGGCATTGCTCAAGCTTTCCACCGATGAGGTTCGTGTGCAAGTCGTGCACGGGGCGGTCGGCGGCATCAGTGAAAGCGACGTTAATCTGGCAACCGCCTCCAAGGCCGTGATCATTGGCTTTAACACCCGGGCAGATGCCCAGGCGCGCAAGCTGGCCGAAACCAACGGCATCGACATTCGCTACTACAACATCATTTATGACGCTGTGGATGAAGTGAAAGCTGCGATGTCCGGCATGCTGGCACCTGAAAAACGCGAGATCGTGACCGGCATGGTCGAAGTTCGCCAGGTTTTCAAGGTGCCGAAGATCGGTTCGGTGGCGGGCTGTATGGTGACGGATGGTTTCGTCAAACGTTCGTCGTCGGTGCGGGTATTGCGCAATCATGTGGTCATCCATACGGGCGAGCTCGATTCGCTCAAGCGCTTCAAGGATGATGCGAAAGAAGTGCGTCAGGGCTTCGAGTGCGGGATGTCATTGAAGAACTTCAACGACATCCAGGAAGGCGACCAGTTCGAAGTCTTCGAGGTCACTGAAGTCGCGCGTTCGCTGTAATTCAGGCGCTCAGGCGTCAGCGTGAGGAGCGGGGCGGGCACTCAAGGCCCGCTCCGCTCTTTGTTTTTGTACTGGCTGGTGCCCTGTCTTTTTGGCTTGACCTTTTGGGCTTGGCTTTTTGGGGTTGAGCCTTTTGGGGTTGAGCCTTTTGGGGTTGAGCCATTTTGGGTTGAGCCATTTTGGCCCAGCTTTTTTATCCGACGTGTTCGTCGATAACGGAATCACGGATTCATCATGTCCAGGAAACGTACCTCCCCTAATCGCAATGTACAGATTGCCGACCAGATCCAGCGTGACCTGTCCGAGCTGATACGCGAGGTTAAAGACCCCCGTATTGGCATGGTGACGTTTCAGAGCGTCGAGCTCACGCCTGATTACGCTCACGCGAAAGTTTATTTCACGACCTTGACGGGCGATCCTCAGCAAACCCAGAACGCGCTCAATCATGCGGCGGGCCATTTGCACAATCTGCTTTTCAAGCGCTTGCATATTCACACCGTGCCGACGCTGCATTTTCATTTTGACCAGACCATCGAGCGCGCCGTCGAAATGTCGCGCCTGATTGATGAGGCTGTGGCCAACCGTGCCAAGGAAGACTGAATGTCTTCGTCTACCGTTCTGCTCTTCCCTGGCTGAACGCTTGCGTGTTGTGCTGCCCGACTTTTATCCGATGACTTTGATATGACTGTTTCCCAGCGTCCTCGCGTGCCGCGTCGCCTGCTTGATGGTGTCCTGTTGCTCGACAAACCCGTTGGCTTGTCGAGTAACGATGCACTGATGCATGCCAAGCGCCTGTATCGGGTCAAAAAGGCAGGCCATACAGGCACGCTCGATCCACTGGCTTCGGGTTTGTTGCCATTATGTTTTGGCGAAGCGACGAAGTTTTCACAAGATTTGCTCGAAGCCGATAAAACCTATGAAGCCACGATGCGTCTGGGTGTCCGTACGACTACCGGGGATGCCGAAGGCGACGCGCTCGAAACACGTCCCATTACCTGCGATCGGGCTGCGCTCGAGCAGGCATTAGCGGGTTTTCGCGGTGAGATTACCCAGGTGCCGCCGATGTATTCGGCGCTCAAACGTGATGGCAAGCCGTTATACGAGTACGCACGCGCAGGCCAGGTGGTCGAGCGCGAAGGGCGTCAGGTGAGCATTCACACGCTCGACATGCTGACGTGTGCGCTGCCGGACGTTACGTTCCGGGTGACGTGCAGCAAGGGCACTTATATCCGCACCCTGGCGGAAGATATCGGCGAAACGCTAGGTTGCGGTGCGCATCTGGTCGGGTTGCGCCGTACCGCTGTCGGAAGCTTGACGCTGAACCACGCTGTGAGCCTTGATACGCTTTCGCACGCGTCCGAGGTTGAGCGTGATCGCTGGTTGCAACCGGTCGACAGCCTGCTATCGACCTTTCCCGCTGTATGTCTTGATGACGCCACTGCGCGCCGTTTTTTACAGGGACAGCGTTTGCGTCTAGCTGATTTGCCACCGGCTAGGCTGTTGCTTGAATCGGCCACACAAGCCACACAAGCCGCTCGCGCCCGTATTTATAGCGCCGATGGCAGACTGCTGGGGGTTGCACGCGTAGTGGAAGGGGTGCTGGCGCCAGAAAGGCTGGTGATGAGTCACGCCGGCTGAAGCCCGCATTACTGAAACGCCGCAATATTTGCGGCGTTTCAGTTTTCATGGGGTACCTTCAGTGCGCGGCGGCAGCCGCAGCTCCCGCATCGCCTCCGGTGCGCTCGGGCCGGGTAATCCAGATCAGCGCGATCAGCGCGACAAAAACACCCGCCGAAATAAAGAACAGGTCATTGACCCCAAGTTGCGCCGCCTGCTGCGTCACCATGTTATTGAAAAGGCCATAAGCCTGTGATTCGCTCAATCCCGCCTGGCCCATTTGCTGTATTGAATGATTGAAGACCGGGTTGTAGACACTGGCCTGCTCGGATAGCTGGGCATGATGCAAGATCGTGCGATGATCCCACGCGGTCTGGAAGATCGAGGTGCCGATGCCGCCGCACATGATCCGCACAAAATTCGAAAGCCCTGACGCCGCGGGAATCCGGTTGCCGGGCAGCCCGGATAACGTGATCGAAACGAGCGGGATAAAGAACCCGGCCATGCCGATGCCCTGGATCAGGGTCGGCAGGATCAGTGAGAATTCGTCGACGCCGGTGGTGTAGCGCGAACGCATCCAAAAACACAATGCGAAAATCAGAAACGATGCGGTGGCGATAAAGCGCGGATCGGTGCGCGGCAAGATCTTGCCGGTGAGCGGCGAAAGCATGATGGCGAACACGCCCACGGGCGCGAGCATGAGCCCGGCATCGGTTGCGGTATAGCCAATATTGGTTTGCAACCATAGCGGCAACAGGACGAGATTGCCGAAATACAGGCCGTAACCGACCGAGAGGGCAACGGTGCCGCCGGTGAAGTTACGTCCCTTGAAGAGCGACAGGTCAACGACAGGGTGTTCAGCGGTGAGCTCCCAGATGACAAAGAACGCCAGTCCGATCACGGCAATCAGCGCCAGCACGATAATCGTTGTCGAAGAGAACCAGTCGAGGTCTTTACCTTTGTCCAGCATGATCTGCAAGGCGCCGACCCAGATCACCAGCAACCCAAGGCCGACGCCGTCGATGGGCGCTTTCTTCTGGACTGAATCGCGGTCGCGGAAAATAACCCAGGTAGCGATCGCAGCGGCGATGCCGACGGGGATATTGACGTAGAAGATCCACGGCCACGAGATATTGTCTGAAATCCACCCCCCTAGAATAGGCCCGGCAACGGGGGCGATAA
The DNA here is from genome assembly GCF_009455685.1 of Paraburkholderia hayleyella. Classification (NCBI taxonomy): domain Bacteria; kingdom Pseudomonadati; phylum Pseudomonadota; class Betaproteobacteria; order Burkholderiales; family Burkholderiaceae; genus Paraburkholderia; species Paraburkholderia hayleyella. The sequence goes on along the minus strand of NZ_QPES01000001.1, from coordinate 2,246,542 downwards.
GCGTGGTCATGGACCACATCGACAAAGCCGTGGAAGCCTTTGCCCGGGGATAGCTGGCGAGCAGAAGGGTTTGTGACAGCGGAATCATGGGGCCGGCCACCGCACCTTGCAGCACCCGTGAGGCCAGCAGGAATGGCAACGTTGGCGCGAGGCCACAAAGCCACGACGAGATGACAAAAAGAATGATCGACGCCATGAAGAGCCGCACCTGGCCGATGCGATCCGTTAGCCAGCCTGTAAGCGGCACCGAAATTGCATTGGCCACGGCAAACGACGTGATCACCCACGTGCCCTGATCAGCCGAGACACCCAGATCGCCCGAAATAGAAGGGATCGAGACGTTGGCAATCGACGTATCCAGCACATTCATGAAAACCGCGAGTGATACCGCGATGGTGCCGATTACCAGTTTCGCGCCTTCAAGCGGCGGATGAGACAACTGCGCCCCACGTTGAGCCTGAGCCATAAAAAACCTTGTGTTGTTGCGGATGGCTCGGGCTTACATCGAGGCGGTGTTCTTCATGCCTTGTGCGGCTGCAGGCTTGGGCATTGTGCTCGTTGTGCTGCTGGCGTGCGGGCTCGTGGTGGCATCCTGGCCTGCATTGGCCTCGATCACACGGGCGATTTCGGCATCGGCTTCATGACCGTACTGGTCGAACACGCTGGTTTGATACACGGTGTTCGGCGCATCGCCCAACTGGCTGCCCTGGTCGTTCTTGATAGCGACTTCCACTTGCATCGACAGGCCAATCCGCAGCGGATGTTGTTCAAGTTCTTTCGGCTCGAGTGCGATACGCACGGGCAGGCGCTGAACCACCTTGATCCAGTTGCCGGTGGCATTTTGCGCAGGCAGGAGCGAAAACGCGGAACCCGTGCCTGCCGAGAAGCCCACGACCTTGCCGTGATATTTCACGGCTGAGCCATAAACGTCAGCGGTCAATTCGACCGGCTGGCCGATGCGCATGTGCTTCAACTGCACTTCCTTGAAGTTGGCATCGACCCAGACGGCGTTGAGCGGCACGATCGCCATCAACGGATTGCCCGGCGCCACACGCTGGCCGACTTGCACCGAGCGTTTGGCCACGTAGCCCGTGACCGGCGCAGGCAAGGTATTGCGGGCATGGGCCAGATACGCATCGCGGACCTTGGCCGCGGCGGCCTCGACATTGGGATGATTCGTGATGGTGGTGTTGGCGGTCAGTGCCCGGTTCGAGGCGAGCTGCTGGCGGGCGGCGTCGAGTGCGGCCTGAGCGCTGCGGACCGCATCGCGGGCATGAGAAATTTCTTCCTGCGAGACCGCGCCGGTTTGCGCGACAGTCATCCGGCGGCGCAGATCGTCCTTGGCCCGCGACAGATCGGCCTCGCGGACGGCCATTTGTGCCTGGTACTGGCTATCGTTGGCGAACAGTCCGCGGACCTGGCGCACGGTTTGCGCGAGGCTGGCTTCAGCCTGCTGCAGTGCCACGCGCGCGTCGGCCGGATCGAGCTGCACAACGGGATCGCCGGCCTTGACGGTCTGGGTATCGTCGGCATTCACCGCGATGACCGTGCCTGTGACTTGCGGCGTGATTTGCACCACGTTGCCATTGACGTAGGCATCATCGGTTTCCTCGTAAAAGCGTGCGATGAAAAAGTAGTACAGCCCATAGATCACGGCGGCGATCAGGATCACGCCGGTCAGCAGCGTCATCATGCGCCGGCGTTTGCCGTTGTTTGCCGGTGGTGTGCTGGCGGCGGGTTGCGAGGGGGTGCTCATTGATGTGCTCCGGGTTCTGGCAGATTTTGTGTTGTTGATCTGGGTGGGCGTGGCGTTCGGTGCCTCGCTCAGCGCGCTGTGGATGGCGTGGTGGCGGCAGCCGTGGCAGCCGTTGGTGAGGCAGCGGCGCTGCTGGCGGGTAGCGCCAGCGCCGTGCTGGCGCTGTCGAAGCCGCCGCCGAGCGCCTTGATCAGGCCGATTTGCAGGTCCCGGCGTTTCATCTTCAGGTTGGTGACGGTTTCTTCGGCGGCGAGGCGGTTCTGATCGGCGGAGAGTACCTGCAACTGAGGCGATAGCCCCGCCTTATAGCGCACCACGGCAAGTTCGTAGGCGCGGGACGCGGCGTCGAGGGCGCGTTGGGCGTCAAGCGCTTGCCGGTCCACTGAGCGGATTGACGAGATCTGCGTGGCGACGTCACTTAACGCATTGATCAACAACTGGTTGTAATTGGCGACATCGAGATCGAAATCAGCGTAGCGGCCTTTGAGTTGCGCACGCAAGGCCCCGGCATCGAAGATCGGCAGATGGATGGCTGGATTGAACTGTGCCTGGCGGCTCGTGAAGTTCAGGAATTTGCCCCAGCCGAATGCATCGAAGCCGAAGCCCACCGCAAGATTGATATCCGGGAAAAATTCGGCTTTGGCTTCTTTCACGTCATGCAACGCGGCTTCGACTTGCCAGCGCGCGGCAACGATATCGGGACGGCGCGAGACCAGATCGGCGGGCAGGTTGGCGGGCAGCGCGACAGCCTGGCCGGTGTTCATCGCAGGCCGGGCGATCTGCAAACCGCGATCCGGGCCTTTACCCAGCAAGGCACCGAGCTGGTAGCGCACGACGGTGATCTGGCCATCCAGATCGGTCCGGTTGGCCTGGCTGCTGGCGATATTGCCATTCGCGGTTTGCCGCTCGACATTGGTATCGAGCCCTGCCGCGACGCGGCCATTGGTAATTTCGCCGATGGTCTCGCGGTTATTGATTTCGCGCTGGGCAATGTCACGCAGCGCATAGAGCTGGGCGAGCTGGTTATAGGTGCGTGCGACGGACGCTGAAAGCGTCACACGTGCTTGCTGCACATCGGCTTCGGCGGCTTTTTTTTGTGACACCGCTTGTGCCAGGCGTTCGCGGTTTTTGCCCCACAAGTCCAGGTCCCATGAGGCGCTGGCGAGCGCGTTGTGCTCGCTGAACCACGTGCCGCCGTAAGGCGGCGGAAACAGCGCATTGGCTGAGTAAAGCTCACGGTCGAACGAGTAGCTGGCGCTGACCTTGGGGAAGAGCGCCGAACGTGAGCTTTCGATATAGGACGAGGCCTTGGCGAGCCGTGCCTGGGCTTGAGCGATGGATGGGTTGCCCTCTAACGCTTCCGCGATCAGCGCGGACAGTTGCGGATCGCCAAACTGGCCTGGCCAGTCCAGTGCCGGCCATTGGCCACCGGAGGGAGCCAGGCTTTCGGAGGCTTCATATTGCGTGGGCGCAGCGATTTGCCTGTCGCTTTTGATCCCGGAGTAATTCGCGCACCCCGCCAAGGCAAGCGTTGCCGCCACTACGGTCATCGTGGCCTGGCGAGAAAGTACAGGCACAGGCAAGAAAAGGGATTTCATCGCTCGGCTTTAGACGTTTGAGTGAAGGGAAATAATGGACTTTGCAACTAATTTATTACGCCGGGTTTTCGTCTTCGCCACAGGCGATGGCGTCACATAGAAGCCCGGTTGCCTCACCGCTATTGAGCAATGCACGGCGCAGCATGCTTTTTAGAAAACCGACTTCTTCCGGGGTAAAGCCGCTTAACAGCTTGTCGAGCACGCTGATAAAGATGGGCGGCATGCGTTCGGCAATGGCCTGGCCTTCAGCTGTGAGCGCGAGCCGCACAACGCGGCGGTCGTCGCTGCAGCGCAGGCGGGTCAACAGGCCACGTTTTTCCAGGCGGTCGATCATCCGCGTGACAGCGCTGGCATTGATACCATATTCGCGTGCCAGCTCGGCGGCCAGCAGGCATTTGCCGCTAGCGACCATGAACAGGATGCTGCCTTGCGTGCTGGTAATGCCAAGCTCGCTCATGGTGCGTTGCGTCACCAGGTGCGACATTGACGATTTCACGCGCGAAAGCAGATAGCCGACGCTCTCACCGAGATGATAATCACGGATTTCAGTCGGCACGGAAGACACATTCATGGAAATTTTGTGCGCATGCAATGATTGACCAGGCAGGATTATAGGAGGGAGTTAATTGACATGGCAATCTTTATTTCATGCGCTATTACAGTACGAACATGGCGTGTTGCACCGTACGGCATCACAAGGCAATCGTGGCTAATTCCACGCGATTCACGCAAGCGATTTACGCAAGCAATCGGAATGCACGGAGTTTTGCAAGAATAGCCGTGCTACAATGCTGGGTTCCCGAGAGTGCGTTGCTTTTCAGTCTCAAAATAGATGCGGATATGCGGATATGCTGATTACCTGGCAAAAACGTCATCCGCATCGCATGTCCTGCATGTCCTACAAGAGCTAGTCGCAGTAACTGGCGCACTCATCAACTGTCTTCCAGGTTTCTTATGACCCGCGCCTTACGTAATATCGCCATCATTGCCCACGTTGACCACGGCAAGACCACACTGGTTGACCAGTTGCTGCGCCAGTCCGGCACCTTCCGCGAGAACCAGCAAATGGTCGAACGCGTGATGGATTCGAACGACATCGAAAAAGAACGTGGCATCACGATTCTTGCCAAGAACTGCGCAGTCGAATACGAAGGCACACATATTAATATTGTCGATACACCGGGCCACGCCGATTTCGGTGGTGAAGTAGAGCGCGTGCTGTCGATGGTGGATTCGGTATTGCTGCTGGTGGATGCCGTCGAAGGCCCGATGCCGCAAACCCGCTTCGTGACGAAAAAAGCACTGGCGTTGGGCTTGAAGCCGATCGTGGTCATCAACAAGATCGACCGTCCGGGTGCACGGATCGACTGGGTCATCAACCAGACATTCGATCTGTTCGACAAGCTGGGTGCAACAGAAGAACAACTCGATTTCCCAATTGTCTACGCGTCCGGGCTGAACGGTTACGCCGGGCTCACGCCTGAAGTACGCGAAGGCAATATGCGTCCGCTGTTCGAGGCGATTCTCGAGCACGTTCCGGTGCGTCCGGCGGATCCGGATGGTCCGCTGCAACTGCAAATCACCTCACTTGATTTTTCGACCTACGTGGGCCGTATCGGCGTGGGCCGTATCACCCGTGGGCGTATCAAGCCAGGCCAGCAGGTCGTGATCCGGTTCGGTCCGGAAGGCGAGATCCTGAACCGCAAGATCAACCAGGTGCTGTCGTTCCGCGGCCTGGAGCGTGTGCAGGTGGAGTCGGCTGAAGCGGGCGACATCGTGCTGATCAACGGTATTGAGGAAGTCGGCATCGGGGCGACAATCTGCTCGCCGGATACCCCGGAAGCCCTGCCGATGATTACCGTCGACGAGCCGACCCTGACGATGAACTTCCTCGTGAATTCATCGCCGCTGGCAGGCAAGGAAGGCAAGTTCGTGACGAGCCGCCAGATCCGTGACCGTCTGATGAAAGAGCTCAACCACAACGTGGCGTTGCGCGTGAAAGACACGGGCGACGAAACCGTGTTTGAAGTGTCGGGCCGTGGTGAGCTGCATCTGACCATCCTGATTGAAAACATGCGCCGCGAAGGCTATGAGATGGCGGTGTCGCGTCCGCGTGTGGTGCTGCACGAAGTCAACGGCGTGAAGCACGAGCCGTATGAGTTGCTGACCGTCGATCTCGAAGACGCGAACCAGGGCGGCGTGATGGAAGAGCTGGGCCGGCGCAAGGGCGAAATGCTCGATATGGCATCAGACGGCCGTGGCCGTACACGGCTTGAGTACCGCATTCCTGCGCGCGGCCTGATTGGCTTTCAGGGCGAGTTCCTGACGCTCACGCGTGGTACGGGGCTGATGAGCCACGTGTTCGACGAATACGCGCCGCTCAAGGATGGCTCGCTGGGCGAGCGTCGCAATGGCGTGCTGATCTCGCAGGACGATGGTGCTGCCGTGGCTTACGCCCTGTGGAAGTTGCAAGATCGTGGCCGGATGTTCGTCAAGCCAGGCGATGCGCTTTATGAAGGGATGATTATCGGCATCCATAGCCGTGATAATGATCTTGTCGTGAACCCGATTAAGGGCAAGCAATTGACCAACGTTCGTGCCTCTGGCACTGACGAAGCCGTGCGGCTTGTGCCGCCGATCCAGATGTCGCTGGAATACGCCGTCGAATTCATCGACGAAGACGAACTGGTTGAGGTCACGCCTCTATCGATCCGTCTGCGCAAGCGGCACCTGAAGGAACACGAGCGTCGCCGCGCTAGCCGCGAAACCGCGGACTGATTAAACGCATTAGGAAGGGTTGCGCAACAGGTTTTTTATTCTGCCCACAGTAAACAGCAAAAGCCGCTTTCGAGCGGCTTTTGCTGTTTACTGTGTCAAAGAATGTGGATGTATTGTGCTTGCTATCTGGACTATGCGTTCTATGTTATGCTCCGCCAGATGCATGCTTTAGGTCCTTCCAAGCAAGACTTGATTCGCGCAATCCGCTAAACGGTCAGGCCGTGTCGCGGAAGGTTGAGTAACCCGCTATTTTTCGAGAAGCTCGAAGAAAGGTGAGCGTAAACATATGATGAAGCAATTCCAGCTGAACTCCTATTTGTTCGGCGGCAATGCGCCGTACGTCGAAGAACTGTACGAAGCGTATCTCGACAACCCGGCCTCGGTGCCGGATACCTGGCGCGGCTATTTCGATGCGTTGCAAAACGTTCCTGCCACCGATGGCAGCAACGTCAACGATGTCGCGCACGGCCCTATTGTCGAATCGTTTGCCCAGCGGGCCAAAGCCAACGCCTTTATCCCTCGCGCGGCAAGCGGTGGTGAAGACCTTGAAACGGCTCGCAAACAGGTTTACGTCCAGTCACTCATCGGTGCCTATCGCTTCCTCGGCTCGCAGTGGGCTAATCTCGATCCGCTGAAGCGCCGCGAGCGCCCGGCCATTCCCGAGCTTGAACCTGCGTTCTACGACTTCTCCGAAGCCGATCTGGACCAGACCTTCAACGCCAGCAATCTCTACTTCGGTTTCGAACAAGCCTCGTTGCGCGATATCGTCAAGGCGTTGCGCGACACGTATTGCGGCACGATCGGTGCCGAGTACATGTACTTGAGCGATCCCGAGCAAAAGCGCTGGTGGAAAGAGCGGCTCGAATCCATCCGCTCCACGCCGAATTTCACGGCAGACAAGAAAAAACACATCCTGAAGCGGCTCACCGCAGCCGAAGGCCTCGAACGCTTTTTGCACACCAAATATGTGGGTCAGAAGCGCTTCTCGCTCGAAGGTAGCGAAAGCTTTATCGCGTCGATGGATGAGGTGGTGCGCCATGCCGGCGCCAACGGTGTTCAGGAAATTGTCATAGGCATGGCCCACCGCGGCCGCCTGAACGTGCTGGTCAATACCCTCGGCAAAATGCCTGCGGATCTCTTCGCTGAGTTCGAAGGCAAGCACGTCGACGATCTGCCCGCGGGTGACGTCAAGTACCACAAGGGGTTCTCGTCGGATGTATCGACCGAAGGCGGTCCGGTTCACTTGTCGCTGGCTTTCAATCCGTCGCACCTCGAAATCGTCAATCCGGTGGTGGAAGGCTCCGCCAAAGCCCGGATGGACCGTCGCGGCGACGACCACGGCATGCAAGTGTTGCCGGTGCAAATTCACGGCGATGCAGCATTCGCGGGCCAGGGCGTCGTGATGGAAACGCTCAATCTTGCGCAAACCCGGGGTTACGGCACATTTGGCACGTTGCATATCGTCATCAACAACCAGATCGGCTTTACCACTTCCGACCCGCGCGATGCACGCTCGACGCTCTATTGCTCGGACGTCGTCAAGATGATCGAAGCGCCGGTGTTGCACGTGAATGGCGATGATCCGGAAGCCGTCGTTTTGGCGACCCAGCTCGCGATTGATTTCCGCATGCAGTTTCACAAGGATGTCGTGGTCGATATCGTTTGCTTCCGCAAGCTGGGCCACAATGAGCAAGACACCCCGGCGGTCACGCAGCCGCTCATGTACAAGACAATTGCCAAGCATCCGGGCACTCGCGCGCTCTACGCGGAAAAACTGGTGCAGCAAGGCGTGATTGGCCCGGACGATGCGGAAGCCTATGTCAAGGCTTATCGCAAGATCATGGACGAAGGCCATCAGACGGTCGATCCCGTGCTCTCGAACTACAAGAGCAAATACGCGGTGGACTGGGTGCCGTTCCTGAACCGCAAGTGGACCGATGCCGCCGATACGGCCGTGCCGCTCGCCGAACTCAAGCGTCTGGCCGAGCGCATCACCACCATTCCTGAAAACTTCAAGGTGCATCCGTTAGTTGAGCGCGTCATCAATGACCGTCGCGCCATGGGACGGGGTGAAGCCAAGCTCGACTGGGGCATGGGCGAGCACCTGGCGTTTGCCTCGCTGGTGGCTTCGGGTTATCCCGTGCGCCTGACTGGCCAGGATTCGGGGCGTGGCACGTTCACGCACCGTCATGCGGTCTTGCACGATCAAAACCGCGAGCGCTGGAACGATGGCACTTATGTGCCGTTGCAAAACATCGCTGAAGGGCAGGCGACGTTCACCGTGATCGACTCGGTGTTGTCGGAAGAAGCCGTGCTGGGTTTTGAGTACGGTTATTCAACCGCCGAGCCTAATACTTTCGTGGCCTGGGAAGCGCAGTTCGGTGATTTCGTGAATGGCGCGCAGGTGGTGATCGACCAGTTCATCTCATCGGGTGAGGTGAAGTGGGGCCGGGCTTCAGGCCTGACGATGCTGCTGCCGCATGGCTATGAAGGGCAGGGCCCGGAGCATTCATCGGCGCGTATCGAACGTTTCTTGCAACTGTGCGCCGAGCACAACATGCAAGTGGTTCAGCCGACCACCCCGGCGCAGATTTTCCATCTGCTGCGGCGCCAGATGATTCGCCTGTTCCGCAAGCCGCTGATCGTGGCCACGCCGAAATCGCTGCTGCGTCACAAGGAAGCCGTGTCTGACCTGTCCGAACTGGCCAAGGGTTCGTTCCAGCCCGTCATCGGTGAGGTGGATGCCACGATCGAGCCGAAAAAGGTCAAGCGCGTGGTGGTGTGTTCGGGTCGCGTTTACTACGATCTGGTGGCCCATCGCCGCGAAGCGCAAGCAACCGACGTCGCCATTTTCCGTATCGAGCAGCTCTATCCGTTTGCGCACAAGCAGTTCGAGGCAGAGCTAAAAAAATACGATCACGCGACCGAAGTCGTCTGGGTGCAAGACGAGCCGCAAAACCAGGGGCCCTGGTTCTACATCGAGCACCACCTGAAAGAAGGCATGAAAGATGGGCAGAAGCTGGCCTATAGCGGCCGTCCGGCTTCCGCGTCACCTGCGGTGGGCTACTACGCGAAGCACTATGAACAGCAAAAAGCACTGATCGAAGGTGCGTTTGGCCGCCTCAAGAGCGCGTCGATTGCTAAATAACCGCGTCCTGCGTTGGGGCGGCTTGACGCCGCTCCAACGGGACGTGCATTACGGTGCGCTGGCACCCGATACGTATTCAGGAAAATTACAATGGCTATCGTTGAAGTCAAGGTCCCCCAACTGTCCGAATCGGTTTCGGAAGCCACCATGTTGCAGTGGAAGAAGAAGCCGGGCGAGGCTGTAGCGCAGGACGAAATTCTCATCGAAATCGAAACTGACAAGGTTGTGCTGGAAGTGCCTGCACCTGCCGCAGGCGTACTGGCGCAGGTTGTCAGAAACGATGGCGATACCGTGGTCGCCGATGAAGTGATCGCGCGCATCGATACCGAAGGCACAGCGGGTGCGGCTGCAGTCGAGGCTGAAGTCAAGCCTGCTCCGCAAGCGGCTGCGGCCCCAGCGGCGGCCGCTCCCGTGGCGGGCGCCAGTACCGCGGCCTCACCGGCTGCGACCAAGCTGATGGCGGAAAAAAACCTCGCCGCCACCGATGTGGCCGGCACAGGCCGCGATGGACGCATTACCAAGGGCGATGTGCTCGGCACGGGCCAGGCGGCGGCTCCCGCAGCCAAACCCGCCCCGGCTGCGGCTTCCGCTTTGGCAGCAAAAACCGCCCGGCCTGCGCTGCCCGACGTCAAGGCTCCGGCTTCAGCCGAAGTCTGGCTGAAAGATCGTCCGGAACAACGCGTGCCGATGTCACGTCTGCGCGCCCGGATTGCAGAGCGCCTGCTCGAATCGCAACAGACCAACGCCATTCTCACGACATTCAATGAAGTGAACATGGCGCCCGTGATGGAGCTACGTGGCAAATACAAAGACAAGTTCGAGAAAGAACACGGCGTGAAACTCGGCTTCATGTCGTTCTTCGTTAAGGCCGCGGTCCACGCGCTGAAAAAATTCCCGCTGGTGAACGCCTCGATCGACGGCAACGACATCGTGTATCACGGTTACTTCGATATCGGCATCGCAGTGGGTTCGCCACGTGGCCTGGTGGTGCCGATCCTGCGCAATGCCGATCAACTGAGCCTCGCCGAGATCGAAAAGAAAATCGCTGAATTCGGTCAGAAGGCGAAGGATGGCAAGCTGTCGATCGAAGAAATGACCGGTGGCACCTTCTCGATCTCCAATGGTGGTGTGTTCGGTTCGATGCTGTCGACGCCGATCATCAACCCACCGCAGTCGGCCATTCTGGGCGTGCATGCCACGAAAGAGCGCGCCGTGGTCGAAAATGGCCAGATCGTGATTCGTCCGATGAACTATCTTGCGCTGTCGTATGACCACCGGATCATCGACGGCCGCGAAGCGGTGCTGTCGCTGGTGGCCATGAAAGATGCGCTGGAAGATCCAGCCCGTCTTCTGCTCGACCTGTAATCCAGGCGGTTTATCACACGCTTTGTCTCAGGGCCGGACGTGCCGTCTCATGGCGCAACCGGCCCGGCCATCAAAAGGGATGCACATGTCCAAAGAATTTGATGTTGTCGTGATTGGCGCCGGTCCTGGCGGCTATATCGCGGCGATTCGCGCAGCACAACTCGGCAAGACGGTTGCCTGTATCGAAAAATGGCGTAACCCGGCGGGCGCACTGAAGCTGGGCGGCACCTGTCTGAATGTCGGCTGTATTCCATCGAAGGCGTTGCTGGCTTCGTCGGAAGAGTTTGAAAATGCTTCTCACCATCTGGCCGATCACGGTATTTCGGTGGCCGACGTCAAGCTGGATGTGACAAAGATGCTGGCCCGTAAAGACAGCATCGTCGAAAAAATGACGAAGGGGATCGAGTTCCTGTTTCGCAAGAACAAGATCACCTGGCTTAAGGGTCATGGCAAGTTCACCGGAAAAACGGCTGCAGGCGTGCAGATCGAAGTCAGCGGTGAGGACGGGACCGAAGTCGTGACGGCGAAAAACGTGATCATTGCGACCGGTTCGAAGGCACGCCATTTGCCGTCGATTCCCGTCGACAACACGATCGTGGCGGATAACGAGGGCGCTTTAAGCTTCACCGCCGTGCCGAAAAAACTCGCGGTGATTGGCGCGGGCGTGATTGGCCTTGAGCTGGGATCGGTGTGGCGTCGTCTGGGCGCCGAGGTGACCGTGCTGGAAGCGCTACCCGAATTTCTCGGCGCAGCCGACCAGGCGCTGGCCAAGGAAGCCGCCAAGCAGTTCAAGAAGCAGGGCCTTGAGATTCATCTGGGCGTGAAGATCGGTGAAGTGAAAACGAGTGCCACGGGGGTTTCGATCGCCTACACCGACAAGGACGGCAAGGCCCAGACACTCGCGGCCGACCGCCTGATCGTCTCGGTTGGCCGTGTGCCGAATACCGATAACCTTGGTCTTGACGCGATCGGCCTGAAAACGAACGAACGTGGTTTTATCGATGTCGATGACCATTGCGCGACGAGCGTGCCGAACGTTTACGCGATTGGCGACGTGGTGCGTGGTCCGATGCTGGCGCACAAGGCCGAAGATGAAGGCGTACTGGTGGCGGAAGTGATTGACGGCCAGAAACCGCATATCGACTACAACTGCATTCCATGGGTGATTTACACCGAGCCGGAAATTGCATGGGTGGGCAAAACGGAGCAGCAACTGAAGGCGGAAGGCCGTGAGATCAAAACGGGCCAGTTTCCGTTCATGGCGAATGGCCGCGCGTTGGGGATCAACAAGGCCGAAGGCTTTGTCAAGATGATTGCCGATGCGAAAACGGATGAGTTACTCGGCGTGCATATCATTTCGGCCAATGCTTCGGACCTGATCGCGGAAGCCGTGGTGGCGATGGAGTTCAAGGCCGCGTCGGAAGATATTGGGCGTATCTGCCACCCGCATCCGTCGTTATCCGAAGTCATGCGTGAGGCCGCGCTTGCGGTGGACAAGCGCGCGCTGAACATGTAGGTCTTCACGCCTGCAAAGGCCTGCAGGTATGAAGTCATCAAGGCGGGCGGGTTGATTCCCGCCCGCTTTCTTTTTTCCGGTCGCACGATGAACGTCACCGAATACTACGAAAGCGAGCTGAAAAAACGCGGATACCAGTCCGACCCGGCGCAACGGGCGATGGTTGAACGGTTGCAGCAGTGCTATGAGGAATGGGTCGCTTACAAGGCTCGCCGCTCGAACGTTTTTAAAAAACTCATTTTGCATCCTGAGTTACCACGTGGCATTTACATGTGGGGGGGCGTGGGGCGCGGCAAGAGCTTTCTGATGGACAGTTTTTTTGCAGTGGTGCCGGTACAACGCAAGACACGCCTGCATTTTCATGAATTCATGCGCGAAGTACACCGGCAACTCGAGGAACTGAAAGGCCAGGCCGATCCACTCGATGAACTCGCAAAACGCATCGCACGGCGTTACCGGCTGATTTGTTTCGACGAGTTTCACGTTTCGGACATCGCGGATGCGATGATCCTTTACCGTCTGCTGGACCGGCTGTTTACGAATGGCGTGCAGTTCGTGATGACGTCCAATTACGCACCCGACACGCTTTACCCCGATGGCTTGCACCGCGACCGCCTGCTGCCCGCCATCGAGCTGCTCAAGTCAAAGCTCGACGTGGTCAATGTGGATGCCGGTGTGGATTATCGGCGCCTGACCCTGGCGCAAGTGGCGGTGTACCACACGCCATTGGGGGCGGCGGCCGACAAGGCGCTGCGCAGCGCGTTTTCGCGTCTGGCGGCCGTGCCGGATGAGAGTCCCATCCTGCATATCGAGCAGCGCGAACTGAAAGCGCTGCGGCGTGCCGATGGTGTGGTTTGGTTCGATTTCGCCACGTTGTGCGGTGGCCCGCGTTCACAGAACGATTATCTTGAGCTGGCGAGCCGCTTTCACGCCGTGATTTTGTCGGGCGTGCCGCAGATGACGCCACGGATGGCCTCCGAAGCGCGCCGTTTTACGTGGTTGATCGATGTTTTCTATGATCACAAGATCAAATTGCTGATGTCGGCTGCGGTTGCGGCCGATCAACTGTATCTGGAAGGGCCGATGGCCAATGAATTTAGCCGCACGGTGTCACGTATTGTGGAAATGCAGTCAAAAGAGTATCTCGATGCGCCGCGTCGTCTGGTGGATACCTCGTTAACTTAAGACTTTGTAGGCATTTGAAAGGTAACAGCCTAAGGGGGCTCAAAGCCCAATTTCAAGATTCAGAATCATCTGATATCTGGACTATGGGGCGCTTGATATCTTCTGGTCATGCTTTTTGACAAAGGAGAAATCTTAATGACACCCCATCGTGATATTACCGACGAAGAATGGCAACGCGTAGCTCCACTGCTTCCGGAGCTACGTCCCCGTTCTGAACTGCGTGGTCGTCCTCTGGCCAATACCCGCTCTGTACTCAATGGCGTGCTTTGGGTGATGTACAGCGGTGCAACCTGGTCTGCGATGCCGCGCAAGTACCCGTCGTATCAGACATGCCACCGTCGTTTTAAGGCATGGCACGAAACCGGTGTCCTGAAACGCGTGACGGATCAGCTGTTCGGCGAAGCGAGCGAAGCGCTTTGCAGCACGATGCAAGCACGTATGCGGAATCATCAACAGGAAGCAAAACCCGTTACAACCGAGGTCGAGCATACCGTTCCAGCGGCTCCTGCTACCGGATACGCGCCGCAGCCCAATACTCCTGCTGTGTTTGGTTACGGCAATTCTTTTAAATATGCAGCATGAAAGTTGGTTTAATGAATTGACACTCCGCACGACAAAAACCGGCCAGCAATGAAATGCCTGGCCGGTTTTTTTATTCAGGCTGATTTTAGGTCACACTCGCCGGTAATAGTAATAGCCAGGTAGTAATAGCCAGGTCATGACCATTGTCATGGCTGGCGAATCCATGTTTGCGAGCGTCCGAGCAATGACACGCCGATATAGCCTCGCACCACCAGCTTTTGCCCGCCGTCTTCCAGATGCATTTTGCATTTGTAGATTTTGCCGTTCTCGGGGTCGAGAATCCGGCCCTCATCCCATCCGCCCTCGTTTTCTTTCTTCATGCCGTTGATGATCGTCATGCCGAGAATCAACTGATCCTTGCGTGCATCGGTACATGCTGTGCAACGCCGCTCCGGCTGGTTGTTTGCGCCCAAACCCTTGATCACCCGGCCGCTGAGCATGCCATCGCCATCCTGCGCAATTTGCACGAGTGCCTTGGGTTGGCCGGTATGGTCGTCGATGGTTTGCCAGATGCCAACCGGGCTCGTGTTTTGCGCGAAGGAGCCGGCAGCATGTGCAAGCAGCACGCTTGCCAGCGCCATGCGTTTCATGGCCTGGGCGAGCCGCGTACTTGCGCGTTGGGTAAATTGCCTCATTGCCTTCCCCTGGAAGATGGTTGAAAGTGGCACGATCTGAGCCGTGCTGGTTCAAGTGACGTGCTCAGGAAACCGGGCGGCGTAATGCTCGGGTTCAGGTTCGAGCCCCGCGCAGATTACGTGAAAGCCCTGCTCACGTCTGTGAGTGCATACCCCGAACCCCTCGAACCCCTGTGTACCGGCGCTCAAGCGTGCTCCATTCAGCTAGTTCAACTGATAGGAAAACGTGGCATTGACACGTGGGCTGCGCGATGGGCTTTCCACTGGCGCATCAGCCAGGGGCTTGGCCACCGACAGGTCCAGGTTGTAGTACTTCGCATCTGAAATCCGGAAACCAAGCGCGATAGAGGCCAGCCTTGAGGGTGAGGGTGTCCCTGCATGTAAATACACGCGTGCCATATCGAACGAGACATAGGGCGTGATCGTGCGCAGATAGGTGAATCCAGGCGCGAATGGCCGGTTGAGTTCGAAAGAGGCCGCCCAGCCTGAATCACCCGATGCCTCCCCTGGCTGATAGCCTTGGGCGAAACGTTGCGCACCAAAAGCAATCTGCTCCGACGTAGGAAGTGAATCCGGGCTGTACTGCCCGGTCAAGGCGATAGCGGTGCCCAGTTTCAGCGGCCACTCGTTGGTTTGCGAGAAACTCGCACCGGTGCGCACGAAGGTCAGGGAGGCTGGGTTGATGGTAACCGCGCCAGGAATATTCGAACTGCCCGCTTTGGAGGCGCCGAGAATATTGAACGCCTTTGCCAGATTCAGGCTGGCACGCTGCACCTGACCGGTTTGCGCGCTGGTGTAATCGGTTTGCAACTGCAGGACACGGATCTGCGAACTCAGGCCGATCTGTGCGCCATTGATCTGGTTCTGATAGCGGTCTTCGTCATGTGAGGCGTAACCGCTGACGGTGCCTAGCAGACTGCGGGTATTGCTCAGCAAGATGGGATAAGAGAGCGAGCCGATGATCTTGTCGTTGATGACCGTGCGCTGAACATAGCTGGGCAGGCCGGGGTTATCGACAGGATTGCCGCGATAGTGGGTGGCATCGATTTTGGCCGTTAGTCCGTTGCTGCCAATCGGCACGGCCGCGCGAACGGCCAGATAGGTTTGATTGTCACGACCCTTCGGCACCAGGGCTGAAATACTGAGCTGTTCGCCAAGCGACGTCAGGCCATTTTCGGTGGCCGTGAGCAGGCCCTGAACGCCGGGATGGTTGAAGTCCACGCCCGCGCTGACGTCGAATGATTTGCGCTCAACCTTGAGTTCAAGCGTGGCCGCGCCATCCGTGTTTTGCGGCGGAGCGACGGTGGCGGCCACCTTGACGCCAGGCAACAGCCCAAGCGTATTGATGTAGCGTTCGAAGGTTGCACGCCGCAGCGGGCGGTCAGCGCGGATGTGCTCGGCAATCGAACGAATGCGCGCTTCGGTCGCACCGGGCTTGCCGGTGACCGTCACCTCCGCGACGTAACCCTCTACCACGGTGATACGCACGATGCCGTTTTCAAATGTCTGTGCGGGCACGAAGGCGAACGAAAGCGCATACCCGTGTTCCTGATAAAGGCGCGTGACGCCATTGGCCAGCTCGATGAGCTCACCCACGGTGATGTCTTTTCCGACAATCGAAGTGAAGCGTTGGGCGACGTCATTGAACGGGATCGAATTCACCCCTTCAATCTGAACGCGCGAGGGTGTCAGATGACGTGCGAGCAGTTCCTGGAGGGGGGCTGCCTGGGGTTGTACCTGCACCGTGACGTTTGGTCCTCTTGCTGGAGCCTTGAGTTGCGGTAGCGCATCGAGTGGATTGCCGCTAACCGCGGGACGTGTCTGTGCTTGCACGGTACTGGCAGCGGTCATTGCCAGTAATACAGCCCATGTTTTATACCCGAGTTTCATCGGATGTGTCCTCGTTGGCCGTTCTTGTTATGCGAGGCGCGTTGTCTGGCCGGACAACGTGCACGCTTATGTGGCTGGAGTGGCTGGACGCATACTGCCATGGTGGCAGGGTGGCGTCACGTGCCCGATATGTGTGGCGTTACGCTAGCTTTGAAATGCAATTTACGGCACCGCTTATGCCGGGTTTGGCCCGGTTTTCATGCCGTTATCCGAACGATTGGGTGGTTTCTGCCGGTATGCAGGCATGACACAGGCCTGGCGGTATGCCAGGCCCATATTGATACCCGTTCAGGATGTCCCGGATGCTTTATTTTTTCCCGGACAAGCCCCCTAACAGACCGCCAACCGCTGATGTCACGCCAGACAGCAAACCGTCCGTGTTGCTGCTACCACCGGTGGTAGTGGTAAGCGAGATGCCCGGGTTGATTGTTGTGGTTGTGGTCGCGGTGGTGGTCGCAGTGGTCGCTGGTTTGGCACCGACGTTGCCGAGGCTGCCAGTCACACCCGAAAGCAAACCGGTGACGGGTGCGAGTACGCCACCGCTGCCCGACGTGCCACCGGTTGCACCGCCGGTGAGTCCGCCTACGATGCCGGTAACCGGTGCGAGTACGCCACCGCTGCCCTGCGTGCCACCGGTTGCGCCGCCGGTGAGTCCGCCTACGATGCCGGTAACCGGTGCGAGCAAGCCACCGCTGCCCTGCGTGCCACCGGTTGCGCCGCCGGTGAGTCCGCCTACGATGCCGGTAACCGGTGCGAGCAAGCCACCGCTGCCCTGCGTGCCACCGGTTGCGCCGCCGGTGAGTCCACCTACGATGCCGGTAACCGGTGCGAGCAAGCCACCGCTGCCCGACGTGCCGCCACCCGCACCGCCTGCCAGTCCGCCGAGCAACCCGGTGACGGGTGCCAGAGGATTGCTTCCCGTGCCGCCTGTCGACAAGCCGCCCACCGAGGCGACGGTATTACCTGTACTGGTTACGACATTGCCGAGACCTGTGGTAACCGGATTGTTACCCGTTTTAGCGACGAGCGCGCCGGTATTGGCGAGGCTACTACCGACGGTCGAGAGCAGTCCATTGAGCGGTGCGCCAAGGCCCGTCGCATTGCCCACGGTTTGCGTGGTGTTGGCCACCATCGCGGTGATGGGCGTAATTGCCGTGCTCAAGGTTTGCGTGACTTGCTGGATGGGACCCGTAGAGAGGATGTTGGTGAGCGTACCGCCACCATTGGTGACGGCACCGCCTAACGCATCGACGACACCGCCAAGAGGCGTAGTCACTGCCGAAAGCGGGGCGAGTGGGCCGCTGCCCAGGCTCGTCACCAGATTGCCGGTATTGCTGAGCGCACCTCCTGTCTGACCGACCACTCCACCAACGCTCGAGAGTGTGACGCCGACCGGATTACCTGCCGTGCCGAGCTGTCCCAGCCCTTGGCTGACACCGTTGCCTAGCGTGGATACCGCACCTCCCACGTTTTGCACGATGCCTCCTGCTGCCTGGGTGGTAGCAGGATTGACGCCAGGCAGGGTTTGCGAGCCGATGACTGTGCCAAGGCCCGATACCGTTGATCCGACACCCGAGACGATGCCGCCTGCCTTGTCCGTGACCAGACTAACGGGGTTGGCCGATGCCGTACCGCCGCCATTACCGCTTCCGCCACCGTTCCCGCCAGTTCCGCCGCCATTGCCGCCGTTACCCGCAGTGCCGCCACCGTTGCTGCCCGAGCCCGAACCCGAACCCGAACCGTCGGAGCCATTGTTGGCAGAGGTTCCGCCATTGCTGCCACCTGGGTTTGTGCCGGTGCCGGTGTTGGTTCCATTCGCACCGCCGGTTGAAATGGTTCCGCCAGTCCCGCTGGTGCCTTTGGAGCCGAGCCCAGAACTGAGGCTCCCCGAGCCACCGCAGGCGGCGAGTGAAAGCATGGCAGTGACGGCCGCCGTTATGATCGTTGTCCGTAGCACGCCGGAAGAAATTTGAGTTTTCATGTCGCCCTCGTATCGCATGGTTGTTGAATGATGCTGCGGGTTACTCTCTGCAATCACCATGCCAACTCACAAAAAAACGTGGGCTACGGGAATTAAAAATATCGACTTCCCCATGCAGCGGGGCAGAGACAAGTTATTGCGCATAAATTGATTGTTCTGGGATGCGGTCAGATAGCGCTATAAATGGGATTGGGCTTGTGTACGTAACGTAACGATCTCAATGCGACGTTACGCTTTGGCGCGTAACATGCGATTGAGATTGACGTAAGGATTTCAGATGGCCACGAAACTGATACGCATTATGGTTAGCCCTATATGTTGCAACACATTTTTTACGGTTAATCTTGGCACCGTACGGGGGGAGCACGGAAAGGCTCGAAAACTAGGGGTTAGGACAATTGCTTAAATATGATTGTTGTACTATAAAACGTAGAAATGCTGGGGGTTCTGGGGGTGTGAAGCAGCAAAAGAAGCAGTAAAAAATATTAACGATTCGCATGGCCAGGGGTGGCCTGCTGTTCCAGGATCTGAAAAATACGGGTGTCAGGTGCATTTATTTTTTAATAAATAGCAATTATTCGTATTGAATGCGGTTCAAGATAAAAACAAGAATAAATTATTGGTTTTTCTTCATTAAATGTTTTTTTGGGGAATTCTGATTCAGGCGGATGCTGTAGTGCGGCGTGTATTTTCCAAAAAAATGGGGGATGTGAGGCCATCTTCCAGGTCCACAACAGACTGACGCACTGGTACCTGCTAGCACCTCAGCCTGGAGCGTCAAGTTATGGGCTCCACGTCGCTTTTATGTTGGCTGCATCACCGGCGGTAAAAATTTCCGTTGTTTCCACTGCTTAAGAGTGGCGTTAATAAAAAACGGAATTGCTTGTAAATGAGATAGCGTTTATAAAACAGGGAAATTTGGCAAAGGGGGCATTATCGGAGAGATCATCCTGATGGCTTGGGTTTAATCTGGCCACGGTTAACGGGGGATGATTGGATAAGGGTAATGGCAGCGAGGGGGACTTGACTGCCTGCCTGGATAATCCATCTACTACCCTGCGTGGCTGAATATTATTTTTCATGAATTCCGGGGGAGTGATGAAAAACATCATTAAGCGTTTTCTAACAGAAAACAAAGGCGTCACGGCTATTGAGTATGGCCTGATTGCAGGAATCATTGCGGTGGGTATCGTAACCGCGACGACAGGGGTAAAAACAGCTATTGTTTCTACCTTTAATGCCGTGGCGAGCGCCTTGCCTACAGGCACATCAGGCGGCGGCGGTGGTTAAAAAGCCGGTCGGGACATTAATCTCGCACAAAAACTCGTGCCTGGCTATTTTCCAGCCTGCTCCACGTTTCCGGGTTAGCCTGACTAAATAACCCGTCATTCAATCCGTCTGAACCCAATATCTGGTTCAGACGGATTGTTCTGCCAATCGAGTGAAACATGAATGGGCATCTCAGCAGTGTCCTGTTTATTGCATGGGCGATCGCCATTGCGGTGTGCGATTGCCGCAATCGGCGGATTCCGAATGCACTCGTCGTCATCGGTTTCATTGCCGCTTTGATGTGCGCCGTGCTTCGCCATAACCCGTTTGGCATCTCTTTCTATGCGGCATTGCTTGGCACAGCAGTGGGCCTGATCGCATTGCTGCCGTTTTTTGTTATCGGCGTGATGGGTGCGGCTGACGTCAAGGTTTTCGCCGTTCTGGGCGCCTGGTGCGGAATGCAGCCGTTGCTCGGATTGTGGGTTGCAGCGAGTCTTGCCGCCGGGGTTCATGCCGCGACATTGCTGCTGACTTCGCGCTCGCGCATCCCTGCATTGAGCGGGCGTCGCGCCACACCTACTTTTGAGCTTGCAGGGCGTCGCTCGACGCCTTATGCCGCATGCCTGACAGTGCCCGCAGCCGCGTGGGTGGCCTTGCAGTTTGTAACAGGTGCCACGACATGACGTCCACTACGCTTGTCCACTATCGCATTGATGTCAAAGCGTCACGTGAGCAGCGCGGCAGCATGGCGGTTGAGTTTGCGATGATTTTTCCGCTGTTTTTCCTGATTCTCTATGCGATCGTCACGTTCAGCCTGATCTTCGTGGCGCAGCAAAGCTTGACGCTGGCCGCGGAAGAGGGCGCGCGCGCCGCACTGAATTATCAGCAGGCAAAAGATGTGCCCAGTGCGTTGGCCGCACGTGCGAGCGCCGCCTGCAGCGCGGCAACGGGAACCGTGGGCTGGCTCTCGGGCCGTTATGCAAGCTGCGTGGCCACACCCGCTGCTTGCACCTTCAATACCGCCATGCAATGCGTGAAAGTCACGCTGACCTACAACTACGCTGGAAAACCCCTGATTCCCACGCTGCCCTTGCTGAGTCTGGTGCTGCCTGCCGCACTCTCGAGCAGTGCCATGGTGCAGCTCAATCCCGGATACCTGCTGTGATCGACCGGTCAGAAATTCATGTGCTAGTCACGGCCTCAAAGCCCAAAGCCTACGCTGCGCGTGGTTTTTCCTGTTTCATATCCCGCCGCAAGAGGGGGCCGCGATGCCACACCTGACGCGAATCATCGCCGGTGTGCTGATCGCGCTAGCGCTCTTGCTCGGTCTGGCGGCATGGATGCTGTCGCACCGCGCAGCGCCTTCCGCCGTGGTCCGGCCTGTCGCGCAAGCCACGTTTCCCGTCGTCGTGACGACGCACGCTTTGCCCGCAGGCAAGCCGATTGCGCTCGAAGCGCTGCGCATCCAGCCGTTCCCGGTTCAGCCGGACGGAGCCTTTGCCGATCCCGCGGTGCTGGTTGGACGCGTGCCCATGGCGGATATTGGCGTGGGCGCACCAGTCTTTGAGACGCAGTTGTCATCCGGGCTCGCGGAGCGCATTGCTCCCGGCGAGCGGGCCGTGGCCGTGCGGGTGGATGAAACCAATGCGGTGGGCAATCGCGTGCGGCCAGGCAATTTCGTCGATGTGTTCTTTACGCTGAAGCGCGAACCGGCTGCGGGGTTAAGCGGCGCGGAGATCGAGCAAACCCAGGCGCGCCTGTTGCTCTCGAAGGTGCGCGTGCTGGCCTTCGGCAATAACACGAGCAGTGCCACGCTCAATGACGTCACACCCAATCCCAACGATCCCGCGGCGATGGCGCGGACTGCGGTGCTGGCGGTGCCGATGACCGATATCAACCGGTTGACACTCGCCGAAATGAATGGGCACCTGGTGCTGGCATTACGGAATCCAGAAGATAACGAGGTGGTCGATTCGCGCGCGTTTGCAGCGCTTCCCGAGGTGCTGAAAACCGTGGTGCAAGGCGCGGCTCAGGACGTCTCGACACGCGCCGCAGCCGGTATTGCGCTGGATGCGCTAGCGGGCGGCGGTGGCCGCACTCAGACAGCAGTGCATGCGCGTCCCGCAACGCGCACTGGCGGCAGCATTGAAGTCATTCGCGGTGGGCGCGCGGAAACGCTCGCCTGGTAAGCCGTTTCAGGTCAC
The DNA here is from genome assembly GCF_009455685.1 of Paraburkholderia hayleyella. NCBI lineage: Bacteria > Pseudomonadati > Pseudomonadota > Betaproteobacteria > Burkholderiales > Burkholderiaceae > Paraburkholderia > Paraburkholderia hayleyella. The sequence goes on along the minus strand of NZ_QPES01000001.1, from coordinate 2,224,635 downwards.
GGGTAGCGATGTTCGTGGCCGCTATAACAACACAACACAATGACAAAAAAGATTTTTGCCTTCGAGGTGGCGGCGTGGCTTCGTGCTGTGCCGCTGATAGTCTTGTCGCTGGCCGGCCCAACGGTTGCATGGGCGAATGAGCGTCCCGGCGCGACGCTTGAAATGGCGGTCGGTGCCCAGCGGACGCTGGCGGCGGGGCACACGATGCGGCGCATTGCCGTGGGGGATCCCAGCGTGGCGGACGTGCTGGTTTTGCGCGGTGACAAACGGGGGGGCGTGCTGCTGGTCGGCAAGGCAGCGGGTACCACCAGTGTGATGCTATGGGAGCGCGCGGATGCGCCACCCCTGACGTATACCGTCAACGTGAGCCCTCGCGCGGCACGCTCGATCCTCGGCGGTGACGCACCTGCCATGAAAGTGCTGGGCAACACGGCGTTGATCTCCGGTTCGACGCCCACGATGGAGTCACATCAGCGCGCGGTAGCAGCGGCCAATGCCTCGCTGGACAAAGATGGCGTGGTGGTGGACACCTCGACGATCGCATCGCGGGCCGTGGTGCAGGTGGATGTCAGGGTGGTGGAATTCAGCCGTTCGGTACTCAAGCAGATTGGCTTCAATTTTTTCCGTCAGAGCGCCAATGGTTTTTCGTTTGGCACCTTTGCGCCTGCCGCGCCTACTACTGTCACGCCAGGCTCGCTGCCCGCGCTGGGCACGCCAATCACCTCGGCTTTCAACCTGGTGTTCAACTACGCCTCCGAGGGTATTTTTTCTAACCTGAGCCTGATGGAAAGCAACAATCTCGCGCGCATCCTCGCGGAGCCGACCCTGGTCGCGCTCTCCGGACAGAGCGCCAGTTTTCTCGCGGGCGGCGAAATTCCGGTGCCCGTGCCTGAGGCGTTGGGTACGACGTCGATCCAGTACAAGCCCTATGGCATCGGCTTGACCGTGACACCGACCGTGCTCAGTCCGCGACGCATCGCGCTGAAGGTGGCGCCAGAGGCCAGTGAGCTGGATTTCGTGCATGCGGTCACGGTGAATAGCATCTCTGTCCCCGCCATCACGACGCGCCGCGCCGATACCACCGTCGAACTGGGTGATGGCGAGAGCTTCGTGATCGGCGGGCTGATTGACCGCGAAACGGCATCGAATGTCAGCAAGGTGCCGTTTCTGGGCGACTTGCCAATCATCGGAACGTTTTTCAAGCAGTTGAGCTACCAGCAAAACGACAAGGAACTGGTGATTATCGTGACGCCGCATCTGGTGTCGCCGCTGGCGAAGGGTGCTGTTTTGCCCAGCACGCCAGGCGAACAATCGGAGCAGCGCAACGGCCCGGTATGGCGGGACTTGTTAGGCGGCGCGGCGGCCACCACGCTGGTGCCAGGATTTTCGAAATGAGCGCACGACGTATCGCGGTGTGGGCGAGCGATGTCGCTGCAGCGGTGCGCGGCGCGGCAGCCGCCGTATCACGGTCCCCGAAGGATGCCCAGGATGAATGCGAGAACGTATCCCTTGACTGAACCAGCTCTGACGGACTCCTTCGTTCTTGCCTCCTTGAGCAGTGAGCATGCTCACTGGCTGGCGACGACGCTGGCCCAGGCGGGCAGGGTGGATGTGGTGGCACTCGATTCAGCCGTGCTCACGCAGCGCATTGCCGCGCTCAACCCCACACTGGTGTTTATTGATTTTTCGGCGGGCCGTGCCGCGGCCGCCAGCGTGGTGGCCAATGCAGTGCGGGCCGCTTATCCATGCATGCAGATTGTCGCGCTGGGTTTGCTCAGCGAGCCGGAAACGGCGTTGGCTGCTTTGCGTGCCGGCGTGCGCGATTTCATTGATCTGGGTGCACCCGCTGAAGACGCTGTGCGCATCACGCAGCAGGTGATGGCGCAACAGGTTGAGCCCATCAGCCGCCATGGCCGTTTGACGGTGCTGCTCGGAGCTCGCATCGGCATGGGCGTGAGCACGCTGGCCGCCAATCTGGCGGTGGCGCTGCAACGGCGCAAGGCGGCCCAGGACCAGCAGACGGTGCTACTGGATCTCGGCTTGCCCGCTGGTGATGGCGCCATGCTGCTCGATACGCGCAGCGAATTCGATTTCGTGGCAGCGGTGCGCAATTTGCGCCGCTTCGATCGAACCTTTATCCATACCGCGTTATCGCGTCATCCGAGCGGCGTGGCCCTGACGGCGCTGCCCACCGATCTGGCGGAGATGCGCACGGTTTCCTACGCCGCATCGATTAGCTTGCTGAACCGCCTGCGGGCCTTTTTTGACCAGCAGATTGTCGATCTGGGCGGCTTTTCCAACCGTGAATTTATGGCGCACGTGGTGCAGGCCGCCGACGAAGCGTGGCTGGTGTGCGATCAGGGGGTGGCCTCGGTGGTGTCGGCGGTCGGCGTGCTGGATGCGTTGCGTGAAGATTTGCCGCAAGCCGTCAACGTGCAGCTTGTCGTGAACAAATACGACCCCGAGCTGGGTTTGAGCGCGGCGCAAATCGCCCAGCGCCTGAACCTGCCGCTGCTGGCGAGTCTGCCAGAGCGTCGCGTGGCGCTGGGTCAGGCGGCCAATCAGGGGCAACTGCTTGTCGAGACCTCGACGCGTGACATTTATGTCCGCGCGCTTGAACCGCTGATTGAGCGCCTCGGTGGCGCGGCGTGCGCGACCTCCGCACGTGGGCGCTTCGCATTCGATGCGCTCAGGCGTTTTATTCCACCTTCAAACAAGCGGTCATAAACGATGGGAAAAGACATTCAATTTGCCGACGATGCCCCGTCGTTCGCGCACAGCCAGCAGTTTCAGGACATCAAGAACGCGGCGCATGAGCATCTGCTGACCCGCATCGAAGAACTGGGCGCTGAATTTGGCCGCTGGTCGCGCCAGGCGATCAACCAGTTCGTTGATCTGGAAATAGACAGCTTTGTGCGCTTGCGCCACATTCCCATCAACGAGAGCGAAGTGCGTCTGATTGCCGAGGCGCTCACCAAGGAGCTGGCGGGTTTTGGCCCGATTGAAGATCTGCTCAATGATCCCGCGGTCGAAGATATCCTGATCAACGGCTACAACGATGTCTATGTCTCGCGTCACGGCATTCTGGAGAAAATCCCGGTGCGCTTTGCCGATAATGCGCATCTGCTGCGCATCGTGCGACGCATTCTGGCACCCATCGGGCGGCGTCTCGACGAATCGAATCCGATGGTCGATGCGCGGCTGGCCGATGGTGGCCGTGTGAATGTCGTGATCGAGCCACTTTCCATAGATGGCCCGATCGTATCGATTCGCAAGTTTCGCAAGGACCCGCTGCGCCCCGACGATCTGCTCGGCAATGGCACGTATAACCACGAGATCGGCGCGCTGCTGGAGGCCGCGGTGAATGCGCGCTGCAATGTGCTGGTGTCAGGCGGGACGAGTTCGGGCAAGACCTCGCTACTCAATGCGCTGGCGTTTCATATTCCCGAAATCGAACGCGTCGTGACGATCGAAGACACGGCCGAGCTATCGCTGAACCATCCTCATGTGGTCCGGCTGGAAAGCCGCCCTGGCGGCTTTGACGGCTCGGGCCTCGTGACCATCCGCGATTTGCTGCGCAACACGCTGCGTATGCGGCCCGATCGCATCATCGTCGGCGAAGTGCGCGGCGGTGAAGTGCTCGAAATGCTGCAGGCGATGAACACCGGCCACGATGGGTCGATGGGGACGGTCCACGCCAGTTCGCCGCGCGAGTGCCTGTACCGGCTTGAGATGCTGGCGGGCTTCGCTGGTTTTCAGGGGACCGAATCAAGTTTGCGGCGGCAGATCGCCAATGCGATCGACTTCATCGTGCAGATCGGGCGCTTGTCGAATGGCCGCCGCCGCATCCTGTCGATTACTGAAGTGACGGGGCTTTCCGACAACATCATTGCAACCCAGGAGCTGTATCGCTACGAACCCGTAGCAGGTGCCGATGGCGAAGAGCGTGACCAGTGGGTGTCGCTCGGCATTCATCCGCATTCGTCCAAACTGGCGCGCTTCAGGCCGATGCTGTCGGAAGCGGCTGGGGGTTTTGGCGGGGGTTTTGGCGGCGCTGGGGGAGGCTTCAATGTCTAGCTCGGGCACGATCGCCATAGCGATCGCCTTGCTGGGCGCGCTGGCGCTGCTCAGCGCCGCGGCGGCGCTGCTGCTGTTGCAGCGAGGCGCGCAGCACAAGGAACGGGCCAACGCTGGGCGTTTTATCGACAGCCGGATGGCATCGTCGGCCCCGGCTATGGCGGGCATGCGTCCAAGTGCGCCCGCTCCGGCGCTCGCGGTCCCAGATGCGGGTGCGCGCTGGTCGGTGCGCGGGCGTTATCTGCGAGCCCAGGCGGCCAGGCGCATGGCCGAGCTAATGAGTCGCACGGGCCTGACGCAGGCGCGTTCACTGTTTTGGACCGTGGCAGTGGTTACGCTGCTGCTGTGCTGGTGGGCGCTGCGTCAGGCGGGGCTGCTGGCGGCAGGCGTGATGCTGCTGGCTTGCGTCGTGCTGGTTTATCTGCTGCTGTCGTGGCGCATCCAGAAGCGCCGCCAGATGATCGTGCAACAGTTGCCGTCGTTTCTCGATGGCATCGTGCGCCTGATCGTGCTGGGCAATAGCGTGCCCGCGGCGTTTCAGTCGTCGTTGCAAAGCACCGAAGCCCCTCTGCGTGAATGTCTCGATCATGTGTCGCGGATGCTGCGTTCGGGCACGGAGATTGATCGTGCGCTGTCCCATGTCGCACAGGTGTATCGCACCAGCGAGTTCGAACTGATTGGCGCCGTGTTGCGGCTGTCGGTCAAATACGGCGGCCGGGCCGATGTGATGCTTGACCGCATGGCGTCGTTCATGCGCGATATCGAGCAAGCCGAGCGCGAGCTGATTGCGATGTCGACCGAAACCCGTCTGTCTGCGTGGATACTGGCGCTGTTGCCGATTGGCATTGGTGGTTTTCTGATCATGTCGAATCCGGCGTACTTCAGCGTCATGTGGCATGACGATAGCGGCCGCTTGCTGGTGTACCTCGCGTTTCTGCTGCAGATGGCTGGCGCCTATCTGCTCTATCGCCTGGCGCGGCTCAGGCGGGCGTGATCTGGCAAACATGAACAGACAAACATGAACGAGGGGACATGATGCAACCGATGCCTCTGGTGGTCCTGGCGTTAGCGCTGTTCGCGCTGGCGTTGCTTTTGCTGGCGGGAGGGCTGATCGTGCGTCTGGCGCACGAGCGCCGCAGCGTTCGCACCTTGACCCAGGCGCTGGAGCAGCGCGCCGCGGCGGCAGCGGCCACGCGAGGCCATGGCGTAGAGGAACGCGCCAGCACGGCCGCGGGCGTGAAACCCGCGCTGGGTCGGCCATCGTTTTTCGCACAAGGGTTGCAGCAACTCGCGCGAACCGGAGCACGGCTGCTCGACACCTCATTGGGCAAGTTGATCGTCGCCGAGGAAGACCGGCGTTTGCTGGAGCAAAGCGGTTTTGTCGAGGCCCACTCACGCGGGCTTTTTCTGATGGCGCGGGTGGCCTGCGCCGTCGCACTGCCGCTGTTAGCGGCTCTCCTCGCGCACGGACAGCTTGCCGGGCCGCGCTATCCGTTGCTATTACTGCTGGCGGCGGTGGCCGGCTTCATGCTGCCCAAGCTCTATGTGCATCACCGCGCAGCGGCGCGGCGTGAAGCCGTGGTTGAAGAGCTACCCATGCTGGTCGATCTGTTGCGTTTGCTGCAAGGCGTAGGGCTTTCGCTGGATCAAAGCCTGCAAGTCATGGTGAACGATTTTCGTGGCGTGCAGCCGGTGCTGTCGAGCGAACTCGAGATTGCGCAGCGCCAGTTCGCCGCTGGGCGCACACGGGAGCAGTCGCTACACCGGCTCGCCACCAGTTTTTGCAATGAGGACTTGCGTGCCGTCGTGCGTTTGCTGATTCAGGTCGATCGCCATGGCGGTGCGGTTCAGGAGCCGCTCAAACAGTTCGGCGACCGCTTGCGCGAAACGCGCCGCTCGCTGCTACGTGAGCGGATTGGCCGTCTCACCGTGAAAATGACAGGCGTGATGATCGTCACGCTGCTTCCTGCGCTGCTAATCGTGACAGCCGGGCCTGGTGTGCTGGCCGTGACAAAAACACTGTCGGCGCTGCATCGTTGAGGAAATCACCATGATGGATCGGAAATGGCTGGGTTTTTATGTCGCCCCTGTTCCAGGCGCGCTGTTTGCCGGACGTCTCGGCGTGGTGCTGGGTTGTGCATGGCTCGGCGCGTGTGCGGGGCCCCCTTCAGGGTATGGCGTGGGGCCCCAGGTGGAACGCGAGGTCAAGATGCAGCAGGCCACGCGCAATGTCACGCCGGATACGCCCGGGATGTATCTGGGGTTGATCGAGCGCATGCAGGCACAGGGGCTCTATTACGCCTCGCTGGCGCATATCGATGCTTATGAGAAGCAGTACGGTGTATCGCCCGATACCATGCTGCTGCGTGCCGATGCGCTGCGCGCGACCGATCAGCCTGCGGCTAGCGCTGCGTCCTATACGGCGCTGCTGAAGACGCCACTGGCGGCGCGCGGCTATCGCGGTTTGGGACTACTGGCGGGCGCCAGCGGGGATTTTCCGGCTGCCACGCAAGCGTTGCAGCAAGCCGCGCAACTGGCTCCGACGGATGCCGTCACGCTGTCTGATCTCGGCTATGCGCGCTTGCGCAGCGGTGACATCAATGGCGCACGTGTGCCACTGATGCAAGCCGCGGAACTCGATCAGCACAATCCCAGGATTATGAGCAACGTGACGCTTTATTTGCTGGCTGAAGGCCGGCAAGCGCAGGCGCAGGCGCTGATGAATGAGCAGAAGATCGCCGACAACGTGCGCGAGACCATTCAAAACGAAGCGAGGAGAGTGGTGGTTGCCAGCCAGGCGTGGACACGAGCCGGGCATTCGTCCAGTGAGACGCCAGCGGCATCGACGTCAGCCGCCGTACCGGTGCCGCCTGGTGCGACATCGAATGCATCCGGTGAGTCAAAGCCAGCGGTGGCATTGGATGTGTCTACTGCTGAATCAAAGCCAGCGGTGGCTTTGGATGCGCCCACTGCATCAAAGCCCGTGCTGGCATCAGTCGTATTCGCCAAATCAAAGCCAACGGTGGCATTGGACACATCGATTGCTGAATCAAAGCCACCGGTGGCTTTGGATGCGCCCACTGCATCAAAGCCCGTGCTGGCATCAGTCGTATTCGCCAAATCAAAGCCAGCGGTGGCATCCGACACATCGATAGCTGAATCAAAGCTGCCGGTGGCATCGGATGCGCCCACTGCATCAAAGCTAATCATGGCGCCTCCACCCTTGTTGCCTTCCACGAAAGCGATGGAATCCGGGCAAACGGAAACAGCAACGTCTTCCATGGCATCGCAGCCTGGCTCCGTGCAGACGGTGGCGGCCGAAACCGTACCTGCGTCCGGATCGGATAAGCATGCCGCGATGCAGGATCCAGCGGTGTATCAGGCGTTGCGCATGCTGCAGCGATTTGCGCAATGACACGTGTTTTAAGAACGTGGGCAGCACGGGACAGGAGCCGGCACATGTCATTCAGAACCTCTTTTTTGCCAGCATGGCGCACATCGGCGCGATGGCTGCTATGCATGGGCATGCTGTCTGTGAGCTTCACCGCAGGCGCGCAGATACCCACAGAGGCACCCTTCCAGGAAGGGGCGAAGAGCGAACCGCGTGTCTCCGGTTCCGAAGCCGGTTATGCCGCCCGTGCCTGGCTAACGTTGCAAAGTAGCAATGCGGCAGCCGCTCCGGCGCTGCCGATGCTGGGCGCCGAAGCAGGGCTGGCCTATCAGCGCTACCTCGATTCGTTCAAGACGAAAATTCCGGCGTTATTCGGCTCGTCGATGGAAAGTGTGGTCAACGGGGACCCGTTACGCGGCGATTACCACAACAGCGGCTCGGCGCAAAACTGATATGTCACACCCCATTCGTCATTGCCGCGAATCTGGGCTGCCACGCCGTCGTCAGGCGGGAGCCATTGCCGTGCTGGCGGCGGTGTGGATCGGCCTTGCGGTCGTCGCGCTGGCGGCGCTGGATGTGGGCAACGTTTTTCTTGCGCGCCGCCAGTTACAGCGCACCGCCGATATGGCGGCGATTGCCGGGGCGCAAACGGTTTCGACGGCGACGGGCTGTGCCGGGGCCACCGCCGCCGCGCAAGGCAGTGCGGCGCGCAATGGCTTGCCCGCCACGGGCGCCAGCCTGAATCTGACCTGCGGCCGCTGGGATCCTTCGGTTAATCCCGGGCAGTCGTATTTTTCTGCGAGCGGCACGCCGGTGAACGCGGTGCAAGTCAAGCTGAGCCAGAACATTCCTTACTTTTATCTCGGGCCCGCGCGCCTGGTGCAGGCACAGGCCACCGCTCAAGCGACCAACGTGGGCGTGTTTTCGCTGACCACAACGCTTGCCAGCGTTTCGCCTGCCTTGCTCAATGGTTTGCTGAATGGCCTGCTCAATACCAATCTCAATCTCAGCGTGGCGTCTTACCAGGGGCTGGCCCAGGCGCAGATCAAATTGCAGGATCTGTCCACCGCGCTAGGCGTGGGCACGATGAACCAGTTGCTCACGACTCAGGTTGGCGTTGGGCAACTGGCGACGGCGATGATTAGCGCACTCAGCAAAAGCGGCACGGCCACGGGCAGCGTCATCACCGATCTTGGGACGATTGCGGCGGCGGTTCCGGGCGGCCAGAAGATTGCGCTAGGTAACACCGCAACGCAAAACGGGCTGCTCTCGATTGGTCTGGCTGACCCCCAGGCGGCAGCGAGCGCGAGCATCAACGCGCTGGATGCCTTGCTTGTCGCCGCCGAAATTGCGCGCGGAAACTCAGCGATCAATCTCGGGCTCGGGATTAATCTTGGGCCCCTGGTGACGTTGACAGCACAGGCGAAAGTCATTGAGCCGCCGGTGATCGCCGTGGGCGAAGCGGGTCGTTATCCGAATGGCACCTGGCGCACCAGTGCGCATTCGGCGCAGGTCCGGGTCTTTCTCAACGTGGCTTTGCTGAACGGCATCAATCTTGTGGGCTTGGCCAACCTGAGCGCGCTGAACTTGCCGATCTACATCGAGGCCGGGCAGGGCACGGCGTATTTGCAAAGCACGCGATGCACCGCGCAAAAAGCGACCAGCCAGAGCGTCGTGGTGGCGCAGCCAGGCATCGCGGCCCTGTGCGTCGGTGCCGATGCCGCGACTAATTTTGCCAATATCACCGGGCCTACCACGTGCAGCAAGCCCGCTACGATCACCACCGCGAGCGTGCTGTTTAGCCTGCTTGGCCTCGTGAATATTTCGGTCGGTAGCGCGTCGCCGCCATCGGGCCTGAACCTGAGCCTGCAAGCCGCAGCCCCCACGACGTTTGTCTTCAATGGCGTCGCGGGAGATAGCGACGATTACCAGTCGACCAATACCAACGGCGTGGGGGGCGCGACCGCGGGCGTGCTGACCCAGCTTGTCACGGCGCTGCCCGGATCGCTGCATGCGACCCTGCTCGGCGGTCTTGATGTCACGTCCTTGCTGTCAGCGGTGCTGAGCGGCTTGGTAGGCGTGCTCAACCCGATTCTCACCACGCTGGATGCGGCGCTCGTGCCGCTGTTGCAACTGCTCGGCGTGCAGATTGGCATCAGCACAGTCCACGACAGCACCTTGCTCTGCAGTCAGGCCCAGCTTGTTTATTGATGTTGAGAGAAGAATCACGGTCTATGAGAACTCCCGCCAAAATTGATGAACTCGACCTCTACGTGTGGGAGGGAAAGGCCGACATTCTCGAACGGGTAGCCCGTTGCATGGCGAGCTTCGATATCGAAGTGATTCGCGCCGACGATGGGGCGATTGCCCCAGAACGTATCGCTGCACGGCCTTCGCTGGCGCTGGTGAGCGTCTCGGTGATCGACAGTGGCGCGCTGGTTCTACGCGACTGGCGCGCCACGCATGGCATGCCCGTGATCTGGGTGGGGGCCGCGCCGCGCGAGCATGATCCAGCGAGCTATCCGTCGGAGTACTCGCATATCCTGCCGCTCGATTTCACCTGTGCCGAGTTGCGCGGCATGATTGCCAAACTGGCGCTGCAACTGCGGGTACATACAGCACGGCCTTCCGAAGCCAGCGAGCTGGTCGCGCATTCGGCCTGCATGCAGGCTTTGCTGCACGAGGTCGATACTTTTGCTGATTGCGATACCAGCGTGCTGGTGCATGGCGAGACCGGCGTGGGTAAGGAGCGCATTGCCCAGCTTTTGCATGACAAGCATTCGCGCTATGGCGCAGGTCCGTTTGTCGCCGTGAATTGCGGGGCGATTCCAGATGGCCTGTTCGAATCATTGTTTTTTGGCCATGCGAAGGGTTCATTCACAGGCGCCGTGGTTGCGCATAAAGGCTACTTCGAGCAGGCCGACGGCGGCACCTTGTTTCTCGACGAAATTGGCGATTTGCCGCTGTATCAGCAGGTGAAGCTGCTACGCGTGCTCGAGGATAGCGCGGTGACACGTCTTGGCGCCACGACGCCCGTGAAGCTCGATTTCCGCCTGGTGGCCGCGACGAACAAGTCTTTGCCACAACTCGTCAGGGATGGTGTGTTCCGGGCGGACCTGTATTATCGGCTGGCGGTGATCGAGTTGCGGATTCCCTCGCTGGAAGAACGCGGCGCGGGTGACAAGATTGCCTTGTTCAAGATGTTTGTGACGGCGATTGTAGGGGCCGAGCGGCTGGCCGCGTTATCCGGAATTCCGTACTGGCTGGCCGATGCGGTGGCCGAAATGTATTTCGCGGGCAATGTGCGCGAGCTGCGCAATCTTGCCGAACGCATTGGCGTGACGGTGCGCCAGATCGGCGTATGGGATGCGGCACGGCTGCAACGTCTGCTGGCACTGGCAAGCGGCACCCCCGCCGTGACTGAAACCACCCCGGATGTTCTGGTGGATCGCAGCAAGTGGGACATGGGTGAACGCAACCGCGTGCTGACGGCCCTTGACGCGAATAGCTGGCGCCGACAGGACACGGCGCAATATCTTGGGATTAGCCGCAAGGTATTGTGGGAAAAAATGCGCAAGTATCAAATTTTCGACGAAGAGCCCGAAACCCGGGAAAGTGAGTAATAATGAGACGGATCGCCTAAAACAAGAACTGTTCAAGCAGGAATCACATGAATTACAAGTCGAAATGCCGACAGACTGCGTTGGCGGCGCTCATCGTGAGCGGAGCAATACAGCATGCATCAGGGCAGTATTTGCCGGCAGATGTGAGAGGTACATCCCGCCATGCCGTCGTCGCGGTGAAGACCCAAAACACGGCATTGCCGGAGTTACCGTCTAGCCAGGCGCTGGACCAGCCGGCGGTTGCGCTGACGGCAGATGAAGCAGGACAGTCGGCTGCAGGTAATGTGGCGCAGTTGCAGCAGATGATTCGCAACTCAACGCTGGTTGAATTGCGCACAACCTATAACGGCAGTTATGGCACGAGCATTCTGTTCGATGCGCAAGAAATGACCTATTACGTCGCGCTTTTTCAGCAAAAGAGTTTCTGGCGTGTGATCAAGACTCAGGACGAAACCCGCGCCGATCTGATTTACAAGGATTTCGTGCGCCAGACGCAGCAGTTAGCGGAGATTGAAATTCGCCGGATGAAACTGGAAGCGCAAAAAGTCTTTACTGAACGCATGATCGCGCAGTCGCAGGGACGCGCGGACCGTTTGCAGGCGGATTTGAGCGTTGCGCGGCAACAGCAGTCGATTGTGCTTCAGCAGCAGCAGCAAACGCGTGCCGAAGCGGCCGCGCTACAGCAGCAAAAGAGCCAGGCGCAGGCGCAATTGCAAGATGCCCAGCGTCAGGTGCACGAACTTCAGCAGTTACTGGAAAGCGGGCTGCCTAAATGACGTCGGTTTGACGTCGGTTGCCATGTAAGCTTGGCGCTGACCGGCGCACATGAGCGCCCTGAAACTCAAAACCCCCATGGCTGGTGCGCATGGGGGTTTTGAGTTTCAGGGCGTCGACATCAGGCGAGGTATGAAATGCCACCTGCCGCCTGCCACCGGGCGGGCCCGGTGCTTGCGGCAGGCACCAGGTTACTCGTTATTGCCGTTATTACCGTTATTGCCATTGTTACCAAACAGACGCCGCCGCCGGGTCACGATGACCGGTCCATCTGCCGGAGCGCGTTCAGCACTGGGTGGCGGCTGATAAAAATCACGCGATTCGTGGGAGGGACGGGGTTCGCGCGGCTCGCGTGGTTCACGTGGTTCACGATGATCGCGTGAGCCATGCGGCCCGCGTGGCGTGTGCTCGCCATGCGACGGCCGGGCTGCGCGCGGGGCCGGGCGTGTGCCCATGTCAAGCTGGATAGTGGAGATGGCGCGCTTGTAGATGCCTTGCAGGCCAACAGGTGTGCGCAGCATTACCAGATACTGATCGAACGATTCAATGCATCCCGTCAGCCGGATGCCGTTGACGAGGTAGATTTCGACGCGCTTTCGTTCTTTGCGCGCAGCGTTCATGAAGTCGTTTTGCGGATGCGGTTCTGCGGAAGGCATGGACAAGTCAGGTTAGGGAAACGGATGCTGGCCGCCATTTTACCCATGGCGGGTGAAAGGGCGCTGCGAAAACTGCGCCTACTATAACGGCTTGCGACCAGATAAGCATCTCTTAACTACGCAGCCATATGGGGTATATCAAGGCATACATGCGATCGGGAAAGTATGGAGGGCAACCGCCAAGCCGGAATATGCGGGTTTTCACGCCCAGGCGTTCAGGTTCTTTGGCAGCCCGCTCACTTTGATCTTCGTGCATGTTGCGTGTGTATTGCGTGTGTATTGCGTGCGTATTGCATGCGTATTGCCTCACGCTTTGGCGGGTACAGCCTTGTGACCTTCAACGTCCGGCAGGAATATCGCCAGCACGCCAATCAGCGGCAAGAACGAGCAAATCTTGTAAACATGGGCGATGCTGGTCGCATCGGCCAGATGGCCCAGTACGGCCGCACCGATCCCACCCATGCCAAACGCAAAGCCGAAAAAGAGCCCCGCCACCATCCCCACCTTGCCTGGAATCAGCTCCTGCGCATACACCAGAATCGCCGAAAAAGCCGAAGCCAGTACCACGCCAATCACGACGCTCAGCACACCGGTCCAGAACAGGTTGGCGTAAGGCAGCAGCAGCGTGAAGGGCGTGACGCCCAGAATGGAGACCCAGATCACATACTTGCGCCCGATCCGGTCGCCTACCGGCCCGCCGATGATCGTGCCCGCCGCGACGGCGGCAAGAAACAGGAACAGTTGCACCTGAGCGGCCTGTACCGGCAAATGAAACCTGTCGATCAGATAAAACGTGAAATAGCTGTTGATGCTGGCCAGATAGAAATATTTCGAAAACACGAGCAGCACCAGTACACCCATCGCCAGCAGCACCTTATTGCGCGGCAAGCTGGCCTGTACAGCTTGCGCGCCACGGGCCTTGCGGTTTGACGGATGCTGTTTGTACCAGCGGCCAATTTGCGTCAGCACGACCATCGCCACGAGCGCCGCGAGCGAAAACCAGGCAATGCTGCGCTGCCCATGCGGAATCACGATCAGCGCGGCAAGCAGCGGCCCCAGCGCCGAACCGGCATTGCCGCCCACCTGAAACAGCGACTGCGCCAGCCCGTGCCGGCCTCCCGAGGCCATGCGCGCCACGCGCGACGATTCCGGATGAAACACCGAGGAGCCGCAGCCCACGAGCGCGGCCGCAACCAGCAGCAAGGGGAAACTGGGCGCGACCGACATCAGTAACAGGCCGCTCAGCGTAAAGCCCATGCCGACCGGTAATGAATAGGGCTTGGGGTGCTTGTCGGTATACATGCCGACAAGCGGCTGCAGCAGCGAGGCCGTGATCTGGTAGGTCAGCGTAATCAGGCCGATCTGGGCGAAGGAGAGCGAGAAATTGCTCTTCAGCATCGGGTAAATCGCCAGAATCAGCGACTGGATCATGTCGTTGAGCAGGTGCGAAAAACTGATGGCGCCAAGGATCGGGTAGACCGTGCGCTGCAGCGCCGGAGCGGCGGAGGGCGCACTTTGATTAAGGCTGGATTGCATGGGATGGGTGATAACGGAAGAAGGGGTGGGAACGCCTGACTTGCCAGAACTTCCCTGAAAGAGCGGAATGCGAGGCATTTTGTCATATCTGGCACGCAAGCGTGCAATGCGGCATGGAAGCCCCGCCCCGCGCCCTGGCATGAATCATCCTTGCCGCACAGGCAGGCGCGCAGGCGGCTCCGTCAGTGCCGCCGTTTGTCCTTTTGTCCCGGCCCCCGGCCCCCGTGAGGCTATCAGCTGGGCGACACCACCACGGTGCAGGTCGTGCCCGAGGAGAGCGTGATGCCGTCGGGCACCTTGTCGATCTTGATGCGCACCGGGACGCGCTGCGCCAGCCGCACCCAGTTGAAGGTCGGGTTCACATCTGCCAGCAGCTCACGGCTTTGTGGATTGTCACGATCGTAAATGCCGCGCGAAATGCTTTCGACATGGCCTTGCAACACGCCACCGCTCATGAGCCGGATTTCGGCTTTCGCCCCGATCTTCACGCGCGGCAGCTTGGTTTCTTCGAAATAGCCATACACCCAAAACGAATGACTATCGACAATCGCCAGCTTCGCTACGCCGGCATTGGCATAGTTGCCGCGATAAACGCTCAGGTTCGTGACATAGCCATCAACTGGCGATACCACCCGCGTGCGCGCCAGGTTCAGCTTGGCCGCATCCAGTGCCGCCAGTGCCTGCTGGTATTGCGCCTGGGCAGTGGAGGCCGAATGCGTGGCGTTCTCGCGGGATTCTTTGGATACCACGAGGCTGTCGACGTCCGCACGCCGGCGCGCGTCGTCGCGGCGCATTTGCAGCTCGGCCGCGCGTGCGGCGACGGCGGCTTCGGCTTGGGCGACCGCGATCTGGTAGTGCGCCGGGTCGATCTGCATCAGCAGGTCGCCTTTTTTGACCGGCTGGTTGTCATGCACCGGTAGTTCGACGATGGCGCCCGATACGTCTGGCGCGACCGTGATGATCTCGGCGCGCACGCGGCCGTCGCGGGTCCAGGGCTCGTCCATGTAATAGACCCACAAGGTCCGGCCAATCAGAAGCGCGACGATGAAAACGATGGCCGTTGCGACAAAGCCCAGAATATTTCGGATGGTCATGGTTTGACTCTAATCAACGGTAAACGGCGAGCCCAAGCACGCCACAGATACAGACGAGCACGCTGGCCCGGAACAGGAACGGATGCCAGACCATGCGGTACAGCCCGGTCTGGGCGAGGACGCGGTCAAGCAGCCAGGTGAGGAAAGCGCCCGCGATGAACAGCAGCACGATGGCAGGCACATAGGCGTCGAGAACAGCGATTTCACGGGGCACGGGAAACTCCTTCGTGGGATTGCGGCTTGCCCGCGAGCGCCGCCAGGGGGGACTGCGGGTCGAGCAGCGCTGTCCGGATAAAGTGTAGATGGCTCAGCACGCGTTGCACCTGATGCCGCTCCTCGCGCGAGGGCGTGAAGCTGCCCAGTAATTGCTGGACTTCGGCGATGGCGTGCGCGGTCGCCGTGTGCGCTGCATCGAGCCGCTCCGGGCGCGGCTGGCGAAAGAGCGCGGCGACGGCGGCATTCATGGCGCGTACGGCTGCCTGCCACGGCATGGCCGCGCTATAGCGGGTGTCGCCGGGTAACGCGGCGATCTCGCGGCGCAGATCGATGATCGCGTTGCCGGTTTCGAGCACCGCGAACAGCCAGCGCAGCGTGTCGTGTTTGAGCTGGGGTTCACCCTCGGCAACCGCGTTGATCTGGAACATCAGGTCGCGCGCACCGCTTTCGAAACGGCTGCGCAGCCGGGTAAGACTGCCCCGGCAGGCCAGCACGACCTGGCGGCGCAGATCGACCAGCAACCGGTTGCGTAGCCACGGGTTGGACGGCGGCAGCAGCACCGCGAACGCGATCGACGAGACCGTCATCGATAAAAGCAGCGCGAGCGCATCGTTGAGAAAGCCAGTGGGATCGTAGCGGATCACGTTGTCCGGGGCCGCCAGGAAGCACAGGAAGATGCAATAGCCGACGCCATAGCCTGCCAGCTTCGGGCGCGTCGTCATGAACACGCCAATCGCCAGGAACGGTACCAGCGCGAAGCACAACAGCGGAAAACCGTCGATGCGCGGATAAACGGCGAACTCCAGCACCAGCCCCATCAAGGTGGCGAGCAGCGTGCCGGCGGCCATCTGCCAGGCGGTGCGCGTCGGATACGGCGATGAGGAGGCAAGAGCGCAGGTCGCCGCCGCGTTGAGTACGAGCGTGGCGCCGCTTGGCCAGGCGGTGGCAATCCAGAACGCGCCCAGAATGATCATCACCACGGTTGCGCGCAATCCCGCTACGCCCGCCGAGAGCAGATTGGTCTTGGGCTCGTAGCGCTCGATCCAGCGTTCGCGCGCATGGCTGTCGACAGCCAGCGAGGCATAGGTTTGCGCGTAGGCGTGCAGGTCATCGACGAAACGGTAGAGCAGCTCGGCAGCGGTATCGAAGTCGAGCAGCGGCACCTCGGGCTGAGCCTCGAGCGTGGCCCGCGTGGCGCGAATGCGTTTGGGCAGCGCGCTTTTGTAGGCTTCGAGCTGATTCGCCGCTTGAGCGGCATCGGCGGCGCTCAGCACGGGTTTGCCCGATTTGTACAGCAAGGGCGCGATTTCCTTGAAGTACGGCTCGAGCGCTTCGATGGCGGTGAGCGCGTGAGTGTCGCGCAGGCGGTTCATCAGTTGATGCAGCGCATGAAACCGCGTTGAAGCGGTCATGAATTCACCGTTGAGCCGCGACAGCCGGCCGCTGCGCATGCGTGTTTCGGGGCTCTCGAACACGGCGGCGCTACGCGTGGCTTCGAAGCCCACGATGTCGTTGACGAAACGGGCATTGGTGGCTTCGATCTGCGTGCGGTCCGCGCGCCCGGACAGCGAGGCCGAAACATATTCGACAAACGCGCCAAAGCGGGCGCGCACGGTTGAGCGCATTTGATGCCCGGCTTGCTGCGGGAACACGAGGGCGCTGACTGCTCCGGCGCAAATGATCCCCAGAATGACTTCGACCACGCGCGTGAGCGCCGACAAAAACGCGCCATCGGGATGTTGTGACGCGGGAATACCGATCAGCGCGGCGGTATAGCCTGCCAGCACGAAACCATATGAGCGGAAATTGCGGTTGCGCGCCGCGCCCGCCGTGCAGATGCCGATCCAGATCGCGGTCGAGATGATGAACATTTCGGGCTGCTGGGCGAAGAGGCCAAGCAGCGCCAGCATGACGACGAGGCCAACCAGCGTGCCGCAGATGCGGTAGAAGCTTTTGGCCAGCACCATGCCGCTTTGCGGCTGCATCACGATAAACACGGTGGTCATCGCGCTGCGCGGCTGGGGCAGATCGAGCTTCATGGCGATGCCCAGCGCGAGCAGCGCGGCGGAGATGGCCTTGAACAGGTAAAGCCAGGTGCGGCCATCGGTGCGGGCCCAGTCGGCGGCGGCGTCATAGAGCGCCGCCAGCGGCCGCGGCTGTACCGGTGGCGTGGGAGAGGAAGAAGACGCGGACATCAGGTGCCTCCGGGCTTAAGGCGCGGGGGCCGCGGTGGGGGGAGGGGCGGCCGCTGGAATGGCCGCTGGGGTCGTCACTGGGGTGCTTACTGAGGCAGGCGCCGCTGTGGCAACGGGCGCGGGGGCCTGTTTGCCCTTCGTGGGCAGCATTTCGCCAGCATCCGGGTTGTCGCTGGCGTGGATCAAGCCGCCGCCTAGCGCCGTGACCAGCGAGGCATGCGCGCCCAGACGCTGGGCCTGAATGCGTGCCACGCCTTCCTGAGCCCGCAGTAACTGGCTTTGCGCGACCAGCACATTCAGATAGTCGGTCAGACCGCGCTGATAGCCTGTTCTGGAGAGCAAGTAGGTTTTGCGTGCCGCGTCCACCGAGCGTTGCGCATCTTTTTCTTGCGTAGCGAGCGAGCGTATCCGCACCACCTGGTCCGCGATCTCTCGCAGTGCGGTGACGAGCGTCTGGTTATAGCGCTCGACAGCCACGTCGTAACCCGCCGCGGCCGCGCCCAGCTCGGCGCGCAGCCGGCCGCCATCGAAGATGGGCAACGAGAGCGCGGGGCCCGCGCTCCAGCTGCCATTGGAGCCATGCATGAACTGGAAGAGCGGCCCCATCGCGGCATAGCCCCCCACCGATGCCAGCAGGTTGATATCGGGATAAAAGTTGGCGTGTGCGACGTCGATGCCACGCGCTTGCGCCGCCACGCTCCAGCGGGCCGCGACGATATCAGGCCGGTGGCCGATGAGTTCGGCGGGCAAGGTGGACGGCAGGCCGGCGGGGGCGGTAGCCGCCAGCGCTGGACGCCGCAGCGTGTCCGCCGCGCCGGGCCCTTTGCCGGCGAGCGCCGCAAGCTGGTTGCGATCGAGTGCGATGGCTTCCTCGAGGGCGTCGATCTGCCGTTCATATTCCGGCAGCGGCGTTTGCGCCTGGCTGAGTTCGAGCTGCGTGCCCAGCCCTCCCTTCAGGCGGCGCAGGGCGAAATCAACGATTTGCTGCTGTTGCCCAAGGGTCGCCTTGGCGATATCGAGCAGCGCGTAATGCAGCGACATACTGATATAAGCGCTCACGATGTTGGCTTGCAGCTCAAGCTGGGCGGCGCGGGCATCGGCGGCACGGGCATGGGCGGTGTCGAGTGCGCGTTCGGCGGTGTTTTTATCCTTGCCCCAGAGGTCGAGGTGATAGCTGAGGCCGATCATGCCGGTGTTATTCCAGGTGTTTTGACTGGCGAGCGGGCCGGGGCCGTAGAACACGTTGTCGGGCCAGTGCTCGCCCTGGATTGACAGGTGAGCGTCGATTTGCGGCGCCAGCGCCGAGCGGGCCACGCCCGCCATGGCCAGTGCTTCGCGCACGCGTGCCTGGGCGGCGGCAAGGGTGGGGTTGCCGGCCTGGGCGGTCTCGATCCAGGCATCAAGCTGGGGATCACGATAGACCTGCCACCAGTCGGCGGCCGGCCACTGGGCGTCGGCATTGGCGGCACGGAGCGCCGCGCCTGCATCGAGCGACATGGGGTCGAGCCCGGCGGCTTGCGGCGCGATTCCCCGGGTACTGGCGCAGCCGGTGATTGTTAATGAGATCGCAAGAAACGCCAGGGTGGCGATCCCTCTTGGTACCGGAGACTGCACGATTTACCCCTTGAATTGGTGATAGAAGCTGGTTCGGTATTATATTTTTCGAGAGATTGTCGAATAACCCGTAAAGATGAAATGTATTTTTACGGAGATTGAGATAATGATGATTTCAATTCATGCAACAATCCAGCGGTCTAGAAGACGGTGCAAAAGAGGGTGAGCAGGTATGGATACGCTTCAAAACATGCGAGTGTTTGTACGGGTCGTGGAGGCCGGTAGTTTCACAGGGGCGGCGCAGCATCTGAATACGACGACGGCTTATGCCTCGCGCGCGGTGTCGGATCTGGAGGCGCATTTGCGCACCCGGCTCCTGAACCGCACGACCCGGCGCATCGCGCTGACCGAGGCCGGTGCGCATTACCTGCAGCGTTGCGAGCAGATTCTGGCGTATGTCGACCAGGCGGAGGCTGAAGCGGGCGACGCTCATGCACGGCCATCCGGCCGGCTCAGGGTGCATTCGATGACAAGCTGCGGCCAGCATTACATCGTGCCGGCCGTGGGCCACTACCAGCAACGTTATCCTGATGTGCAAATCGAATTGACCCTGGCGCAACGCGCGCCCGATCTGCTGGACGAAGGTTATGACGTGGCGTTGGTGCTCGCGCAAACGCTGCCGGATTCGGGGCTGGTGTCACAGCGTCTGGGCACGGTGTTCAGCATTGCCTGCGCATCGCCCGATTACCTCGAGCGCCATGGGGTGCCGCAAACGCCTGCGGATCTCGCCGAGCATACCTGTTTGCAGATGGTGACACCGATTTATCCGTCGAACGAATGGGTTTTCAGTGGCCCGAACGGCCAGGAGAGCTTTACTCTCGCCTCGGCGGCATTCAAGGTGAATGTCGCCGAGGCGATGGCGGTGGCGACCTGTGAGGGAATGGGGGTCAGCGTGCTACCCGTCTTCTCGGCGATCAGCCGTTTTCGCAGCGGCGAGCTGGTCTGGATCCTGCCGCAGTACACGCTGCAGGAGATGAACCTGTATGCGCTGTATCCCTCGCGTCAGTACCTCGACGCGAAAATCCGCACCTGGGTTGAGTTTTTGCGCGATGAACTGCCCGCCACACTGGCTGCCGAGCAGGAGGAGTTGCGTCTGTTCGCCCGGACCTGACGGCTTGGGATGTGGGCGTGGGCCCAGGCCTGGGCCTAGCCCCACGCTTCAGATCTCGATGATCTTGTCCCAGGCGAAATCCGGGTTTTCCATTTGCCCTGTGCGCCGGTTGCGGTAGCCGCGGGGATTGCAGACCACCCGTGTGCCATTCACCGAATAATCAAAAGCGCTGTGCGTGTGGCCGTGAATCCAGAGTGCGACCGGCGCTTGCACGAGCGTGGGCAAATCATTCACAAAGCCCGCTGACACGGGGTCTTGTGCATAGCGCGGTGCCAGGCTGAGCCGGTGCGGCGCATGATGCGTGACCACGATTGTCTGGCCCGCAAACGGCTGCGCCAGTTGCTGTTCGAGCCAGGCACGCGCTTGCGCGTGTAGTGCGAGGGTGTCGTTGGGGGTGAGGTCGCGGGTGGTGTCGCGCATGACATCGGCGCCGGGAGCTGACGCCGATGGCCAGGCGAGCTGGATCAGGCCGCGAAAATCGAGCATCACCTGCTGTGCAGCCTCCATCGCGGCTTGACGCGTGGCGTCATCCGCGCCGTATAGCGCGAAATGGGTCCAGAGCGTCGTCCCCAGCACGCGCCAGCGTCCGGCTGGGTCGACGAGCGCTGCGTTATTCAGGAAATGCACTCGCCCGCCTGACTGGGCCGCATCTAGCATGGCGTTTTCGAGCGCGCCCATCTCACCGTCGTAGTACTCGTGATTGCCTGGCACGTAGACCACGGGCGCGTCGTCGCCGAAGGTTTCGGCCGCCCAGCGCAAGCCTTCGGCGTGATTGTGAATATCGCCCGCCAGCACCACCAGATCGGCTTGTGCATAGGGGATGGTCTCGGGCATCTGGCATTCCAGATGCAAATCGGACAGGACGCGAATTTTCACGCTAGCGGCTCCAGCCAGAGGAGAAGGTGCGGGCGCATCGGTTTTAGCTTCAGTGCCAGCGCAACACCTTGCCGGGGTTCATCAGATTCAGGGGATCGAATGCGTGCTTGAGCGTGCGCATCAGGCGTAGTTCGGTCGTGGATTTGTAGCGCGCGGCTTCATCGATTTTCAACTGGCCCAGACCATGTTCGGCGCTGATGCTGCCATGGTGCCGCTGCACGCTGTCATGGACGAGCCGGTTGATGGTGGCTTCATGCTGCGCCAGGAACGCTTGTGCCTCAACGCCAGGGGGCGCGGCGACGTTGTAGTGCAAGTTGCCATCGCCCAGGTGGCCGAAAGTGACCTGGCGTGCGCCGGGAACGGCCTGCGCAATCGCGGCATCGGTGGCGCTCATGAAATCCGCGATGCGCGAGATGGGCAGCGCGATATCGTGCTTGATATTGAGCCCTTCCTTTGCCTGCGCCAGCGGAATATGTTCGCGCAATGCCCAGAAGGCCGCCGTTTGGGCCAGATTCGTGGCGACTACGGCATCTTCCACGAGCCCCTGTTCAAGCGCCGCCGCCATCAGGCGCTCGAATAACGCGTGTGCGTGGGCTTCGTTTTCGTTGTCGGAAAGCTCCAGCAGCACGATCTGCGCATGCTTGTGCCTGAACGGGTAGGGCAACTGTGGAAAATGCTGCCCGACCAAGCGCACACAGAAATCGGACATCAGCTCGAAACCTGTGAGCAGCGGGCCTGCCGCACGTTGCGCGAGCGCCAGAAACGCGAGCGCGGCCTGAGGCGAGGCCAGCGCGGCCAGTGCCGTGACACGGGCCGCGGGCTGCGGATGCAGTTTCAGCACCGCCGCCGTGATGATGCCCAGCGTGCCTTCCGCGCCAATAAACAAATCACGCAGGTCGTAGCCGGTGTTGTCCTTGCGCAGTCCGCGCAAGCCATCCCAGCATTCGCCCTCGGGCGTGACGACTTCGAGGCCGAGACACAGCTCGCGGGCATTGCCGTAACGCAGCACGGCGGTGCCTCCCGCATTGGTGGCCAGATTGCCGCCGATGGTGCAACTGCCTTCGGCCGCGAGGCTCAGTGCAAAGAGCCGGTCAGCGGCCAGCGCCGCGGCTTGCACGTCGGCGAGGATCACACCGGCTTCGGCCGTGATGGTGTTGTTATGCAAATCGAGCGCGCGAATCCGCTTCAGCCGACGCAGGCTCAATAGCGCCTGCGTGCCGCTGGTGTCGGGCGTGGCGCCGCCCGCGAGCCCGGTATTGCCGCCCTGTGGCACGAGCGCGATGCGGTGGGTCAGCGCGTGCCGCACGATGGCAGCGACTTCTTCCGTGCTCGCTGGACACAGCACCGCGCAGGCTGCGCCGGTATAGCGGCGGCGCCAGTCGGTGAGGTAAGACGCGGTGTCAGAGGGCGTGTTCAGGACATGGTTTGTCCCGATGGACTCGCGGCAGGCCGTGAGGAAGGCAGACTGGGCGGATGAGGGCGTGGAAGCGGTCATGGCGGACCATCGTGGGTAAAAGAAGCAAAGAGAAGCAAAGAGAAGCAAAGAGAAGCAAAGAGAAGCAAAGAGAAGCAAAGAGAAGCAAAGAGAAACCAGGAACGGGAAGCCGAACGGCAGATGCGGAAAAAGTCCCGATGCTCGTGATCTCAGTGTGTCGCCGTGCGGGCTGAAGCGGCACGTGCAGCCTGCCTGGCGGCACGTTTGAAGGGCGCGACATAGGCCAGCGCGCAGACAAAGAAAACCAGTGCCAGCAGCGCTTCAAGCCAGCCAAACCAGGCGCTCGGGCCGGAGTCGGACATCCCGCGCACGATGCCTTCGGCCAGATACAGCAGAATCAGCAGCGCCGCCCATTGCAGCGTGTAGAGGCGCCGCCGCAATACGCCCGGCACGGCGCACAGCAGCGGCACGGCCTTGAGCACGAGGGTCGAGCCGCCAGGGCGCAGGGGCGCGAGCCATCCTTCCCACGCCAGCGCCAGCACGACCAGCGCGAGTAGTGCCGCCGCCGCGCCCAGGCCGGCATAACGCCGCACCGTGACGGGGGCCGCGGAGGCGTGCGCGGGCGGGATGGCGGGAAGGCGGGAAGGGCTCAAGGACGTGCCTCGAGCAGCGCGGCCGTCCGCGCGAGCCGGGTGCCCAGCGCCACGGCAAGGGTTTTTTCATCGGTGGAGAGGCCTGGCCCGGCTGTGCCGCCGCGGGCGAAATGGGACGCGCCATAAGGCGTGCCACCGCTTTGCGTGGTGCTCAACGTGCTTTCGGTATAGGGGATGCCGACGATCAGCATGCCGTGATGCAACAGCGGCAGCATCATCGAGAGCAAGGTGGATTCCTGGCCGCCGTGCAGACTGCCTGTCGAGGTGAAAACACAGGCGGGCTTGCCTGCCAGCGCACCGGACAGCCATTGTGGCGTCGTGCCATCGAGAAAGTATTTGAGCGAAGCGGCCATGTTGCCGAAGCGGGTGGGCGAGCCGAGCGCCAGTGCGGCGCATTCTTCGAGATCGCGGAGTTCGACGTAGGGCGGGCCATCGCGGGGAATGTCCGGCTGCGTGCTTTCGCAAACTGTGGAAACGGGGGGAACCGTACGCACGCGGGATTGCATGCCGGGAACGCTGTCGATGCCGTGGGCGAGTGCCAGCGCAAGTTCGCGGGTCGCGCCATGACGGCTGTAATAAAGCACAAGAATGTCTTTCATAAGCCTCACCGGGTGAGCGCGTATTATAGGCGCCCGCGCCTGCCGCTGAGCGCCTGAGTCCGCCTGGGGTATGGGGTTCGGGGCGGAGTCAGGACCTTCAGGTTCACGATGCAAAAGGAGGTAAGTGTGCTGTCAGTGCTGTCCAGGATGCGTGTCGATCTCGATACACTCAACCGTCTTACGCATTTTGCTGCGAAACGTAGCAGCGAAGACCGGATTCCCCAGGTGGCAGGCAGTTTGACCTTCACCACGACGCTTTCGCTGGTGCCACTGGCGACGGTTGCTTTTGCGCTATTCACGGCGTTTCCCATCTTCGCGTCATTCCAGATGGCGCTGCAGGGTTTTCTTGCCGAGCATCTGATGCCCGCGCAAATCAATAACCAGATCTTCAGGTATCTGAATGAATTTGCCTCGAAAGCCAAGGGCCTGACTGCCGTCGGGATGATCGTGCTGTTTGTCACGTCGGTGATGACGATGATGACGGTCGAATCCGCTTTTAACGTGATCTGGCGCGTGCGCAAGTCCAGGCCCTTCGCCCAGCGCGTGCTGGTGTACTGGTCGATCCTGACGCTGGGCCCGATTCTGATTGGCGGCAGCCTGTCGATTTCGTCGTATCTGTTCACCCAGTCGATGACGCTGAGCGCGGTTCAGCACATGCCTTCCGTGATCAGCTGGGCGCTGGTCAGCGCGGCGATGCCCCTGCCTGCGCTGGCTTTCACGATGCTGTACATCTGCCTGCCCAATTGCCGTGTGGAATGGCGCGATGCGCTGGTGGGCGGTGTGTGTGCCGCGCTGGCGTTCGAACTGGCCAAGCGCGGTTTTGGCTATAGCATCCGCCGCATTCCAACCTATACCGTCGTGTACGGTGCGTTTGCCGTGGTGCCGATGTTCCTGCTGTGGATGTATATGAGCTGGTTCATCACGCTGCTGGGTGCCATGGTGGCGTCGGCCTTGCCCGCGATTCGAGTGGGCCAGTTTCACCGGCCGCGCTTTGCGGGCAGCGATTTGCTCGATGCGCTTGAACTGCTCGCCTGGCTCATGCAGGCGCGCCAGGCGGGCACGCGGGGCTATACCGTGCAGGAACTGGCGCGCCTGCTGCGCCGTGATATGGAAACCATGAGCCGTCTGCTGCGCGAGCTGGAAGGCCTTGAGTGGATTGTCCGTTTGCAGGAAGAGGGCGAGCGCGCGCGCTTTTTGCTGCTGGCCAACCCTGAGCAGATTACGGTGGCGCGTCTGATCGATCTTTTTGTGCTCGACCATGCGGAACTGGAATATCAGTTGAAGCTGGATTCGACCCAGGTGGATTGCACGGCACTGCTCGCGGTGCTGAAGAACGACAAGCTGAATGTCTCGTTGGCCGAACTGTTGGCGGCAGCGCGCAAACATGACGCGAACGGGGAGCCGGAAGCGGAAGCGAAATAAGGCCGACGGCAAGGTGTCGGCACGGGTTTAAATCGCGGATTTATTTAAAGCGGTAATTTGCCCTGGCAAATGTCCTTGAACATCATCCAGTCGCCCATCAGGCTATAGAGCGGATAGCGGAAGGTTGCGGGCCGGTTTTTCTCGAAGAAAAAGTGACCGGCCCAGGCACAGCCATAACCGCAGACGATGGCGACGGGGAGCCAGAGCCAGCCGCCGGTAGCGAGCGCCATGGTAACGCAGCCAATCACGCCGAGCGAGCCCATGAAATGCAACCGGCGCGAGATCGGGTTGCGGTGCTCGCTGAGATAAAAAGGATAAAACTCAGCAAAACTGGCGAAATGCCGGGCTTGTGCGGGGTGGGCCATCATAGCCTCCGGAATGGGCGCTGCAGGTGGCTGTGCCGATGCGCGTGAGCTCAAGCATTGTGCGGCGTGCCGCTGACTGATGCAACCCCGTTGCCGTGGCGTTTTGGCGCAGCGCGGGCGGAGGCCTCCGGCTATTGCAAGCGCCCGGTATTCCGGTGTTTCACGTGCCTGGCGTGGCTTTTCTTTTGCAGGCCTTTCAGCTAGCATCAGAGACTAAATTTGCATTATCGGCATCATCAGGAGACATTCATGCGCGTCACCGACATTCTCAAGGTCAAGGGCAATACGCTCTTTACCGTCACCCCCGATACCCCGCTGCTCGATGCCGTCAACACCATGGCGGAGCACGATATCGGCTCACTGGTCGTCATGGAATATGGCGATCTGGTCGGAATGCTAACGTTTCGGGAAGTCATTGGCCTCTTGAGCCGCAATAGCGGCAGCGTCGGTGCCTCGACGATCCGCAAGGTCATGGATGACCATCCGCTCACGTGCACCCCAGAAACCGATGTCAACGAAGTCCGGCGCATGATGCTCGAACATCATGTGCGTTATTTGCCCGTGATGGATAGCCGCACGCTGATGGGCGTGATCTCGTTTTATGACGTGGCTAAAGCCGTGGTGGACGAGCAGGGCTTTGAAAACCGCATGCTCAAGGCTTATATCCGCGACTGGCCGGATGAGCAGGAACAGCAGGCCCGCTAGGCGTTGTGCCGCGGGTTTGGGACCTTGCCGCATCAGCCCCGTAGCTTGTCCGTGTAGCCTGTGTTTGCAGGCAGAAAACTTCCTCCCTTTGCGTTTTCCCCAGTTCCATTTTCGCGGTTAGCGCAGGCGTGACAGACATGAATGGCTGCTCACGCTAGCCGCTTTGGCTATCCGCTCCGTATCGGCGGGACATGGCCGCATCGCTGGCATCAATGAACGCGTCATGGCCGCGGCCTCCTGCGTGTCATCTTTTTACCTCCTCACCCCTTCAGCCCTTCACCCCTTCACTTTTCTTCACGATCCGGATGAATGAACAACCGTCTCCTGCTGTTTGTCGCGCAGTACGCGCGAGCGGCAAACACGCGTCCTCTTCCCAGTTTGGCCTGCTGCGTGAGCGGCGTTTTGCGCCATTTTTCTGGACTCAGTTTTTCGGGGCGATGAATGACAACGTGTTCAAGATTGGTTTTACCTCGCTCGTCACGTTTCAGACCGCGCGTTTTTCCGGTGTCGATGCCCAAACGGCGGCATTCCTGATTTCCGCGATTTTTATCTTGCCGTTTGTGCTGTTTTCGGCGACATCCGGCCAGATTGCGGACAAATATGACAAGGCGTGTCTGGTCCGTCTGGTGAAAAGCTTTGAAATCGCGGTGATGCTGGTCGGCACGGCGGGGTTCTGCTTGCATAGCGCACCGCTGCTGTATCTGTGCACCTTCCTGATGGGGGTTCATTCAACGATATTCGGCCCGATCAAATATGCGTATTTGCCGCAGCATTTGTCGCAAACCGAACTGGTGGGGGGCAATGGGCTGGTGGAAATGGGCACTTTTGTCGCCATTCTGTTTGGCACGATTGCAGGTGGCGCAGCCGCCGATTTTGGCCAGCACGGTGCGCTGCTGCTCTCGGCAATCTGCGTGGCGCTCGCTGTCGTGGGGCGTGCCGTATCGAGCTTTGTACCCGAAACGCTAGCGCCCCAGCCCGATTTGCGCATCAACTGGAATCCCTTTAGCGAAACCTGGCGCAACTTGCGTCTTGCGCGTGAAAACCGTGCGGTGTTTCTGAGCCTGCTGGGCATTTCCTGGCTGTGGTTCGTGGGTGCGACGTTTCTCTCTTCTTTTTTCCGTTTTGCCAAAGACGTGCTGCTGGCCAATCCGGACGTCGTCACGGTGCTGCTGGCTACGTTCTCTGTCGGTATTGGCATGGGCTCGCTGTTGTGCGATCGGCTCTCGCGGCAGCGCATCGAACTAGGCCTCGTGCCGCTGGGCTCGATTGGCATCAGTCTGTTTGCGATCGATCTGTATTTCGCTAGCCAGGCGCGGCCAGCGGCCGGACAACTGCTGGCGCTGGGCGAGTTCATGGCGCAGCCTGCCCACTGGCGGGTGCTGGCCGATCTCTTTTTGCTGGCGCTCTCGGGCGGGCTGTATAGCGTGCCGCTGTACGCGCTGGTGCAAAGCCGCAGCCAGGCCAGCCACCGGGCGCGGATCATCGCGGCCAACAATATTTTGAATGCGCTCTTCATGATCGCCTCCGCGCTGATGGCCATCGGGCTGACCGCACTGGGTGTCGGTATTCCGGGTATTTTCCTGATGATCGCCTTGCTGAATATCGTGGTGGCGTTTTATATCTACTCGCTGGTGCCCGAATTTTTGCTGCGCTTTCTCGCCTGGATACTGGTGCACACGATTTACCGGATTCGTCTGGTTCATCCTGAACGTATTCCCGATGAAGGGCCCGCGGTGCTGGTGTGTAACCACGTGAGTTATGTCGATGCGCTTGTCATCATGGCTGAGAGCCCGAGGCCGATTCGTTTTGTGATGGATCACCGGATTTTTCGCACGCCGTTCGCGGGCTGGGTGTTCCGCCATGCGAAGGCGATTCCGATTGCCCCGGCCCGTGAAGATGCGGCCTTGTTGCAGCAGGCCTATGACGCTTGCGCTAGCGCGTTGGCCGAGGGCGAACTGGTCTGTATTTTCCCCGAAGGCAAGCTGACGCAAACCGGCGAGCTCAATCCTTTTCGCCAGGGCGTTCACGGAATCATTCAACGCACACCCGTGCCCGTTGTGCCGATGGCGCTGCGCGGGTTATGGGGCAGCGTGTTTTCGCGGGCCGCCGACGCGCGTTGGCCACGGCCTTTGCGCCGGGGCGTGATGAGCCGCCTGACGCTTGCCGTCGGTGAGCCGCTTAGCCCCGCGCAGGCAACGCCAGAAACGTTGCAGCAGTACGTTACCGCCTTGCGTGGCCCGCGCAAGTAGCGCGGGGTAGGGGGCTAAGATCCGGGGCTAAGATCCGCTTCGAAATCCCGCCTCCCCGCCTCCTCACCTCCCCGCCGCATACCTGTTCTGTGCTGAAGCGGGCCCCGACCGGCCCCGACCGGCCCCAATTGCCCCGGACACGGCTGGCATAATGGCGGCTTCCGTGCTGTCTATTTGTTTATTTCCGCTTTTTTTGGACCTCCATCATGTCCGGCAATACGCTCGGTAAGCTTTTCACCGTTACCACCTTTGGCGAGTCTCACGGCCCCGCGCTGGGTTGCGTGATCGACGGTTGCCCGCCCGGTATGGCCCTCGTCGAGGACGACATCCAGCTAGAACTCGATCGCCGCAAGCCGGGCACGTCGCGTCACGTGACGCAGCGTCAGGAGGCAGACCGGGTTGAGATTCTCTCGGGTGTTTTCGCAGGGCAGACAACGGGCGTACCGATCGCCCTTCTGATCCGCAACACCGACCAGCGCAGCGGTGACTACGGCAATCTCACCGAAACCTTTCGCCCTGGTCACGCCGATTACACCTACTGGCAGAAGTACGGTATCCGCGACTATCGCGGGGGCGGCCGCTCGTCGGCGCGCCTGACCGCTGCCACCGTGGCTGCTGGAGCCGTGGCGAAAAAATGGCTGCGCGAGCGCATGGGCATCGGGATTCGCGGTTACATGGCGGCGTTAGGCGAGATTGAGGTGCCTTTCGTCGACTGGTCGCATGTGCGTGAAAATCCCTTTTTTGCCGCCAATGCGGCTTTGGTGCCCGAGCTCGAAGCCTATGTCGATGCCTTGCGCCGGGACGGCGATTCGATTGGCGCACGGATCAACGTGGTCGCCTCGGGGGTGCCGGTTGGGCTGGGCGAACCCTTGTTCGACCGGCTCGATGCCGACATCGCGCACGCGATGATGGGCATCAACGCGGTGAAGGGCATCGAGATTGGCGCGGGTTTCGCCAGCATCGCGCAGCGTGGCTCGGTGCATGGCGATGAACTGACGCCGGAGGGCTTCGTTGGCAATCATGCGGGCGGCATTCTCGGCGGGATTTCGACGGGACAGGACATCACGGTATCGCTGGCGATCAAACCCACGTCGAGCATTCGCACGCCGCGCCGCTCGATTGATAAAGCGGGGCAGCCCGCCGTGGTCGAAACCTTTGGGCGGCATGATCCGTGTGTCGGGATTCGCGCCACGCCCATCGCCGAGGCGATGCTCGCTCTCGTGTTGATCGACCACGCCTTGCGCCATCGTGCGCAATGCGGCGAGGTCGAGGTCGAGACCCCTCGAATTGCCGCCAGCGCCCCTTAAGCGCTTCTTATGCGCTCCTCTTGAATAGCAGAATGTCCCGGTCACAATGACGCAAAACCTTCCTTTGGCAGACCTCGAGCGTGAAATAGAACGCTTGTCTGCTCGCACGACATCGCCTGAGGCCCGCGCCACCGACTGGTTTTTGCTGGGCCAGGCGCTCTTGCAACATCCCGCAGCGGATTCCCAGCGGCGGCAGATGGCCTTGATGGCACTCGTGCTGGCTTATCAGATGGATGCCTCGTGCGCACCTGCGCTGCTGTCCACGATTGGCCAGACGGCCTTTGGGCTGCGCGCCTGGAGTTTGGTCGAAGAGGCCACCTCGGTTTTGCTGCAGCAAGACGCGACGGATGTGAACGCGTTGATGTGGCGCGCCGCGGCGTTGCAGTCCAAAAATGAATTTGCCGAGGCCGAGCGGCTTTTGCGTGAAGTCGTGCGTTTGCGCCCTGACGATCCGCTCACGCATCACAAGCTCGCGTTGTCTTTCAAGGAGCAAGGCCGTTTTGCCGAAGCGGAGGCCGGGCTAAGGCATGCGCTCGCGCTCGAGCCGGACAATATTTATACGCGTTTCGATTTGTCCGAACTCGAGTTATACAACGCCGACTATGCGGCTGGCTGGCCGCGCTATGAGGTCCGCGTCGCGTTCGCTGACAACCCGCGCAGCGCGCAGCATGTACTGGCGAAGCAAAGCCCGTATTGGCAGGGGGAATCCCTCGCGGGCAAGGTGCTGGTGGTGTACGGCGAGCAGGGCCTGGGCGATTGCCTATGGGCTGTGCGGTTTTTGCCGCTGCTGGCGCAACGGGCCCGCAGCGAGGGCGGGCGGGTGATTTTCGGCCATGACGGGCCGCTGCGGCATCTGATTGAACGCATGCTGCCTGATGATCTAGTGCTTGAAACGTCCCTTGAAACGCATCCCGATTTCCACTGCGGGCTGATGAGCCTGCCGCTGCGCCTCGGCGTGTTCAGTGCCGAGGGCTGGGGTCAGCCCTATCTGAGCGCTGATCCGGAGCGCGCCGCACGCTGGCGTGAACGGGTGAGCGCTGTGGCAGCGGAGGGGCGACCCAAGGTCGGACTGGTGTGGAACGGCAATCCGGGTCACATCCGCGATGCGCGCCGCTCCATGGCGCCTGAGCAGCTTGAGCCCCTGTTACAGGTGCCTGGCGTCACCTTCTTCGCGCTTTCGCCTGGGCGGGGGAGCACCGTGGAGCAATGGCGCACACGCGGCATGGAGGTCATCGATCTGACCGCGCAGTTCGAAACGGGTTTTGACGATGTGGCCGCGTTGCTGGTCAACCTGGATCTGGTCGTGACGATCGATAGCGGGCCTGCCCATCTGGCTGGCGCGTTGGGTGTCCCCACCTGCCTGATGATCGATTACATCTCGGCGTGGTTCTGGGGCCATCAGAACCAGCGCACGCCCTGGTACGATTCCATCGAACTCCTGCGCCAGCCTGAGATCGGCGCCTGGGCGCCCGTGCTGGAACGGGTGCGGCAAAAATTGGTGGCGCTCGCTAGCTCCCGCCCTGGTGAGGTGCAGTGACATGTACGCTAGCTTCCCGGCGCGAGATGGCTTTGCGCCGGGGTTCGCTTGCGTGTGACAGGTGACAGGTCTCACATATTGGGGTAGTTCGGTCCACCGCCGCCTTCCGGCGTCACCCACACAATGTTTTGCGTGGGGTCCTTGATGTCGCAGGTTTTGCAATGCACGCAATTTTGCGCATTGATGACGAGTTGTTCGTTACCGTCGTTGTTCTTGACGAATTCATAAACGGCAGCCGGGCAGTAGCGGCTCTCAGGGCCCGCATAGGTACGCCAGTTGACGTTGATGGGAACCGTTGCATCCTTGAGCGTCAGGTGCGACGGCTGATTTTCTTCGTGATGGGTATTCGAAATAAACACCGACGAGAGCCGGTCGAAGGTCAGCTTGCCATCGGGTTTCGGGTACTCAATGGGCTGACATTGCGAGGCGGGCTTGAGCATTTCGTGATCTGCATGCTTGTGATGCAGCGTCCAGGGCACATTGCCGCCTAACAGTTTTTGCTCGAGGCCCACCATCAGCGTGCCCAGATACAGGCCCCGGCTCATCCACTGCTTGAAGTTGCGGGCGCGATGCAGCTCAGTATGCAGCCAGGATTGGCGGAAGGCTTCTGGATAGGCACTGAGCTCGTCTGCCGCACGTCCGGCGGCCAGCGCCTCGAAGGCCGCCTGCGCCGCCAGCATGCCGGTCTTGATCGCAGCGTGGCTGCCCTTGATGCGCGAGGCATTGAGAAAGCCCGCATCGTCTCCCACCAGCGCGCCACCCGGAAACACCAGCTTGGGCAGTGACATCAGGCCGCCCGCCGTAATGGCCCGCGCGCCATACGACACGCGTTTGCCGCCTTGCAAAAAAGTGCGAATCGCGGGATGAGTCTTGTAGCGCTGAAATTCTTCGAAGGGCGACAGATAGGGATTGGAATAGCCCAGCCCTACGACAAAACCGATCATGACCTGGTTGTGATCCATGTGATAAAGGAACGAGCCGCCATAGGTATCGTTTTTGAGCGGCCAGCCGGCGGTGTGGAGCACGAGGCCGGGTTGGTGCATGGACGGGTCGATTTCCCATAGTTCCTTGAGGCCAATGCCATACGTCTGCGGATCGGCGCCATCGCGCAGCTGGAAGCGCTCGTGAAGCTGGCGCCCGAGGTGGCCGCGCGCACCTTCACAAAACAGCGTGTATTTCGCATGCAGTTCCATGCCGAGCTGGAAATTCTCCGTGGGCTGGCCGTCGCGGCCGATGCCCATGTTGCCGGTGACCACGCCCTTGACCGAACCATCCTCGTGATACAGCACTTCCGCTGCGGGAAAGCCGGGGAAAATCTCGACGCCTAACGCCTCTGCCTGTTGCCCGAGCCAGCGCGCGACATTCGCCAGGCTGACGACGTAGTTGCCCTCGTTGCGAAAAATCGCGGGCAGGGCCCAGTGCGGCACCTGCCTGGCGCTGCGCTCGCCGAGAAAAATGAAACGGTCCTCGCTGACCTCGACATTCAGTGGCGCGCCTTTTTCTTTCCATTCGGGGATGAGTTCGGTCAGCGCGCGCGGGTCCATCACCGCCCCTGACAAAATATGTGCGCCGATTTCCGAGCCTTTTTCGAGGATGCACACACTGGTTTCGACGC
The DNA here is from genome assembly GCF_009455685.1 of Paraburkholderia hayleyella. Classification (NCBI taxonomy): domain Bacteria; kingdom Pseudomonadati; phylum Pseudomonadota; class Betaproteobacteria; order Burkholderiales; family Burkholderiaceae; genus Paraburkholderia; species Paraburkholderia hayleyella. Next base: position 2,191,585 of record NZ_QPES01000001.1, on the reverse strand, counting down.
CTTTTGCCAGCGCCAGCTGTTTGAGCCGGATCGCCGCGGACAAGCCTGCCGGGCCACCTCCGACGATCACCACGTCGTATTCCATGGATTCGCGCGGGCCGTACTGCTCGATGAGGCTTGCGGGGGTCATTGATGCTCCTCTTGCCGTTAAAATACTTTTTCGAGATGGTTGGGGATTCTTTGGGGACCACACGGGGACGTATTGTCAGCGAACGGTCCGGACGCCGCAACCGGATGCGCATGAATTAGCACGATCGTTCTATTGGTGTGATACGGTGTCGCAGGTTCGTCGGGTCTTTCATCGCGCCTCTTACACTATCTTTTCTCCGCATCGTTTGCGGCCTGGCCGCAGCAGTTTGCGTTACTACTCGAAACTATTGAAATGAAGGAATGACATGGGCCGTTCGATTAATCTGGAAGGCAAAGTTGCGCTGATTACTGGCGCGTCGAGCGGGTTGGGCAAGCGGTTTGCACAAGTGCTCTCGCAAGCGGGTGCGAAGGTTGTGCTGGCCAGTCGCCGCACGGAACGGCTTAAAGAGCTGCGTGCCGAAATCGAAGCGTCGGGTGGTGCCGCGCACGTGGTGTCGCTGGACGTCACCGATTATCAAAGCATCAAGTCCGCCATCGCGCATGCGGAAACCGAAGCGGGCACGATCGATATCCTGGTGAACAATTCAGGTGTTTCGGCTCATCAGAAACTTGCCGAGGTCACCCCTGCTGATTTCGAATTCATTTTCGACACCAATACCCGCGGGGCTTTTTTTGTCGCGCAGGAAGTCGCCAAACGCATGCTCCGGCGCAACGACAGCGTCACCAAGCCGGGCTACCGGATTATCAACATTGCTTCGGTGGCAGGCATGCGCGTGTTGCCGCAAATTGGCCTGTATTCGATGAGCAAGGCCGCGGTGATCCACATGACCCGGGCGATGGCGCAGGAGTGGGGACGTCATGGCATCAACGTGAACGCGATCTGCCCGGGCTACATCGACACCGAACTCAATCATCACCGCTGGGCCACGGAGCAGGGGCAAAAACTGATTGCGCAACTGCCACGACAACGAGTGGGCGTACCTGAAGACCTCGACGGCCTGTTGCTGCTGCTTGCAGCCGATGAGTCGCAATTTATTAACGGCTCGATCATTACCGCCGACGATGGTTTCGGGCTGGTTTGAGGCGACATGAAGGTGTCCGGCCACCTGCTCTGCCTCCTGTTTCCATTGGCTGATGAAACACGGTGAACACGATGAATGCGATGAACGCGATGAACGCGATGAACGCGATGAACGCGATGAACGATTACCACGCAGTTTTTCAGATGTCGCTGCCGATTCGCTGGGGCGATATGGACGCCTTTGGCCACGTCAATAACACCGTGTACTTCCGCTACATGGAGCAGGTGCGGATCAGCTGGTTCGAGCAGCTCGATCTCGCGGATAGCCGTCAGGCGGGGCAGGGCCCGGTACTGGTGAATGCGTCGATGGAATTTTTACGGCAATTGCATTATCCGGGGGACGTCATTGGCCGAATGAGCGCGGCCCGCCCGGGGCGCAGCAGCTTTGACACCCGCTTCGAGCTAACGCGTGCCGACGAGCCGCAGACGCTGTATGCCCAGGGTACGGCGCGTTGCGTATGGATTGATTACGCAGCAGGTAAATCGGTACCGGTGCCGGATGTGTTGCGGGCGGCCATTGAACGTGCCATCCAGGCCTGATTTTGTATTTGCGTTTGAGCGGGTTGGCCAGGGCTCTGGCGCAAGACGCCAGGGCCTGGAGACGCACGCTTCCTGCGCGCTCAATGTCTGAGCAGACGTTGCAGTAGCTCGGTGGTATTCGTTGAACCGTACTTGCGCATCAGCCGTGCACGATAAACATCAACCGTGCGAGGGCTGATTTCGAGTGTCCGGCCAATTTGCTTGCTGGTTTTGCCGGTGGCGAGCTGGGCCGCGATTTCCCGCTCACGCGGGGTGAGCTCAACGGTGACCCGGCGCGTCGCGCTCAGGTCTTCGAAGGTCCAGACACCGGCGGCATGCGGTTGCGTCAGTTCGAGCGAGCGTCCCGTCACATGGCACCAGAACAGTTCTCCGTTAGCGCGCTTCATGATGCGGTCATCGGCGTAGCTGCCCTGGGCGCTCATGATCGGTGAAATACGCTCTCCCATGCGTTCGAACTCATCTGCGGAGGGATAGAGCAGTTGAAACGACTGTCCCAGCAGTGCCGCGCGCGAGTAGCCGAAAATCACAGCGAGCGGCTCGTTGCAGTCCTGGATGGTGCGCTCGCGTGACAGCACGAGGCCCACGGGCGCGAGATGAAAAGCAGTCTGGTAATCAAGAACAGGCATGGCGAAGAAGCAGGTGCTGGCTGGCGGTGACTACTTATGTAATTGTGCGTATTGTGCCGCAAGGCGGTGGCAGCGTACCCTTTGGAGCGCATCATGCGGCCATGGTGCAGCCCGTTGCCACGTTGCTTGTCGAATCTCTCGGGAAGCACTTCAGGAAGCAAGGAACATATTGATGAACAAGGTCTATCAAAGTGCGGCTGCCGCACTCGAAGGCATCGTCCACGATGCCCAGACATTTGCCGTTGGCGGGTTTGGGCTGTGCGGCATTCCAGAGGCACTGATTGGCGCGCTGCGCGATTCAGGGGTGAAAGATCTCACCTGCATCAGCAATAACGCAGGCGTCGATGGTTTTGGCCTGGGTTTGCTGCTCGACACACGGCAGATCAAAAAAATGATTTCGTCGTATGTCGGCGAAAACAAGGAGTTTGAACGCCAGTATCTGTCTGGTGAGCTTGAGCTCGAATTCACGCCGCAAGGCACACTGGCTGAAAAGCTGCGCGCGGGCGGCGCGGGCATTCCGGCATTTTTCACCAATACCGGCTACGGCACGCTGATCGCACAAGGCAAAGAGACGCGCCAGTTTGGTGACAAGCAATATGTTCTTGAGCATTCGCTGACCGCTGATGTAGCACTCGTCAAGGCCTGGAAAGCCGACAAGGCGGGCAACCTGATCTATCGTCATACCGCGCGCAACTTCAATCCGCTGTGTGCGATGGCGGGGCGGATCACGGTGGCAGAGGTCGAAGAAATTGTCGAACCTGGCGCGCTTGATCCCGATGCCATTCATACGCCGGGTATTTTCGTGCAGCGCATCGTGCTCAACGCACATCCAGAAAAACGCATCGAACAGCGCATCGTTCGCGCGAAAGGAGACTGACATGGCATGGACTCGTGACGAAATGGCCGCGCGTGCTGCAGAGGAACTGCAAGACGGTTTTTACGTGAATCTCGGCATCGGCTTGCCGACACTCGTAGCCAACCATGTGCCGCCCGGTGTCGAGGTCTGGCTCCAGTCGGAAAACGGTTTGCTCGGCATTGGCCCTTCACCCACCGAAGACGAAGTCGATGCCGACCTGATCAACGCGGGCAAGCAAACCGTGACGACCTTGCCGGGCTCGTCGATTTTCTCTTCGGCGGATTCGTTTGCCATGATTCGCGGTGGTCATATCAACCTGGCCATTCTCGGCGCCATGCAGATCAGCAAGACAGGCGATCTGGCGAACTGGATGATCCCCGGCAAGATGATCAAGGGGATGGGTGGCGCGATGGATCTGGTGGCGGGGGTCAAGCGTGTCGTGGTGCTAATGGAGCACGTGGCCAAGGGTGACCAGCACAAGATTCTCGAAGCCTGCACCTTGCCGCTAACAGGCGTTGGCGTGGTGGACCGGATCATTACGGATCTGGGTGTGATCGATGTGACGCCTGATGGCCTGAAAGTGGTTGAGCTGGCCACTGGCGTGAGCGTGGCGGAGATCGTCGCGCGCACGGGGGCGCCGCTTGATGTGAGCGCTGTGCGCTAAAGGCGGGTGGCCCGCTACGGTTTGCATCGTGTAGCGATTGGATTGCCCGCGAAGGTCGCGGGCAACAAGGGTGCCACGAATGGGACTGAGGTTCCGCCCATGGCACCTGTTTTGGCTTTCGCGCTGCCGTTCGACTGAACGTGAACGAAAAACTAGGATGAAAAAATGACCCGTATCAGTCAATTCAGCAGCGCGTGCGGTAACGGTCTCGGCAATGCCTGTGTGTCGCGTTAGCCGCCAAAGAATTTACCGATGCCTGCGCCCATGGCACCGAAGCCCCCGCCCATGGAGCCGAGGCCGCCGAACATACCTGTCATGGATTTCATCAGGCCGCCGAGCATACCCATGCCATGCTGCAGCAACGTCGATATCGCTTTTGTCAGATGGCGTTCGGCCCGGTGCTCTTCATGGCGCCGCTCTTGTCTCGAGCCAAATGCATCATCATGTCGGGACGGTATTCCTCGCGCTGAGCGTGCTCCCATTTCACTGCCGACACCTGCTGTGATGCCGACATGAAAACCCGCTGAAGCATCGTTTGCGGCAGACATGCCACGGTTTGCGATACCGATTCCGTTCATCATAATCATCTCCTTACTGGTTAGGTGAGACTTCATGATATTGAACGTATTGGCAGGGCTGTCGCGCAAGCATATGAATAGCTTATTAGCTTCAATCGATCCATTGCATCAGTCCAACGGGTTTGCAACGCACAGCTTATACACAGCCTATATATATCGACTGGCGTAATCCGATAATCGGTTAATCCGGGAGTACGGGTTTGCATGCGGGAATGATTCGATGCCGCCTGGCTCGAGGTGTCCACGCTGCTGGATAGATTCGGCACGTGGGGGAGGGCTGACTGGTTTTGCCGCGCACACAGGAGCGCTGCTTGATGTGAGTGCTGCGAGATAAAGGTTTTAATGCAGGGTTTGCAATACGTTTGACTGATATTTTTTAGCAAGACGCCCAAGGCGTCACGAATGGGACAGAGTCCCGCTCGTGACGCTTTTATACAGCCTTCAAATGAAAGCGAAGCCGGAGTAGAAAAAGTGAATCATTCCCGCCAACTACTGAGGTATGGACAATACCGGATACGGTAATACCTGCACATTGGATATTAGTTTCCAAAGAGTTTGCTGAAGCCTCATCACATTCCACCCAACTTCGCCTTCACGGATTGCATCATGCTGGCGAGTATGTTTGTGCTGCTTTGTGACTGCGCTGGCATGACATTTTCCTCAGACTACTTTCCATTCGCTCCAAACGATGGAGGGGACGGAAACTGCGGTGGTGACGGCTGCATCGGCATGGGCATTGGCACCGGCCGCGGCATCTGTGGTTGCTGCGGCCCTTGCGGCCCCTGCTGCCCGTATCCAGGAGGTGGCGTCTGCGGTCCTTGCGGCCCGTATCCAGGAGGCGGCCTCTGCGGCCCCTGCTGCCCGTATCCAGGAGGTGGCATCTGCGGCCCTTGCGGCCCCTGCTGCCCGTATCCAGGAGGTGGCATCTGCGGCCCTTGCGGTCCCTGCTGCCCGTATCCAGGAGGTGGCATCTGCGGCCCTTGCGGTCCCTGCTGCCCGTATCCAGGAGGTGGCATCTGCGGCCCTTGCGGCCCCTGCTGCCCGTATCCAGGAGGTGGCATCTGCGGTCCTTGCGGCCCCTGCTGCCCGTATCCAGGAGGCGGTCTCATCTGCTGTGGCGGTGGTGGCGGCGGTTTTGGCGTCGGCTTCGGAGGTACGTACTGGGGTTTGCATACACCGGGGTGTCTCGGCGGGCAATTATTTGTCGTTTGCCCTGGTTCTGTGCCAACTTCTCGTGAGGTTCTTCCGCTAGTGGCAGTTGTGTTAGAGCTTGCCATGCTATTGCTGATTCCACTCATCATTTTCAACTCCTGTTGGTTAGAGGAGATTTAATGATATTGACGGAATTAACGAAATTGTCGTTCCGATATATGAATAGATTAATAGCTTGAGTGGAATATCTCATTATTGGTTGGCTGTTTTTTTATTAATTTTTGCTTTTGTCAGAGAGGTTTCGATGAGTGCCTCGCTACCCATTTTTCCTGATAATTTCGGAGTGGTTATTCCGTGCCAGAATTTTGTCCAGTGCGTCAGTCAAGTGGGTTTGCAGCGCATGGTCTATACCGAATGGTGTAATCCGCTAGTTCGATAATCCGATAATCCGCGAGTACTGGTTTGCATGCAGGAATGATTCGATGCCGCCTGGCTCGAGGTGTCTATATTGCGGGATGGATTCGGCACTTCAAGAAGGGGGCTGGTTTTATCGCGCATACAGCAGCGTCGTTTGAGGCGAGTGCTGTGAGCCAGATGCTGGCGGATAGGGCGGAAGGCAAAAAAGGCTTCACAAACGAAATAGAGTTCCGCTCATGAAGCCTAAATTGGCTTTTGCGCTGCCTTCAACTGGCAGCAAAGCCGGAACAGAAAAAACGAACCGTTCTCGTTAGATCTGTTGTGTGCATCAATCGGGTGTGGTTATACCCGGATATCAGACATTAAATAACATACAAAGAGCTTGCTTGAACCTTGTCACATTCCACCCAACTTCGTCTTCAAGGATTGCATCATGTTAGCGAGCATGCCATTGCCTTGTGACTGGCTCTGTGACTGCACTATTGACGAATGATGCTTGTCTGGCGGCCCGTACTGCGTCTTGCATACACCAGGGTGGCGTGGAGGACAATTATTCCACCTGCCCCCTGAGTATGGGGCTTCTTCTGATCTTTTGGTGACTCCGCTGGTGGTAGACATGTCATGACTTGCCACATTGTTCATATTGTTGTTGATGTTCATACTGTTGCTGATTCCATTCATCATCTTTAACTCCTATTGGTTAGATGAGACTTCATGATATTGAGTGCATGAGCGGGATTGCCGCTCATGCATATGGATATGCTTAATTACTCGAGTGGGATCCCTCGTATCCAGATATGCTTTGCCCGCTAAAATCGCTCACGGTTTGGGTCGCGCTCATTGTTCAGGCGGGCTTCCGTTGTTAGCTAGCTGTTTTTCTATTGATCTTTTGCTTTTGCCAAGGATGTTTCGATGAGCGCCTCATCTCCCGCTTTTCCTGAAAATGCTGGCGTGGTTATTCCGCGCCAGCATTTTGTCCAGTGCGCCAGCCCAACGGGCCTGCATCGCATGGCCTATACCGAATGGGGTGACCCAGCCAATCCGCGCGTGCTGGTTTGCGTGCACGGTTTGGCGCGCTCCGGGCGTGATTTCGATCGCCTCGCGGCAACGCTGGCCCAGACATTTCGCGTGGTGTGTCCTGATGTCGTAGGCCGTGGCCTGTCTTCATGGCTGGCCGATCCGAACGGCTATAACGTGCCGCAGTACGTCGCGGATATGGTGACGCTGATCGCCCGGCTCAATGTGCCAACGGTAGACTGGTTTGGCACGTCGATGGGGGGGCTGATTGGCCTCGCGCTGGCAGGACTTGCCGAAACGCCCGTGCGCAGAATGCTGCTCAACGATGTCGGGCCGCATCTCGAACCGGCGGCGCTCGCGCGCATCGGGACCTATCTGGGGCAACCGTTCCGGTTCACGAGCTTGCAGCAGGGTATCGACATGTCCGCCCAACTGGCGCAAAGTTTTGGCCCGTTGAGCGACGATGAATGGCGTGAAATCAATACGCCGCTTCTGGTGGAGCGCGAGGGCGCCTGGCAGTTTCGTTATGACCCGCGCATTGCGCAACCGTTTGCCGCGATAACGCCGGATGCAGCGGCACTAGGTGAAGCGATCCTGTGGCAAGCGCTGGCAGCGTTTACGGGTGAGGTGCTGGTGGTGCGTGGGGCACAATCGGATTTGCTCTCGCCACAAACGGTGGCGCGCATGATTGAGCAGGGGCATGCCGTGTCGAGCGTTGAGATCGCGGACGTTGGCCATGCGCCCGCGTTTGTTGATGCCGCACAAATTGAGATCGCGCGGCGCTTCTTCCATGACGCAGGCCGCGACGTCATAATATGAGATAAGGTTTGGGCGCATGGTCTCCTTCCATGAAGCTCGCAGCCGTTGCCGCACGGGTATGGCATTACGCCGATGCGGAGTCACAGCGGCCCGTCACGTATTTTTTCGCTTTCTTTCTTCCCATTACCAGGACATTTCATGACAGTGACTCGTCATCACGTTGGCAAGCGTCTTTCCGAAATCGCCGTGTACAACGGCATTGTTTATCTGGCTGGCCAGATTGCGGAAGACACAGAGCAAGATATCGAAGGCCAGACCCGCGAAGTGCTGGGCCATATCGACCGCCTCCTGGCGGAAGTCAATAGCGATAAATCGCGGCTTTTATCGGTCCAGATTTTCATCTCGGACATGATTCATTTTCCTGGCATGAATGCGGTCTGGGATACGTGGGTTGCACAGGGAGCCACACCGCCGCGCGCCACGGTTGAAGCCAAACTGGCCAACCCGAAGTGTCTCGTCGAAGTGGTCGTGGTGGCGGCTCAGCGCGGTTGAATTTTCTTCGCAACATGTGTTGATGGATGCGCCCGGACGGGCGCTTGCCGTGTCATGAATACTGATAGCACCAAAGCTGAAACGATCCCCATGCCTTCCTGCGATGAAGCGATGGCCTTTGTGCGCGAGCATGCGGGCGAGGTGCGTTTTGCTTCGGGTGAATTACTGGCCGATCATGCGGCCGGTACAGCGGCCATTGTGCGAGCGTTGAACGTGGATCAACCGACCGTGCTGGCTGCGGCACTCTTCGCGCTGACGCCGTATCTGCATGAGCCAGAACGCATTCTGGCCCAGCATTTTGGGGCTGAAGTGGCGCATCTTGTCGGCGATGTGCGCAAGCTGCTGCGTCTCGGCACGGTGAGCTTGCGTGCCACCCAGACACCGATCCCTGAGACCGGGCGCGATGCCCAGGCTGCGCGCCGCACGCAGGTCGAAGCACTGCGCAAGATGTTGCTGGCGTTTGCCCAGGATATTCGCGTCGTGCTGATCCGGCTGGCATCGCGCTTGCAATCATTGCGTTATTACGCGGCGGCGAAAGTCGCGCCAGCGCCCACGGTTGCCCGGGAAACGCTGGATATCTATGCGCCGCTGGCGAACCGTCTGGGCATCTGGCAACTGAAATGGGAGCTGGAGGATCTCGCGTTTCGTTTCGAGGAGCCCGACACATACCGCCGCATTGCCCGGCTGCTCGACGAAAAGCGCGTAGAGCGCGAAGCCTACGTTGCCCAGGCCATCAGCCGGCTGCAGCAAGAGCTGGCTGAAGCGCAAATCCAGGCGGACGTCAGCGGCCGTCCGAAGCATATCTATAGCATCTGGCGCAAGATGCGCGGCAAGGAGCTGGATTTCGCCGAGCTGTATGACGTTCGGGCCTTTCGCGTCATCGTGCCGGACATCAAGGATTGCTATACGGTGCTTGGCATCGTGCACAACCTGTGGCAGCCGGTGCCGAAGGAGTTTGACGACTACATTTCGCGGCCCAAGCCCAATGGCTACAGGTCGTTGCATACCGTGGTGATCGGCGATGATGGCCGGGCCTTCGAGGTGCAGATTCGCACCCAGGAGATGCACCACTTCGCGGAGTATGGCGTGGCGGCCCACTGGCGCTATAAGGAAGCGGGTACGCGTGGTTATGGCGGCCAGTTCAGCGCGAGCGAAAAATACGACGAAAAAATTGCCTGGCTGCGGCAGTTGCTGGCATGGAAAGACGATATATCCGACAGCGGAAGCGAGGCTGGAACCGGAATCGCTCAGGTAGCCTCAACCGGGCCCTGGAAACAGTTGCGCGAAGCGACGCTTGATGACGATCACATTTACGTGCTGACGCCGCAAGCGAGGGTCATTGCCTTGCCACAAGGTGCGACGCCGGTCGATTTTGCGTATCACTTGCACAGCGATCTAGGACACCGTTGCCGGGGGGCGCGCGTGGAGGGGGCGATGGTGCCGCTCAATACGCCGTTGCAAAACGGTCAGACGGTCGAGATCATCGCCGTGAAGACGGGCGGGCCATCGCGTGACTGGCTTAATCCTCATCTGGGTTACCTGCGCAGCGCGCGGGCACGGCAAAAAGTCCGGGCATGGTTCAACACGATCGAGTTGCAGGAGAACATCGCGGCAGGCCGGGCTCTGGTCGAAAAGACCTTGCAACGTGAGGGTCGCACATCGGTCAATCTCGAACAATTGGCCGCGAGGCTTGGTTTTAAACTTCCCGATGACCTGTTTTTGGCGGTGGGCAAGGAAGAGTTCAGCCTGCGCCAGGTCGAACAGGCGTTGCACGATGCGCCAGCGCCTGTGGTTCAGCCTGATACGCCTGCCCAGTTTGAAAAGCGCAGCAGTGGCGTGAGTGTGGCGCAGGGGGCCTCGACGGGGGTGCTCGTGGTGGGCGTTGATGCGCTGCTGACCCAGCTCGCGCGATGTTGTCGACCTGCGCCGCCCGATGAGATTTGCGGTTTTGTGACGCGTGGCAAGGGCATGTCGGTGCATCGTAGTGATTGCCCGACGTTTATCCGAATGGCCGAGCGCGCTCCGGAGCGTGTGCTGCAGACTACCTGGTCTGCGGACGTGCTGAGTGGACAGGGACAGTCGGTGTATCCCGTTGATCTGGCGCTGGAAGCGAATGACCGTCAGGGCTTGCTGCGCGATATTTCTGAGGTGTTTTCACGCGAAAAAATCAACGTGACAGGCGTGAAGACACAGACGCGGCGGCAGGCGGCATTTATGCAATTCACGGTTGAAGTATCAAGCGCCACGCAGATTCAGCGCGCCTGCACGCTGTTGACCGAAGTGGCGGGCGTGGTGCGAGCGATGCGCAAGAGATAGCGCTGGGTTGTGCCGCTGTGTTTGGCGGTGCCCGGTGCCCGGTGCTCGGTACTTTTTCTGCGCATCGTTTTTTCGTTTTTTTATGCTGCATTTTTGGACACGGACTGGGGCAGTAAAACAAACACAAAAGGCTTGCCAACTGATCAGGCACCCCATATAATCTCTTTCTTTCAGGCTCGTAGCTCAGCTGGTTAGAGCACCACCTTGACATGGTGGGGGTCGTTGGTTCGAGTCCAATCGAGCCTACCAACGAAATCGAGGCACCGGGAGCAACCTTGCTCCCGGTGCCTTACAAGTATCAAGCATCAAGTATTAAATAGGTACCTATCTGGTACCAGGCAGGTATCACACAGGCAGTCAGGCAAAATTCGGCGCACTCGGGTTCGGGTGTGTCAAAAGCGCAAGGGGTGGCAGCGTAATGGCACTGCAGGCACTGCGAACGTTGACCGGAACTACTTCGGAGCGGCGCTAGTCGAGGAGCCATTTCGCCACTGCGGTTTGTTTGAATGTGTGTGCGTGAATAAAAATGCGGCCCCTCGAAAGCGGGGCCGCATTTTTTTTGCCTTCCTGTTTTTAATTTTCTATTTCTAACCCTGAATATTGTTTGCGCCGGCACCGGTCGGCCTCACGGAGAACACAATGGTATCGGTACGTCTGCCTGACGGTTCTGTTCGACAGTACGATCATCCCGTGACTGTCGCAGAAGTTGCGGCATCGATTGGTCCTGGCCTTGCCAAGGCGGCACTTGGCGGCAAGATTGATGGAGATCTGGTCGATGTGTCGACGTTGATCGAGCGCGATGCATCGCTTGCCATCGTGACGGACAAAGACGCTGATGGTCTCGAAATCATTCGTCACTCCGCCGCTCATTTGCTGGCGTATGCGGTCAAGGAGCTGTATCCGGAGGCGCAAGTCACTATCGGGCCGGTGATCGAAAATGGTTTTTTCTATGATTTCGCCTACAGCCGCCCATTCACGCCAGAAGATCTGGAAAAGATCGAAAAACGCATGCAGGAGCTGGCAAAAAAAGACGAACCCGTCTCCCGCCGGGTGGTGTCGCGTGATGAGGCTGTCGCTTACTTCAAGAGCCTGGGTGAAACGTACAAGGCACAGATCATCGAATCCATTCCGGCATCGGACGAAATCAAACTGTATTCGCATGGCGGTTTCACGGATCTTTGCCGGGGGCCGCACGTGCCCTCAACAGGCAAGCTGAAAGTTTTCAAGCTGATGAAAGTCGCTGGTGCATATTGGCGCGGCGATTCAAAAAATGAGCAATTGCAACGTATTTACGGTACAGCCTGGGCTCGCAAGGAAGACCAGGATGCGTATTTGCACATGCTTGAAGAAGCTGAAAAGCGCGATCACCGCAAGCTGGGTAAGCAGCTCGACCTTTTTCACATGCAAGACGAGTCGCCTGGTATGGTGTTCTGGCATCCACGTGGCTGGACCTTATGGCAACAGGTCGAGCAATATCTGCGGCGCCGTCTGGATCGGGCGGGTTATCTTGAAATAAAGACGCCCATGATCATGGACCGCTCGCTTTGGGAGGCGTCGGGCCACTGGCAGAACTACCGTGAAAACATGTTCACGACAGAATCGGAAAAGCGCGATTACGCGATTAAGCCGATGAACTGTCCCGGGCACGTTCAGGTGTTCAATCACGGTTTGAGGTCATACCGTGATCTGCCGTTGCGTTACGCCGAGTTCGGTTCGTGCCATCGCAATGAAGCGTCGGGGGCGCTGCACGGGCTGATGCGTGTGCGGGGATTTGTCCAGGATGACGCGCATATTTTCTGTACTGAAGAGCAGTTCATTAGCGAATCGATTGCATTCAATACGCTGGCAATGAGCGTGTACCAGGATTTCGGCTTTGATCACATTGAGATCAAGCTGTCGCTGCGCCCGGATTCACGCGCTGGCACGGATGAGACATGGGATCGCTCGGAACAGGGGTTGCGCGATGCGCTGACGGCGTGTGGCCTGACATGGGAAGAGTTGCCCGGCGAGGGCGCGTTCTATGGTCCGAAGATCGAATATCACATCAAGGACGCACTGGGCCGCTCATGGCAATGTGGCACGCTGCAGCTCGACATGGTGCTGCCTGAGCGCCTGGGTGCCGAGTATGTGGCGGAAGACAACTCGCGCCGCAGGCCGGTGATGTTGCACCGGGCAATCGTTGGCTCGATGGAGCGGTTTCTGGGCATTTTGCTTGAGCATCATGCGGGCGCGATGCCAGCCTGGCTGGCCCCAATGCAGGTTGTCGTGATGAATATCGCGCAAAATCAGGCCGAATACGCTGAAACGCTGGTTCAATCATTGCAAAAACAAGGGGTTAGGGCAGAGGCTGATTTGCGCAATGAGAAGATTAGCTATAAAATACGCGAGCACACGCTGGAAAAGGTACCGTACCTGCTTGTGGTCGGCGACAAAGAGCGTGAAGCACAAACAGTGGCCGTGCGTGCCCGTGGCGGCGTCGATCTGGGTGTCATGCCGGTCGATGCGTTCACTGAGCGCCTGCGCGAGGATGTGCAGGCCTTCAGGTAAAACCACCTGGCAGCGCGGCTCGTTTTTTTAATTTTTAGAGGAAACGTAACATCGCTACTGATAAGTCGTCGCATCGCATCAACGGGGAAATAACTGCACCCGAGGTGCGTCTGGTCGGGGTCGAAAACGAACCTCTCGGCATTGTGAAACTCGCTGATGCTTTCCGCATGTCGGAACAGCAGGATGTGGATCTGGTGGAAATTGCCCCACAGGCAGAGCCCCCAGTCTGCCGTTTGATGGATTACGGCAAGTTTAAGTACCAGGAAGCGAAAAAGCAGCACGAGGCGAAGCTTAAGCAGAAGGTAGTCCAGGTGAAGGAAGTAAAATTCCGCCCGGGCACCGATGACGGCGATTACAACGTCAAGCTGCGCAATCTTATTCGCTTTCTGGATGATGGTGACAAGACGAAAATCACGTTGCGTTTCCGTGGCCGTGAAATGGCTCACCAGGAAATCGGTATGCGTGTGCTGGAGCGCTTGCGCACCGATCTGGATGAGGTAGGCCAGGTTGAGCAGATGCCAAAGATGGAAGGGCGGCAGATGGTCATGGTGCTATCCCCCAAGAAAAAGAAGTAAGACAGCACCGCGTGAGGCCCGTGGCTTCACGTTCGCTGTCCTGGCAGAACATGGGCCGCTGTAACAGCGGAACACGATGGATTTTGGCAATAGCATGCATTCAGTACATGCGATTGCCGAAACGCGGCAGCCTGCATGGCGGGCTCGCTGCATACCAAGTGGAGTGGGTTTCGAAGGGCGGATGAAGGGCTGTCAGGGCCGACCGCACACCCATATCCATCAAATAATGGAGTTGTTATGCCGAAGATGAAGACCAAGAAGAGCGCTGCAAAGCGCTTCGTGGTGCGTCCGGGCGGTACCGTCAAGCGCGGTCAGGCCTTCAAGCGCCACATTCTGACCAAAAAAACCACCAAGAACAAACGTCATTTGCGCGGTTCAACAGCAGTTCATGATTCTGATATGAGCTCTGTTCGCGCAATGTTGCCGTTCGCTTAACCCTTAACCGATAACTCACAGGAGCGAAACATGCCTAGAGTCAAACGTGGGGTTACCGCACGGGCCCGTCACAAAAAAATCATCAAGCTGGCCAAGGGTTACCGCGGCCGTCGTAATAATGTCTACCGTATCGCCAAGCAGGCGGTTATGCGCGCAGGCCAGTATGCCTACCGTGATCGCCGCAACAAGAAACGGGTGTTCCGCGCACTATGGATCACGCGTATCAACGCGGCGGTGCGTCAGCATGACATGACCTACAGCGTGTTCATCAATGGTCTGAAAAAGGCTTCGATTGAACTGGACCGCAAAGTGCTGGCTGACATGGCTGTGTTCGACAAAGCGGCTTTTGCCGCAATCGTGCAGCAGGTGAAAGCCGCCGTCGCAGCCTGATTACCCACTGGGTTCGCGCTGGATTCGCGCTGTTCGTATTGGGTGATTAAACTGCGCGTTCACTGCGTGGTTTGTTGTAGCGAATACCCGGTTTTCCGGTGACGCTGCAACAAAAACGGGGCTCCTTACCGAGCCCCGTTTTTGTTGGTCGAACCCGTTTTGTTCCAATTGAATAAAGACGTTGAAATGATGGGATCAATGAATCTGGATCAGATTGTCACCGACGCGCAGCAGGCGTTTGAACAGGCGCCTGATGTGACTGCGCTTGAAAACGAAAAAGCCCGTTTTCTCGGCAAGGCAGGCGCGTTGACCGAACTGCTGAAGGGCCTAAGCAAGCTCGATCCCGAAACGCGCAAGTCCGAGGGCGCGCGGATCAATGCGCTCAAGCAGCAGGTCGAAGCCGCATTGAATGCCCGCCGTCAGGCACTGGCAGACGCATTGCTCAATCAGCGTCTGACTGCGGAAGCCATTGATGTCACGCTACCCGGCCGGGGTGCTGGCGCCGGGAGCCTGCATCCGGTGATGCGGACCTGGGAGCGTGTCGAACAGATTTTCCGCACGATTGGTTTCGATGTCGCGGATGGTCCCGAGATTGAGACTGACTGGTACAACTTCACGGCACTCAATAGCCCGGAGAATCATCCTGCCCGCTCCATGCAGGACACGTTCTATATCGACGGTAAGGATACTGATGGCCGTCAGCTGTTATTGCGCACGCACACCAGCCCAATGCAGGTGCGCTATGCCCGCAGCAGCACACCCCCGGTGAAGGTGATTGCGCCAGGACGCACGTATCGTGTCGATAGCGATGCAACCCATTCGCCGATGTTCAATCAGGTTGAGGGCCTCTGGATTGACGAGCATATTAGCTTTGCTGATCTCAAGGGCGTGTACACCGATTTTCTTAAAAAATTCTTCGAGCGCGACGATATTCTTGTGCGCTTTCGGCCGTCCTATTTTCCGTTTACCGAGCCTTCCGCCGAGATCGACATGATGTTCGAGCACGGCAAGCATGCGGGTAAGTGGCTCGAAATTTCTGGCTCGGGCCAGGTTCATCCAACGGTTATCCGCAACATGGGTTTCGATCCTGAGCACTATATCGGCTTTGCCTTTGGCAGTGGCCTCGAACGGCTAGCCATGCTGCGTTATGGCGTTGAAGATTTGCGCCTGTTTTTCGAGAACGATTTGCGTTTTCTGCGGCAATTCGCCTGATATCCAAGTGGCCCGGCAGTGACCATTATTTGTCTGCCGATGTGCCCGCTTCGTTCATTGCGGCGTTTTACCCCTGGTGTGAAGCTAGTCGCGCGGTCAATGATCCAACCTGTTGAGAACGTAAAGAACCATGCAATTTCCTGAATCCTGGCTTAGAACCTTCGTTGCCCCACCATTGACTACCGAGGCGTTATCGCATGCGCTGACGATGGCTGGCCTCGAAGTCGAAGCGTTGCGCCCTGTAGCGCCGCCGACTTCGATGATTGTCGTGGGTCAGGTGCTTGAGGTCGTGAAACATCCCGACGCGGACAAGCTCAACGTATGTCAGGTGGATGCCGGGACAGGAACACCACTGACCATCGTCTGTGGCGCGCCGAATGTGACGCCGGGTATCAAGGTGCCAGTCGCGCTTGTCGGCGCACAGTTGCCTCCAGCCGAGGAGGGTGGAGCGCCATTTGCCATCAAGCGCTCAAAACTGCGTGGCGTGGAAAGCGAAGGAATGCTGTGTTCGGCGCGCGAGCTCAAGCTGTCAGAAGATCACAGCGGTTTGCTGATCTTGCCGCCAGCGACGCCAGTGGGTCAGGATATCCGTGAGACGCTTAATCTCGATGACACGATCTTTGAAATCAAACTGACGCCGAACAAGGCCGATTGTCTGTCGGTGTTCGGTGTGGCACGCGAAACCGCCGCGATCACCGGCGCGCCATTGCATCCGCTCGACATCAAGCCGGCAAAGGTGACGCTGAACGAGGTATTGCCGGTCAAAATTTCAGCCCCTGATTTATGCGGCCGGTTTTCCGGACGAGTGATCCGCGGCGTTAATGCACGGGCAATGACACCGCAATGGATGGTTGAGCGTTTGGAGCGCTCCGGGCAACGAAGCATTTCCGCGCTGGTTGATATTTCGAACTACGTGATGCTCGAACTGGGGCGGCCCTCACACGTTTTCGATCTCGACAAGATTCACGGTGGCATGGAAGTGCGCTGGGCCCAGCGTGGTGAGGCGCTCAAACTATTAAACGGCAACACGATCGAGCTCGATGAGCGGGTCGGTGTGATTGCCGACGAGCAGCAGATCGAAAGCTTGGCCGGAATCATGGGTGGCGACAGTACGGCGGTGTCGCTCGAAACCACGAATATTTATCTCGAGGCCGCGTTCTGGTGGCCGGATAGTATCCGTGGGCGGGCGCGCAAATATAACTTCACGACGGACGCCGCTCATCGTTTCGAGAGGGGTGTCGATTATTCGACGACAGTCGAGCATCTCGAGCGCATTACCCAGCTCATTCTGGATATTTGTGGCGGCTCGGCAGGCCCGGTCGACGATCAATGCGTCAACTTGCCTCGGCGCTTGCCGGTCAGCATGCGCGTGTCGCGGGCCCGGCGGATTCTGGGCATTCCGGTTGAGGCGCAGCAGATCGCTGAAATTTTCACACGCCTCGGTCTGGTATTTGAATGCAGCGACGACACGTTTTCGGTCACGCCGCCGCCTTACCGGTTCGATATCGAAATCGAAGAAGACCTGATTGAAGAAGTCGCACGCATTTACGGTTTCGAGAATATTCCAGCGCTCCCACCCGTTGCGTCTAGCGCAATGCGGGCGACGAACGAAACGCAACGCTCGGTTCACACGATTCGCCATGCGCTGGCAGCACGTGATTACGCAGAAACAGTCAACTTCAGTTTCGTCGATGCCGAATGGGAGCAGGATTTCGCGGGGAACAGCAACCC
Source organism: Paraburkholderia hayleyella (assembly GCF_009455685.1). Taxonomy (NCBI): domain Bacteria; kingdom Pseudomonadati; phylum Pseudomonadota; class Betaproteobacteria; order Burkholderiales; family Burkholderiaceae; genus Paraburkholderia; species Paraburkholderia hayleyella. The sequence goes on along the minus strand of NZ_QPES01000001.1, from coordinate 2,174,047 downwards.
GGTCCGGTTACTGAATCCCATTGCGAGCCAGCTTTCAGTCATGCGCACCACCTTGTTTGGCAGCCTGATCAGTGTGTTGCGCCATAACCTGAACCGGCGCGCGGAGCGAATTCGCCTGTTCGAGGTCGGCCGTATGTTTTTGTCTGACCCGGCAATCAAGGCTAGCGAGATGAGCGTCGAAGGCTTTGCCCAGCCGAAGATGCTGGGTGCATTAGCGTATGGCCCCACGCTCGAAGACCAATGGGGCGCGCCTTCGCGCCCAGTTGATTATTTCGATGTCAAAGGTGATCTGGAGGCGTTGCTGGCACCGGCAGTGGCCCGTTTCGTCAAGGCGGAACATCCGGCGTTGCATCCGGGGCGCAGTGCGCGGATTGAACTGGGGGGTAAAAACGTTGGCTGGATCGGTGAACTTCATCCGCGCTGGATGCAAAAATATGATTTATCTCATGCGCCAATTTTGTTTGAAATTGAAGCCGATGCATTAATTCAGCGGGTATTACCGCATCCATCGGAAGTATCGAAATTTCCGCCAGTGCGGCGTGATATTGCCGTGGTCGTCGAACAAAAAATCGAAGCCCAGGCATTGCTTGACGAGATGCATCAAGCGCTTTCCGAAACCGCTTGCAAGAGCATTCAGCGGGTCGCACTTTTCGATGAATTTCGTCCAAAATCAAATACTTCCAGTGGTTTGGCCGCGCACGAGAAAAGCCTTGCGTTCCGTATTACCTTGCAAGATACTGGCGGGACCCTTCAGGACGAAACGGTTGATCTGGCCATTCGGACCCTGGTGGATCGTCTGGCTCGAGTTTATGGCGCACGGTTGCGCGGTTAATACTGCAATTAATCGTTAAACGGCTGTTTTCGTATTTTCCGTTTTTGACTGGCGCGCTATTTTACAGATATGAATGAAATGAACTCGAGTGATTTCGAAGCTCTTCTCGCGGCACAACGTAGCACTATGACTCCTGCTTTATCGGCTGATGTTGCAGCTGAAACACCGACGCTGACCAAGGCTGAACTTGCTGAGCTGCTGTTCGACAATGTGGGTCTGAACAAACGTGAAGCAAAAGACATGGTCGAAGCCTTCTTTGAAGTCATTCGGGATGCGCTTGAGAGTGGGGATAGTGTCAAGCTCTCAGGTTTTGGCAATTTTCAGTTGCGCGACAAACCTCAGCGGCCGGGTCGCAATCCAAAAACGGGCGAGGCGATTCCCATTGCCGCGCGTCGCGTTGTGACCTTTCATGCAAGCCAAAAGCTAAAAGCGCTGGTTGAAAGCGGCGCTGAAGCAAGCTGACTGATTTGCGTGTTTTTGTTCCTCTCACCACGACGGTTCTCCGACGATGACAGTGGCGATTGATCAAATCGTCTTGCCTCCGATTCCGGCAAAGCGCTACTTCACGATTGGTGAGGTCAGTGAGCTTTGCGGTGTGAAACCGCATGTGCTGCGTTATTGGGAGCAGGAGTTCACCCAGTTGCGGCCGGTCAAGCGGCGCGGTAACCGGCGTTATTACCAGCATCATGAAGTTTTGCTGATTCGCCGTATTCGTGAGCTGTTGTACGAGCAGGGTTTTACGATCAATGGCGCACGCAACCGGCTGGATTCACATGGTGCGGTACGGGGTGGTGGCGCCGTTGATGAGATCGAGCGCGAGGGCGATAGCGCGCCTACGATGGCTGTCGTGGATATCGACGCGCTGCGCAGTGAACTGCAACAGATTCTCCAACTGCTGGAAAATTAGATCAGGGTGGCTTAGGTTTTCCCCCAAGCTGGCCCTGTGATGTGTGAAGCCCCGTATGGCGAATGCTGTGCGGGGCTTTTTCGTGGGTCTGGCGGGATAGAAGGCCTAAAAATGAAGGCCTAAAAAACGAGGGTCTAAAACGCTAAAACGCTAAAACGCTAAAACGCTAAAACGCTAAAACGCTAAAACGCTAAAACGCTAAAACGCTAAAACGAATAGGCGGGCCCGAAAAAAAACGGGTTACGAACCATGGCGATGGTTCGTAACCCGTTTTGTTTTCCTGGTCGGGGCGAGAGGATTTGAACCTCCGACCACCTGCACCCCATGCAGGTACGCTACCAGGCTGCGCTACGCCCCGAAAGAAAGAAATTATAACAGACACTTCTTTTGATTAAAACTGTCATGTGCAAAGAAGTCCCTCCCTGCGCTTGCGGGCTTCGGTTTTTCACGCGTGTCCTCCAGACGGAAGTCCGTGATGAATCTGTCCACTGTCTGGGTTGGGTGCTCTGCCTGGAACTGAACTAATTTTCGCTTGAGGTCGACATGCTAAATGTGCCGCTCGTTAAACGGGTGTTATCAATTACAAGCGATGCGGTTAATCCTGTTTTTTATCAGAGGTAGTGAATCAAGGTACCGGGCCCTATGTTTATCGTGATAATAAACTAAAAGTACTCACGAACTGGAAGCGCTATAAGTTGCAGCCAGTCGTTGACTTTTCGGTAATTCATGAAGTGTATTTTCAATGCATTATAATGAGTAAATTATTTTTATCTTTCAGCTGCTAATTTGATTTCTGGTTTGATGTCAGTTGAGTAATGGGTTGCCATGACACGTAAAAATCCACTGAAATTCGGGATATCGTGTTCTTTCAGGCGAATGGCGATGTCGAGTTGAGAAATAAATGCGCCAATCGAGATATTTTCATTGTTTGCAATTTCAATGATTATATCCCAATAAATTTTCTCAAGGCGAAAGCAGGTGCTAAGTCCATTAACTCTAACTGATCTTGAAACTGGTTTCATAAGCTCCGTTGGAAAATCACAATATTTTCTGGCAAGCATGATGCCACCCTCGATAAGTGCAGTATTCAGGTTGTACAGGAAATGAATTTTTATTATTTTTGTCAGTCATTTGCAATGCAGTTTTGATCTGTCATAGGCGTCATTGAAATTAAAGGTTGAGCTGTAAAAACAGCAATGTCAAATTTAGAAATTCGGATTGTGTTTAATGCGTGCGTATTCATAGTATTAATATTTGAATTGCTGTGATCGCGCATAGATACTACATGGCAGATCAAGTCATATGTCAGTTTTGGCTGAAATTTAATTGATTTGTAAGAAGTTATTTATCTTGAAAATAGGAAATAACTCTTCTGATTGTGATGTTTTTGTTAAATGTGATGTAGATATGTTAAATTGCTAACGAATATGGTTTTTATATCATAATTAATTTAAGCGCAAGGATTGAATTGATAATGCCAGTTTTAGATTAATGAATTTCAGTAATAAATAAAGTGGAGCGCAATTGCTTCTACGGGACTACCCTCACTCCAGGGTGGAATCTGGTGAAAAATGTTCAGACGTCGTTTTCATCTTCTATATCCATGATTTTTCGGGCGATCAGGCTTAGCTGTTTGCGGGATTCGTCGTAACGTATTTGAGCGCGCAGTAGAGCTTTCAGCCAGGCAGCCTGTTTCTGGTTAGCCTGGGCGAGAATCTGGAGTTTTTTTTGATATTCAGATTCAAGTGTCTGATTTTTTTCATGATTAATGCTTAAAGCATCACGCCATAATTTCCATGCGGAATTTTTATGGGTGAGATGCGCCACGATTGTCATTTGTTCTTGTTGTTGTGCATCGAGTCCGGCACGAATGGCCTGGCTTTCTTTAACGGCTGCAATCACCTCGGCACGAATCTGTTTTAATGTGCGCTGAATACGTTGTATTCGTCTTTCCCGGATTAAATGAATTTGTTGCCAATGAAGCTGGCTTGCCTTGAGTTTTATCTGGGTCACGATAATTTGATTAATTCTTCAAGTTGACTGAGTGTTTCTTCCCATGAAGACTGCGCGGTTGCCGATTGCTGTAAAAACAGGGCGATGGCCGGATGCCGGGCAAGTGCGGTATCGGTTTGCGGATCACTGCCTGGTTGATATTCGCCAAGCCGGACCAGCAGCTCAGATTCCTTGTAAAGAGCCAGCCATTCACGCACCCGGGTGGCGCAGTGACGCTGGGCTTTGCTGGCTAGCGAGTTCATGACGCGGCTATTGCTTTTAAGAATGTCGATGGCGGGAAAATGTCCGGCCTGTGCCAAGTCTGGAGACAACTGAATATGACCGTCCAGCAGTGAACGTGCTTCTTCAGAGATGGGATCGTTGGCATCTTCGTCCTCAGCGAGAACGGTATAAAACCCGGTGATGGCACCTGAACCCGCAGTGCGTCCTGCCCGTTCGAGTAGTTGCGGCAGCCGGGTAAAGGTACTCGGCGGATAGCCGCGCCGGGCAGGCGGCTCGCCTAGCGCAAGACCGAGTTCGCGCAAGGCTCGGGCGTAGCGGGTCAGCGAATCAAAGATCAATAAAACTTGCTGCCCTTCGTCGCGGAGTGATTCAGCGAGGAGGCTGGCGGTCTCGGCAGCCCGAATGCGCTCGGCTGCGGGTCGCTCGGCGGTTGCTGCAATGACAATGGATGATTTGATCCGGTTGCCTAACTGATGTTCGACGAATTCGCGTACTTCACGTCCGCGTTCGCCGATCAATGCCACGACTACCGCATCGGCTTTGCCCCAGCGCGCAATCATGCCAGTCAACGTGCTTTTACCGACGCCTGCTGGGGCGATGATGCCGACGCGTTGTCCCACGCCGCAACTCAGCAAGCCATCGACTGCCCGTATTCCAGTGACAAAAGGCGTGTCGATGAAGGCTCGCTCAAGCGGATTGAGTACCCGGTTTGCATTGTGCGTAGCGTGATCGGCTGCCGGGTGGGGTAGCGCCTGGGCATCGAGTGGCCGGCCGAGGCCGTCGAGTACGCGGCCCAGCAACTGGCTTGCGGCAGGCAGCGCATACTGGTGCGGCCGCAAGCGGACTTGCGTCAGCGACGATAGCCCGGTGTTGTTGCCGAACGGCATGAGTAGCGTTTGCCGGTTGCTGACGCCAACGACTTCGGCCCAAAGGGTGCGCGCCGATACCGGGTCGTTGAGCCATGCGATATCGCCGATGTTGGCTTGAAGGCCTGCCACGCGGGCCAGCATGTTGCCGATTTCCGTGACTTTTCCTTGAGGCTTGGGCAAAGGATCCGTTTCGCGGAGTTTCTGGAGAAGCGTATGAAAGCGTGCGAGCTGGCTCACTGCGAAACTCCCTCGGCGGCGAAGACGCGTGTTTGCTGGATCGTGAAGTGATGGCGCGAGACTTCCTCCAGGGCAATGACACGTTGCATTGCGCCCAGGCGTTCAAGGTGTTGCGCCAGATGCGGCCGAAGTACGGCCGTTGTGAGGACCAGAGACGGGTCGCCAGGCTCCGTCCGGTTCAGTCGCGTTAGCACGTTCAAGTCCTCGGCGGAAAGCCGCAGATGCGGCTCACCGTCGGTCTCGATCCGGATCCGGGATTCCAGATCGAATTCCAGTTGCGATTCGAGAATGGCGACGTGCAGGACGTGCGTTTGCGGATCGGCATACATCGAACAGATCTGGATGCCTAAGGCAATGCGGGCCGCACGAACCATCAGGTCGAGATTCATCTCGGCTTGCGGCACTTGAGCGATGGCTTCGACGATGACCCGCATGTTTCTGATTGCGACCTGGTCGTGTAGCAACCGGCGCAGCACGGCTGAAAGCTGCAGGGGCGTGATATGGCTGGACATCTGCGTGACCAGTTCAGGAAACGAAATGGCGAGCTGGTCTAGCAGGTACTGCGCTTCCTGAGTGCCCATGAAGCGCTCGGCGTAGGAGCGACACAGGTATTCCAGGTGCTCGCAAAGTACTTGTTCGGGGGGATAGACAGTATGTTCCGGGCTGGACAGCGAATCGGCCTTTTCATTGGCAATCCAGATGGCTGGGCGAAAGTCGGGGGCACGTCCTTCGATGGCCTGCGTGGTGTCGCCCAGGGTTTCGACAGGGCCTGAAACCAGTTTATGGCCCGCGACGAGCGTGCCGTAGGCGCTGGTGATGTCTTCTACATCCAGCGCGTAAAAGTAGTTACTGAGCGAGTGATCAATCCGGGTGGACAAGCCAGGGAAGGGAAGTCCAAGCGACATCGTGAGACGCATCCGGATATGCGCCAGATTTTCTCCCAGTGCTTTCTGGTTAATCGCCTGCATGGCTTCCTGGCTGAGTCGCAGACGCAGCGGATCGCTGGTGCCGAGTTCGACGTTTTCGGTCATGCGCAGCGTATAGTTTCCGCCGTCGCGCGTCAGTTCAGGAATGAGGGGAGAGGGATCGTGCTGCTGGCGTCTCGTGCGGCGCTTGATGGCGAACGTAAGCCCGAGCATGGACAACCCGGCGAGCGAGAATGCGAGCGTGGCGAAATGAGGAATGGCGGCGAGACCGAGGCATGCGGCAGCGGTGATCATCAGGGCTTTGGGATGCGAAGCCAACTGCACGGAGATGTCTTGCCACAGGTTGCCCGGATTCTTGTCATTGCCTGTCACGCGCGTCATCACGATGCCCGCAGCGATCGTTACCATGAGCGAGGGAACTTGCGAGACGATGCCGTCTCCCACCGTGAGAATAGTGTAGGTGCTGAGCGCATCATGAAATGCCATGCCGCGCATCGTGATGCCAACCGCTAACCCTGCGACGATATTCACCAGGGCGACAACCAGGCCTGCGATCGCATCGCCCTTGACGAACTTCATGGCGCCATCCAGCGATCCATACAGGTACGTTTCCTGTTCGAGCGTGCGCCGCGCATCGCGCGCTTCTTCCGCATTGATCGCACCAGAACGCAAGTCAGCATCGATGCTCATCTGCCGCCCCGGAATGCCGTCCAGGGTGAAGCGGGCGGAGACTTCGGCAACGCGGTCGGCGCCTTTGGCAACGACGATGAACTGCACGAGACAAAGCAGCACGAACACCACGAGCCCAACGATGATATTGCTGCCTGCCACTACCGAGCCAAATGCCTGAATCACCTGGCCTGCATGCGCATGCAGCAGGATCATCCGTGTCGAAGCAACGGCGAGCGCAAGCCGTAGCAGGGTACTCAGCAGCAGGATCGAAGGGAACGCCGTGAACTGGGCCGGCTTGTTGATATAGATCGCGCTCGACAAGATCAGGAAGCTGATGCAGAAGTTGGCGCAGATGAAGAGATCCAGGGCGAACGCTGGAAACGGAAAAATAATCAGCGCGAGGATGGCCACAAGAAATGCTGCGCCAAACAGTTCGACTGGCCGTGCGAACAGTGCGGCCGGGTTCAGGCCGCTGGCTGAAAAACGTTCTGACATGAAGAGCCTTACTTGAGGATTTGCCGATGGCGCGAACGTCGTTCGCTTTTGATGTAGGGGTCGCCGTCTTCGTCGCGCTGTTCGCGCTGAACTTCAGCGTGAGTCATGCGCAAACGGCGCAGCCAGAGCCGCTGGCGGCACATCAGGTCAACGAGCGATAGTCCAAGCTGCAAGCCCACGACCCAGTTCAGAAAGCTGCTGATGACTAATGCGATCAGGATGCTTTGTGCGATTACGGGGAGCTCGATCATCGCGCTTAACGCGCCGAAGTACTGCTTCAGCATGAGCGAGAGCACCGTGCTGAGAAAAACCAGTTGCAGCAGCATGCCGATCAGATCGACGAGCGAATCGATGCCGAAGATGCGCTGAAAACCCGAGACGGGATCGATCCGTTTGGGGTCTGGCGCCAGACGTTTCCACGCGAATGCCCCGCGGGTTTGCAGCAGTTCCGGCAAGATTGCAGCGCCAAGACAGATCAGCAGCACGACTCCCGTGATCTGGATGATGAGTGCGATGGCATGCCCCAGCGTGAACAGCACTTGTGGCCGGAACTCGCCGCTCAGGTTTTGCGATGTGATGACATTAATGAACTGGACCATGCGAGAAAGCACGTTTGTGGTAAGCACATGAATGGCAAGCAACCACAAAAATTGCGTCGCCGCAGTGCTGAACATCACGCTTTTGGCGATGTCGCCGTCGCGCTTGGCGGTACGTTTGCGCTTCTCGGTCGGTTGGAGAGTGCGATTGCTCATCGCAGGTCCAGGCTGGGTAGTAAAGTTTGCGCGACGCGCATCAGATGCGTAGCGATGGGTCCAAGGGTCAGTGCGAGCGATAGCGTCAGCAGCGCAACCTTGAGCGGTAAGGCAGTGATGAACGGATTCATCTGGCGTATCGAACGCGTTTGCATGACCACGGCAATTTCGACCAGCAACAGCATGCCGATCCACGGCGCAGCAAGGCCCAAACCATGCGCGAAATAACGGGGGAAATCGTGTTCGGCGTACTGACGCATCCAGCCGGTCAAGTTGCCATGCGAGCCGGGTGGCCAGATGACCCATGATTCGACGATCAGGCCAATTAGCAGGAAAAGGCCTGGCAAGGTGAACATGGTCAGTGCGGCGACATGGCTCAAAATCGTTTCGACAGGCGAGGATTCGCGGCTGAACAGCGGATCGAAGATGGACGCAATGGTGTAGCCCGATTGCTGGTCCAGTACGGCCCCCGCCGTTTGCGCGAGAACAAACGGCACGCTGGCAACGAGCCCAATCACAAAGCCCATCAGCGCTTCAATGGGGAGCGCCAGATACAGCGATGCGGGCGGTCCTGACAGGCCCGGCAGTAACGCGATCGCACCAATGAGCGGCAAACGTAACGCGAGCGCCGGCGAGGTGTTGGATGACAGCGGAATGACCGAAAGCGCGACGGCGGGGCGCACCATGCAAAACGCAAGGCCCTTGATCTGCTCGGCGAGCATGACGAGCGTGGTGTCCATCACAGATGATGGCCCGAAGTAATCAGTGCGAGTGCACGGTCCAGAACACGTGTCAGTTCGGCATGCATCCACGTCGCGGTGAATAGCAGGACGGCGCCCACCGCGAGAAACTTGATACCGTAGGCAATACTCTGATCCTGAATCTGTGTGACCGACTGCACGATGCCAACCACGACACCGACGAGTGCGGCTGTGCCCAATACCGGCAGAGACAGCCAGAACACCAGCAGGAAGGTGCTGGCGGCGAAAGCGATAAATTCGTTCATGGTGAGTTGGCGTAGCTCAGGATAAGACCGTGCATCAGGCGCGTGAGCCCTGACGACATGACGAACACCAGCAGCTTGACTGGAATGGACACAACCGTGGGTGAGAACATCGTCATCCCCATCGACATCAGGATGTTGGCAATGATCAGGTCGATTGCAACGAAGGCGATGAACAACAAAAAGCCGATCTCGAAGCCACTGGATACCTCGCTGATGACAAAAGCCGGAATTAGAACGGTGAGGCTGTTGCCCATTGGCGGCTGAATGTCAGGATTAATACCGCTGTGGTGACGAATGCGCTGCGCTGACGCGATGATGAAAGCGCGGTCACGTTCGGTGGTGTGCGTATACAGAAATTCAGTAATCGGTTCCTTGACGGCATTCACCAGATCAGTAGCGCGTGGCCATTGCTCCTGCTCCACCAGCGTCTCCACATCGAGACGATCGCCGATTTTCATGACGACCGGGCTCATCACCACGAGCGTTGCGGCGAGCGAAAGTCCTGCCAGCACAAGATTGCTTGGCGTTTGCTGGATACCCAGCGCTGAACGCAACAAGCTCAGGACAATAGAAAACTTGGTGAATGAGGTGGTCATGATGACGATCATCGGCAGCATGCCGAGCAGGAAAAAGCCGACGATCAGCGTATTGAAGCTATCCGGGCTAGTCATGGCGCCGGGCTCTCTTCCTGTGCGGCCCATGCGCCTTGATCTGCCAGCGTGCTGACGCGTACTCCTAGCAGGTCTCCTACCTGAACCAGATCACCTTTGGCAAACGGGATGCCTTGGCATAGCAAGGTGATGTTGCGGGCTTCAGCAGGGACCGGGACGGTCAGCACTGAGCCTGGACGCAACGACGCCAGCTCTCCAACGCTGAGCGTGATCGTGGCAATGACCGCATCGACGGCGAGGACAATAGCCTCGACAGGAGCCCAGCCTGGGGAAAACTGATTAACGGTTTGTGTCATGGATTCGGTAAGAACAAGTTGCTGCCGGTCCAGTTGGCCTGCAAGTACCAGCACACCTTCGTGGAGCGGAACGCGAATGGAAGGCCTCGAAGTCACGACAAGCACGTCGCCTGGCACGATTTGCCGCAGGCGGGCGATCTCAAGCGTGGGGCCAGCGAGACAGACCGGGACACGCACGTGACAGCGCAACAGGCTGGTGTGCCTGGCTGATGATGGGATGAGCATCAGGCCGTGTGCGAGCGCGGGACCTTCTATGGCGATATGCGCACGCTGGGCCGATTCGATCTGCATCACGTCAAAAGCACATGCCCCAGGCGATACAGCGGCCGCACGCTGGCAACGTTGCAACTGAATTTCGCTACCGCTTAGCGTTTCAAGTGCCTGAAGCCATTGGGCGAGGCCCGCAGCCACGCGTTCCAGAACCTGATCGGCGGTGTACTCCAGGATGGATGCCGAGAGTTCGGGCAGGCAGGCGCCGACGTCGAGATGCAGCACGAATGCAGCGTTTCCAAACGTGCCATAGAGCGTGATGGCATAAGTGTTGCAAGGACGGGTGACGCTGAAGAGGTAGTGCTGGCCGTTCACTACAAGCGGCGCATGACCGTAGGCCAGGAGCGCCCAGGCATTGAGGTAGCGTGCCTCATCAACGTGAATGCGTTCAAGTTCGCTCCACGGCTGTGGATACGATGCTTTGGGTGACTGATCGATCATGGCTTGGCACTATGCGCATCAATAGCACTTTGAACGCCATCGCAAAGTGCTTCGAGTTGCATCTCCAGGCTGGTATAGATGATCGAATCGTCAGCTTCGATGATGCAGGCGTCGGCTTCGAGTTGTGGGTTCTCGACCAGCGTTAGCAGCTCGATCCCCGTCTTTCTGTTCAGGGCCCGCAAGGTTTTACGGGCGCCTGGTAACGCTTGCTTCGAGACGTGAAGCGCAACCACCGGGTGCTTCTGTACCGTTTCCAGGGCGCGCCGAACCTGCGCATTGACGAGGCGTGTCTGGGAAAACCGGCCGATGATGTTGCGCGTCACCTGCACCACGGTAGACACCAGATCATGCTCAAGCGAACGATAGGTGAGCGCCGTGCGTGCGCTCACGCGGCCAAAATCTCGAGTCGCGGCCGCCACGCCAGCCTGATAGCCGCGAGCTCGTGCTTCCCGGTACAGCGTGCGCAATCTGGACTTTTGCTGGGACCGCTCACGATGGCTTTGCTCTTCGAGTGCGAGGCGCAACTCGTGCAGATGAAGCACGGTCTCGAAGTCGCGGCGGGAAACCAGCCCGTCCCCTGCGACGTGCCAGTCCATGAGTCGATAAATCATCATGTTGTTTTCCTTATCCAGTCGTACGAGAACGTGACTGCAGCGTGAACGGGTTCATCGGGCAGCGTGTTGACATTCATCGTTTCATTCAGTTGAGTGATTTCGGTTGCGAGCCGGAGTGCAACAAAAAAACCATGTGAAGCCTCATTCAATTGCCGTTGCAAACATCCGAGGCCTATCGCATCGAGCGTTTTGTGCTGACTCCAGTCGGGTGCCGGTAGCATTGTTCTGGCGCCGCGTGGGCTTTTGCCATGATTCGGGCCGGGCATGGCAAGCACCGCGCTGAACGCGCGCTCGCCAATGAGCCGCCGCGCGTCACGCATCGCAGTGCCGCTAATCGCGCGGCGCAGATGATCCCGGAGCAGGCACGCCGCGGTGAGGCGGCAAAGTTGCTCGAAGGCATTGCGCGAGAGTGTCAGCAAGCCGGCCATCGGCCTGGCATCGGAGGCCTGGCGTAATAGTGGATATCGCTGCATCAGCCAGAGGCTGGCCTGACGCAACTCTCGAGATCCGTTTGAACGATGGGGAATCCGGAATGCAGGCAGCCAGCTTTCATGGGCCCAGAGCGCTGGCAGCGCAGTGCAGCGCGGATAGCTCAGCGTGGGGTCATCGAGGTAGAAGATAGGGTTCATTGATGCCTCCCATGCTGGGTACCGATGCCAGGCAGTATCGGTGTGACGGGAATCAGTGCGAGGGCGACCTGCTCAGGTTTGAGACCCTCCACGCCGGCAGCGACCAGCGCGCGGATATCGCGCCGTCGGCTTTCGAGATTGACATCGCTCCGATAGCGGACCAGGACCGCGCACGAGGGAGCGGGCGACTGATTCGTCGTGGGATCTTTCTCGGGGATGACAACATGCACACGCGCCAGCAACACGCCATTTATTTGTTCTAGCGTATTCGACAGCTCCTGGCTTACGCCATACAGATAGCGCACGCGTTCTTCGGTTGGGCTGGAGATCAGGCCCTCCCGTTTGAACAGATCTCCCAGGCTGACGTAGGACGCATGCGGCAAATCGTAAGCGGTGATGATCTCCGCTGCCGTTTTGACATCGTCCGGGCGAACAGAGACGCTCCATTTCTGGCCGTCGCCGAGCGAGCGATGCGTCTCGATACCGAACTGTCCGAGCACCGTTTCGATCTGGGTGGCTTGCGCTTCGCTAAGCTGGGAAACGAGGGTATCCTGGCAGCCCATGAGTAGCGATGTGGCAAGAACTGACGTAAGAAGCCGGATCATGTGCGTTGCGTCAGCGTGTCGACGGCATGGGTGGCGGACTGCAGGGTTCGGGCACAGATCTGCACTTTCACCGAGACGTCGTTGCTTAACGCCTGAAGCGCGAGCATCTGTTGCACGGTGACAGGTGCGACGGCGCCTGAGGCGATGACCTTGTTCAGGTTCGTAGCGCTGGTTGCCAGGCTGTCGTCGTAACGTTCCCATAGTGTCTTGAGTGAGTCGTTGGGGCTGGCATTCATGCCTGTCTGGGCCGGTTGGACGGTGGCGATGGCACTTGCTTCTGGTACAAGCGGCATGGCGTAAGGAGAGAGTTCGAGGTTCATGCCGGCATACCTGTGATCAGCGCACGAGGTGCAAGTGTTTTTCTGCCGCCCGGTACGTGGACGTGTGAGGATTCAGCCAGGCTCATGAAGCGTCGTGCCATCTCGGCAGCTGCGTTATCGCCGCTTCTGATGGCGATGCGAAATGCTTCTATGGCGCTTGTATTGCGTTTCATCTTGAGTAAAGCGAAGCCTTTGCAGGCATGGGCGAGCGCGTAGTCCGGCGCAAGTCGTAGCGCACGGTTGCAGCGGCCCAGCGCATCGTCGTAGTCGGCCGTGTCGATGGCGAGCAAAGCGAGCGCCATGTGAGGGAAAATACGTTCGGGATACAAAATTTCCAACCGTGAAAAAAGATAGCGTGATTCGCTGTTCATCCGGCGCACTCGCGCCAGATGGCCGATCTGAATAATGTCGCTGAGCAGTTCATCGTTCATGATTCGTGTCCTGGCCGGACGCCCCGGAGTGGGACGCCCGGCGTGGGGTTAGCGGATGTTGTTCAGAATCTGCATCACCGTGTCATGCATGACCTGCATTTGCTTGGATTGCATGGCCGATTCCTCGGACATCTGGTTGAGTCTCTGTTGTTGTGCCATCGCATCATCCGGAGCCAAATTCCCACCGATGCTTCCCGCGTTGCCGATTGGATTCATGCTGGTTTCCTCAATAAAAAGGGCATTTAAATAATGCGGAGAGTCCGCTTCAGTATTCGCCGAGCAGCCCATAAACACTCGACAGAAATCATCGCCAGCCGTGCCTCGTCGCCGTTGAGCCGGGTAGCGCGGGCCGTGGCTCGGTCAGCTTCATTTTCGAGCCGCTGGATCAGCTCCATCAGGTAATCGACGCCGCCGTCGCCGAGCAGCTGTTTTTCGATTTCAAGGAGGCCGAGCTGGCCTAACATGCTTCGCTCTTCAGCCACAGGATGGCTCCTTTAAATGGGCCAGACGGATCTGGTAGCGCGCGAGTTCCTGATTGCGCAAGATGTCCGCGCTACAAGGGGAGAGCGCCATCACGACACCAATGGTGGTTTGTGCGCCGTTAAAAAAGGGTGCGCCGCTGCGATCGATCAGAAACCGCGCGTGCCGTGTTTGCAGCAGGTTCATGCCGGTGCTAAAAAGCGGTTGCGTGATGGTGGGTTCCGGCTCGCCCGCGGCGATGACGAAGCGAACCTGTTGCACGCCTGCGATTTCGCGCCTGGCCGCCCGCGCCAGCTGTCCCAGGTCGGGCTCAAGTGCGCGCGGCGATTGCGGTGCGGGTATTGACGTCACGATGAACGAGCCGGGTACGTCGTGCGTCACCGTGACATGGCGCAAATACTTTGCCGAGAATTCAGCCAGGTTTTGCTGGATGTCTTCGATAGCGAACACGCGGATGATGGGAGCCGGGCCATCGGCCCATGCACGCACCGTAAGCTGGGAGAGCTGGCTCTGGGTCTCGACGTAACCGCTATACATCCGGTTTCCGGAAGCCGCATCCACGGTGTTGACAACATTGGGAAAAAGACGCTGCAAACTGGTTTGGGCAGGCCGATTCGGCACGGGTAATGAGGTTTGCGCGAGCCAGATACCCGCGGCTAGCACAAGCACACCCAAGCCGATCGCACGTGGGTCTCGCAGCGCGCGCCGGCTGAGCCTGAGCAGCATCTTCGTGCGGGCATACCGCCCGAGAAACGTCCGTTCGGCCTGGCGCACCATGGCTGGTGAACAGGGTTCGCCGCCGGTAGTTTGCAACTGCACCCGATGGAGTGAGATCAGGCTTCCGGTGGGAAGCTCGTAGACCTGATTCACTTGTACCGCGAGCCCAAAAATTTTCACATCGGCATTCAGTGCGCGCAAACGAATCACGTTGTCGCTGCAATCCAGTTCGACATGGAGCGCGTCAATGCCGTCGTCAGTGAGCATGATGGTGGCATCCGCGCCGCTGCCGATCAGCACTTTGCCGTCTTGCGGCAGTGCGGCTTGCGCGCCTGCGTGATGGCCTGAGAGCACCTGGAGAAACTGCGGGCCTTGGCTCATGGCTGACCTCCAGGCGTGCGGCGGGCTCCGGCTGGCGCAAGCCAGCGGTTATGAGCCGAGCGTTCGGCACGCGGCGCAGCTTGCAGCGCGCGCACGATATCGTCGTCCTGGCGCGGTGACGCGGGCATTGCCGTGGGTATTGCTGCTGGCGTTGCCGTGGGTATCGCTGCGGGCATTGCCATGGGTGTTGCTGCGGGCATTGCTGCGGGCATTGCTGCCGGTATTGCCATGGGCATTGCCGTGGATGCGTTATCGTCCTCAAGGTACGGCTGGGGTAGCGAAGGAGGCGTGAGCTGGCGCGCTGCATCGCGGAGGGCTTCGGATGCATCAGCCGTTTGCGCAGCTTGCTGCAACGTGTTGATGTCGAGGCGCGGTGTGATGATGAAGAGCCGCTCGAAACGGTTCTTCAAGCCACTCCGGCTCCGAAAAAGACCGCCGATATAAGGGATGCTGCGTAATACCGGAATACCTGATTCGCCGGATTGTTCGAGTTCGTACTGATAGCCACCGATGATCAGGCTTTCGCCATTCCTGACGAAGGCCTGGGTAGCGATATGGTGCTTGCGCACGGCAGGAATGTTATCGACCTGGTCGTTACGGTCGAAGTTGCCATCATCAATTTCGATGTTCAGGCGAACCCGGCGCGTGGTGCCTTCGTCGGGCAAGATGAACGGAGTGACGAGCAGACGCAGCCCGGCATCGACTTCGTACAGGTTCGTCGAATGATCGCCCGCCACGCGGACATGCACCGAGTTCGACATACCGAGAATCGCTTGCTGATTGTTCAGCGTCAGGATGCGTGGCCGCGAGAGGATGCGAGCCTTGCCTGCCTGGGCGAGTGCCTTGATCCTGGCGAAAAAAAAGTTCGCGCTATTGCCAATTAATGTGGCGATGGCAAATGTCCCGGGCATGCCACCGTTTAACGGCGAGGAGCCGGGAGGATTGCGCAGGCCGCCGCCGTTATGTCCGGCCTTGAATTGCCAGTCGACACCGAGCTCATCAATCGAATTTGCGGACAGGTCGAGGACGGTTGCGTCGATTTGTACCAGGTCTTGCGGTTTGTCCAGCGCGGCGATGGCATGGGCATAGGCCGGCATCATCGACGGCAGGTCGTGGACGACGACCGAATTGGTCCGGATATCAGCCGTGATGTTCATGCCATCCCAGCTTGTACGGGTTTCGCCTGGCATGGCGAGCGGCGGCAAGGGCTGTGGCACAGGAATGCTTGCCTGGTTGTTGCCAGTGAGCGAGGCGAGCGTAGGCAAGGGCGGCACGCTGGTCGCAACGGGTTGCAGCACGCCGGGTCTGCGCGAGTACAGAAAACGGGAGCGTCCCATCAGTTCGCGCAAGGTGGTGGCAACGCCCGGAATGAACTGTTCGCGGTTGCCGACGAGCAATGTGGTGTCTTGTGCCTGCGCATATTTCAGGGGAAAGACTTCGATCGTTGCATCGTCGCCTGAGTTGCGCTGCAGTTGTGCGCTGCGTTCCGTGGCGATGGCCGCGGCAATCGTGTCTACGTAGCGTGACGGGCCCGACACCAGCAACGCGTTATTCGATTGCCGTAGCGGAAAACGCTTGTCGAGCAAATTGAGCCGGGACAGCAAGGCAAGGGCCGCTGCGGGCCGCATCGGCGAAGTGTCGAGCGATTGCGTGCGCATGTCGGCGCTAGTCGAAATGCTCATCACTGAGCCGTCGTAGTACCAGACGAGGCCATATGCATCGACAAGCTGAAGGAAAATCTTCTTTGCCGAATCATGAAAGATCCCATTGACCCGGCCTTTGACTTCGGGACGTACCGTGACGATCATGCCCTCGGCATTGAATAACTGCCGTAGTAGTTCAGGTAATGGTGTGTTTTGCGCATCGTATTGAAGCGGACGTGAACTCCATACAGGTTCCACTGCCGTTGCGGTATTGGAGGAAAAAATAATGAATAGCGCAAAAAAATACGGCATACCCCGATGACTCGGCGTGCTTTGACGTAATTCGCGGCGGGCGCCGCGAATCGAAACCGGGATTGGGAAAATTCTGGACATAAACGGCGGGCTCGTAATCGGTGAGGTGAAATTTAATCCCCGTTCTAACCCGCTTGTATTACATTAATATCGAGATAAGGCACAGAAATCGCAAATAAAGAAGTCATGGAGTGGTGCACTATATGAAGAGCATCCACATGCGCGGAAAAACTTTAAATTGTGTTTCAGGCGGTTTACTGCGAAGAGAAAGAAAAAACGGGGCGAGTGTGCGGAAGATTCCTCAGGAACGTAGCGGGCGTGTGGGAAATTTTTGGGTGTAGAAATAATTACGACATCCAATGTTACGGCGGATTTAATCTTGATTTACCCGATCACGATTCAGTATTTTCATGATCTGGTGTATCTGGTATTTCAGTCAACCATTGCACTGATATAGAGAAATCGATTATGCAATCTTCCGCCAGTTTTAATTTTTCTAATCTTCCTGCTTTATTTGCACAATATCTTCCAGCACCCTCGCCACGTTCCCGTTTTTCTGACAACCGGGCACAACGCACAGCTACATCACAGATGTCGTCTCCGCGTTATGGTTCAGAATCTCGTTTTGCTTCCATGTTCTCCCGCAAGAATGGTCTCGGCGGTTTTTTCTCCGGCAGGGAAAATCGTTCAGACGACAGTTTTGGTTATGTTCCAGGTTTTTCCAGCCGAAGGAATGGTTCAGACGACAGCTTGGGTTACGTTCCAGGTTTCTCAGACCGGAATAATCATTCAGACGACAGCTTTGGTTACATCCCTGGGAGGCCTTCGTCAGGTTACGGCCGTTTTTCTAATTCGAGGGGCAGCATGTTTGCCGCGATTTTCGGTGGCCATTCGCAGTATTCAGGTGGCGGCAGCAACATGCAGTCCAGCTGGTTCGCGGGAATTTTTGGCTCAAGTTCCAGAAATCGCCCGGGCCACGGCGACAGGGATGACTGGCATAAGGACAAGTGCGACAAGGACCGGTGGGACAAGGACCGGTGCGACAAGGACCGGTGGGATAAAGACGATTGTTCCGATCGCCCAAAACGTTGGAGCGCATCGGAAGTCAAGGATGGCAAGGGACAAATCGATCTGGGAAGCAACGTGTTGAAGTTTGACGAGAAAGATTCGTCGATGAAGCTCGAGAACAAACAAACGGGACAGACTACGTCGGTATGGGGTGATCCGCATCTCAAGTTGCCGGCATCCCAGGGCGGTAAGGACATGATGTTTCGTGGCCCGCTGACGTTCCGGCTGGATGATAAAACCCGGATCACGCTCCAGACTGAGCAGGCCAAAAACAACCCTAATGTGACTTATACCGACAAGGTTACGGTGACGCGTGGCAACCAGGCGTATGTCGTCAACGGGTTGAGTGAGCAGAAAAAAGGTGACCTGACGATCGAGCGCAAACATAACGGCCGTGAGCTAAGCAAGACGACACCGACTGGTTATGAGCTTCGGGAAAAACAGGATGGTTCGGGCTGGATCAGCACCGATACCGGACGCGCACCCACGCAGGAGGATCTGAAACGCGCAAATGCATAGCACGGGCTACAACAGTAACAGTAGCGAAGTTAAACGCATGCCGCGCTAACCCTGCGGCATGATTTTCCGGGAGGAGGTGCCGTACCAGCCTAGGCCTCCTCCTCTTTTTGCCTGGCCAGTTCTGCGTCACGCAACTCGCGGCGCAAGATTTTTCCCACGTTGCTTTGTGGTAGGGCATCACGAAATTCAACCGCCTTCGGCACCTTGTAGCCGGTCAGATGGCGGCGGCAATGCTGAATGATCTGCTCCGCGCTCAGCGCGGGATTGCGCGCGACGATAAACACTTTCACCCGCTCGCCTTGCGCGACGTCGGGAATCCCGATGGCGGCGACTTCACGCACCTCGGGGTGCATCGCAATCACGTCTTCGATTTCGTTCGGATAGACGTTGAAACCCGATACCAGAATCATGTCTTTCTTGCGGTCGATCAGGCGAATGAAGCCGAACGAATTCATTACGCCGATATCGCCGGTGGCCATCCAGCCTTCTTCGTCGAAGACCCGGGCAGTCTCATCCGGACGGTTCCAGTAGCCTTTCATGACTTGCGGCCCTTTGACACACAGCTCGCCTGGCTCGCCAACGTTCGCCCAGGCGCCGTTGTCCTTGCGCAAACGCACGGCTGTGGAGGGTGCGGGTAACCCGATTGAGCTGTCGAAATCATGCTGGCGTGCAACGCCAATGGGGTTCATCGTGACGATGGGCGAGCATTCGGTGAGGCCGTAGCCTTCCACGATCGACTGGCCGGTGACCGCCTTGAAGCGTTCCGCTACGGCCTTTTGCATCGCCATGCCGCCCGCCATCGCCAGCTTCAGGTTTGAAAAATCGCGCCGGCAAAATTCTTCGTTATCCAGAAAGGCGTTGTATAGCGTGTTGACCGCAGTGATGCAGGTGAATTTTTCGTGGCGAATGATTTTCATCACGCGTTTTGTGTCACGCGGATTGGCGATGAGAATGTTGCGCCCGCCAAGCCCCATGAAGATCAATGCGTTCACCGTCAACGAATAGATGTGGTAGAGCGGTAGCGGTGTCAGGACTGTTTCGACTTCGCCTTGCAACTGTTTTGCGGACCATGCCTTGGCTTGCAGCAGGTTGGCGATGATATTGCCGTGACTGAGCATCGCGCCCTTGGCCACCCCGGTGGTGCCGCCGGTGTATTGCAGGAACGCAATGTCCTGATGAGCGAGGCGCACCGGCGCGAGCGGCAACGTATAGCCTGTGGCGAGCGCATCCAGTAGCCGCACGGCCTCTGGCAGATGGTAGGCGGGCACCATCTTTTTCACGTGCCTGAGTATGAAGTTCAGAAAGCGGCCCTTGAGATTCAGGCCATCTCCGAGCAGATCGCCGAGCGCTGTCACGATCACGTTTTGCACGCGTGTGCCGGGCAGTGCGTCTTCGACCGTTTTGGCGAAATTTTCGAACACGATGAGCGTTTGCGCCCCGCTGTCCTTGAGCTGGTGCGCGAGCTCGCGCACGGTGTAAAGCGGGTTGACGTTCACCACGATGGCGCCCGCCTTGAGCACGCCAAACAGGGCGACGGGATACTGAAACGAATTGGGCAGCATGACCGCGACGCGTTCGCCAGGCTTGACGCCAATGCTTTGCAGGTAAGCGGCGAAGGCACAGGCTTTGCGTGCCAGTTCACCATAGCTCAGGCTGGCGCCGATACTGACGTAGGCAATGCGTTCGCTGAACTGCGTGGTGCATGCATCGAAGAAATGCGCCAATGACGTGTATTGCGTGACATCAATGTCATGTGCGACTCCGGCAGGATACGAGTCGTACCAAAGGCCATCGGTGTTTGGCGCGGCGTTGCCGGTTGTCGGCTCGTCTGGCTGTGGCAGGGATGGACTATTCATGAGGGTCTCCTGAAGCGGGTTTTGCGCCTGCCAGTCATGACGCGTGCTAGTCATGACGCGTGCTGTTTGCGCGCTTTTGCGTGCTTTTGCGTGATGGCATGCCGCATGCTGTTACGCGGGGTTGTCGCTGGGTCTGAATCATGGCACGAATTTTTACATTCACGGTGATTCGTTATGCCTGACGCATGCTTCAAACCTTTGCTTCACCGCACTGCCTCATGGTTTAGCGTGATGTTTTTGCCTCGGGCTCAAGGCCTGGTCCCTGAGTTATGCCGGGACGGTATACAGACGGCCACGCAGATGGGGTTTGCTGCCTGCCGCATCGCGCACTTCGAATTCATGCTGGGCGAAAGCAGGGCGAGCGCGCCAGAGTGTGGCTGTGCCGGGCAGCAGCAAGGGCAGTTTGAATTCGGCGTCGACGCTGGCTTGTTCAAGCCGCTGATTGGGCTGGAGTGCGGCAATCGTGCGTGCGAGGGTCCACATGCCATGAGCGATCGCATGAGGAAAGCCGAAGGCTTTCGCCGATAGCGTACTGAGATGAATCGGGTTGTAGTCGCCCGAAACATGAGCGTAATCGCGTCCGAGATGCGCGGGGAGCGTCCAGCGTTGCGCTTGCGTCAAGGCTTCGCGCTCAAACCGGGGTAGGGCCATTGCGGGTGGCGCTGTGCCAGAGGACGCCGCACCGCGCCGCAGATAGAGACTTTCGCTGTCCCACACCATGGCGCCTTGCCGGTACAGGCGTGAATGCATGACAAACGCCTGGCCTTTGGCATGCGGCAGCAGCGCGCCGCACTCGACTTCCACGCGTACGATCTCGCCACTTGTGAGCGGCTGGTGTTGGCGTACGTGATTGGCCAAATGCACGAGCCCGAGCGCGGGCCACGGAAAAGCGGGGTCGGTCAGCAGCAGCATTTGCAGCGGAAAAGCCAGCAAATGTGGGAATGTCAGCGGCAGGCCTTGTTGTGGGACAAAGCCGCAAATGCGGCTGTAACGCGCAAGCAAAACCGGATCGAGCAGGGCAGCCGGGCGCACGAGGCACTGGCTTGGCAGGTGGCTTGGGCGGCCGCGCTTGAAGAGTCCCGATAGCGTGCGTGCATATAGCAACGGCGCGCCTGGCGCGGAATTGATGAGAACCGTAGGCACGTAGAAATTCCGTTCAGAATCGAGAGTGGGCGAGGGGGGTGTACGGGGCTGCCGCGCGCCATCATGCACCACACAGCACCTCGCCGTGCTACGACTTAATTCAATTTGGGCGGAAGGCGCGGTTTCTGATGACCGGTGCGAAACGATGCGCGGAATGCCGGACAGGATCGATGGCGCGTACAACCAGTTGCTCGGCCATGCTGCAGATGTGCCGTGTCCGATGACGTGGTGTTACCGGCGCTGGCGTGAGCGGGCGGGAAGCATCGGGCGTGTCTGGCACGATCGGCGCATGGATGCTGGCGTCTTCTGCTGCATCGCCGAGGAGCGCCATGAATGAGGACAGGCGGCTGGCATTGGGCAACGGTGCTTCGAGCGAAGCAACCATGAGCGAGGCGAGGCGTGCGACCCGTTGCAGGTCGCCCAGGGTATCGCCGGAGGCGAACCTCGAAAGCAGCGCATCGGAACTGGCATCCGCCAGTACCCCGGAAAGCGCGCCGATCGCAAAATGCAACCGCCATCCTAGCTCTTCGCGTGGCAAATGCGGCAGCGCTTGCTGGAAGGCGGCGAAGAAACGTTCAGCGGTCGTGTCGTAATGCGTGGCGAGAAAATCGCGGATAAAGGCCGAGGGATCGGAATAGGCTCGCCCCAGCAAGCGCAAAAATGCCTTGCCGCCCTGTTGTGGATCACGCGCCTGGCGCAGCGCGGGAATGAACATCGCGCCCAGCACCTGTTCACAGGTGGGCGGTGTGGCGGCAGCGCCCGTGATCCGTTGCAGCAGGATCAGGCGTTGCTGGTTGAGTGGATCGAGGCGACCTGACAGCATCTCGTGCATCAGGGCTTCCTTGCTGCCAAAGTGGTAATTCACGGCGGCCAGATTGACTTCAGCGTGCGAAGTGATCTGCCTGAGCGACATCGCGTCGTAGCCGTTTTCGATGAAAAGTGCTTCGGTGGCATCGAGTATCCGTGCCCGGGTATCGCTGGATGAGCGGCGAGTGCTGCGAATGGCCATGTTGCGTCTCCCAATGCCGGTGACCCGGCCGCAATTTATGTATTTGAAACAGGCGTTTCGCAGGATAAAAAGGTTCATGCTGAACCGGCAAGCACGCGATGTGGGTAATGCCCTCTAAACTGGGTGCGTGTTTTTGGGCTGGTACAGGTTATTAGCTGTTGATTAAACGAAAATATCAGGCAGCGCGCATAAGTGGCGTAACGGGCTGGTACCGGAGCGTGCCTCACCGGATGGCCGGCATCGGAGGCATCAGGTAATGTCTGGCGTCTGGCCCAATTTCTGGAGACTTGTCGATGACTCTGCTTCACGTGTGCCTGCTGATTGTGGCGCTACTTCCTTTGCCGTGGACGCTGATCGCCAAGCTGGGTAGCCGTTACGATAATCACACGCCACGGGCCTCGCTGGCGGCACTGGACGGTTGGCGGGCACGGGCCCATGCGGCGCACCAGAATGCCTGGGAAGCGCTGGCGCTTTTTACGGCGGCGGTGGTGGTGGCCGGGCAGGCGGGTCCGAATGCCTGGGTCGATGGGCTGGCGCTGACGTTTGTCATTACGCGTGTGTTACATGGCGTGTTTTATCTGCTTGACTGGGCGTTATTGCGTTCGCTGATCTGGTTCGTCGGCCTGGTGTGTGCGGTTGCGCTGTTTTTTGCTGGAGGGGGGTGAGCGGCCGCGCTTGCAGGCGCTTTGCTTCCTGGGGCTGAAAATGGAAAAAGGCCGGCATTTGCCGACCTTTTTTAAAACCTGGTGCCCAGGAGAGGACTCGGTCACACAGGCGCGACCCCGGCAGCGCTTGCAAGCGCTGCCTTTCGAGACCTCCCGCAAAGCGCGCAGGCGCTTTGCTTCCTGGGCCTGAAAATGGAAAAAGGCAGGCATTTGCCGACCTTTTTAAAACCTGGTGCCCAGGAGAGGACTCGGTCACACAGGCGCGACCCCGGCAGCGCTTGCAAGCGCTGCCTTTCGAGACCTCCCGCAAAGCGCGCAGGCGCTTTGCTTCCTGGGCCTGAAAATGGAAAAGGCCGGCAAATGCCGACCTTTTTAAAACCTGGTGCCCAGGAGAGGACTCGGTCACACAGGCGCGACCCCGGCAGCGCTTGCAAGCGCTGCCTTTCGAGACCTCCCGCAAAGCGCGCAGGCGCTTTGCTTCCTGGGCCTGAAAATGGAAAAGGCCGGCAAATGCCGACCTTTTTTAAAACCTGGTGCCCAGGAGAGGACTCGGTCACACAGGCGCGACCCCGGCAGCGCTTGCAAGCGCTGCCTTTCGAGACCTCCCGCAAAGCGCGCAGGCGCTTTGCTTCCTGGGCCTGAAAATGGAAAAAGGCAGGCATTTGCCGACCTTTTTAAAACCTGGTGCCCAGGAGAGGACTCGGTCACACAGGCGCGACCCCGGCAGCGCTTGCAAGCGCTGCCCTTCGAGACCTCCCGCAAAGCGCGCAGGCGCTTTGCTTCCTGGGGCTGAAAATGGAAAAAGGCCGGCAAATGCCGACCTTTTTAAAACCTGGTGCCCAGGAGAGGACTCGAACCTCCACGGAGTTGCCTCCGCTAGCACCTGAAGCTAGTGCGTCTACCAATTCCGCCACCTGGGCACTTCTTAATGCAGACCGCTATTCTAGCGAGGCTTTGCTTTATGTCAATGAGAAAGTTTTTAAAATGGAAAAAGGCAGGCATTTGCCGACCTTTTTAAAACCTGGTGCCCAGGAGAGGACTCGGTCACACAGGCGCGACCCCGGCAGCGCTTGCAAGCGCTGCCTTTCGAGACCTCCCGCAAAGCGCGCAGGCGCTTTGCTTCCTGGGCCTGAAAATGGAAAAAGGCCGGCAAATGCCGACCTTTTTAAAACCTGGTGCCCAGGAGAGGACTCGGTCACACAGGCGCGACCCCGGCAGCGCTTGCAAGCGCTGCCTTTCGAGACCTCCCGCAAAGCGCGCAGGCGCTTTGCTTCCTGGGCCTGAAAATGGAAAAAGGCCGGCAAATGCCGACCTTTTTAAAACCTGGTGCCCAGGAGAGGACTCGAACCTCCACGGAGTTGCCTCCGCTAGCACCTGAAGCTAGTGCGTCTACCAATTCCGCCACCTGGGCCAAGTGTCTTACTTTCTTGTTGTTTCTTGCGAGCAACAAAGAACGCTATTATAACGGCCGATTAATAGGTGTCAAGCGGGTGTCAAGCATCTGGATGGCTGCTTGTTACTGAAAACGAATGGTCTGGATCATGAATGACAGGCGCCGTATGTCAGGGCTCAGTCCGGCCTGGGCTGGAACAAATGACCGGCTCGCGCGGATTTCGACCTCGGCAAAACGGGATGTGCCCAGCGCCGGAGCAACCTGGCTCCACGGCGCAGATAATTGAACGGTGTCGTCGTGGCTGTAGTCGTGAGATGCCACCTTCTTGCCATTAACCCATAACGTGAGCGTGACCTTGCCCGGCGTTTTTAAGGCCCTGGAGATCATTGTTGCGGGTATCCAGCCTGTCACCGTCAGGCTCTTGTTTTGCCGAGCCTTGTCAACTACGAGCGTGGCGTGCGTCTGTGGGCCTACCCAGGCTTGACGCTTGCCTGGTTCACCTTCGATGGCGAAGGAGCCACGCAGCACATCCGTGGACCGTACCGTGGTTTTCGACCAGTCAGCATTGGCATCGAATTCGCTAGCATTGCGCCCGTGGGTTAAATCGAGCGTGGCCAGACCTATCTGGCCGTTCAGATTTTGGCCAGGATGAGGCTTGTCTCCGCCACCGAACCAGACTTGCCATTTGCCCGGCGAGTTTTCCAGAAGGGTGGTATCGCATACGACTTTAGAGGCCCAAGATGGAAGCTGTTTTTGTGCAATCAGGCCCGTGACGGACATTTTTTTCCAGTGGATGCCATCAGTCGATATCGCGTATCCAATATTGCGCTGCTCGTTTTTGTCGCGGCCCGTGTAGAGCATGTAGAAGTAGGGGGGCGTATAAGCCACGCTGGGTTCGCCGAGGCCGTTCTCGTCGAAGGTCCCATAGGCCCCCACATCAAGAACCGGATTCGCGGAGGAGCGCTGCCATGTAATGCCGTCTTGCGACCGGGCAACGCCCAGGCGCTGGATCGCGGTGTGGTTTTGGCCGAGATAGTAGAGGTAAAGATAACCGTTACGGGCGATAACGTAAGGATCGCCGACGGCGCTATCTTCCCAGCTGTCCGCTTCTCCTGCGGTAAGAACGGGCTTGGGTTGCTTGATAAAACGTATGCCGTCTCGGGAGGTTGCCAAACCAATGGCCGTATGCCCTTTTCTGTCAACACCCTGATAGAAGTAAAGAATCTTGCCTTTCCATTCGATGGCCGCGCCATTTGCCGAGATATACGAAACATCCCAGTTTTTGGGTGATGGGGAAAGGATCGGATTGCCCTTGTATTTTTCCCACTGGATACCATCGATGGAGGTTGCTAGCCCCGTGTGCCAGATCTTGCCGTCATAACCGGAGTAATAGTTATATAGCTTGCCGTTAAAGCGTATGACTGATGGATTTAATACGTCGATGGCATCCCATTGTCCAGGTTTGCCCCGTTCCAGTACAGGTTTGGGGCTGGCCAGATTTAATTCGATTGCAACCGGGGCTGGCTGGTCGAACGACGGTGCCAGTGAAAATGTCGTGGTGGTTTGCCTGGCGTGAAGTGCAGCCGAAAACAAAAACAATAACGTGAGTGCGGCAAAGCGGAGCCTCTGATTTTTCATTGGAAGATCTCGTATGTGATTTCGGACGAATACTGCCCTATGTCCTGGCCGGAGAGTGATGATTTTTTGCTTGAATCTGTTCTGGCTGTTTTTGCTGTTCTATGCGGAATGTTCAATTGACAAGGGCGATAAAGCCATCTTCAGGCGCTGCCCGCAAACCCGTACAGACCGGCCGCGCCGCCTGTAGCGGATGTTAGAATGCCCCGCAGCAGTTCTTTGGCACGATGGCATTGGCCCGGTTTTGTCCTCTGAACGCGCTGCACCCGGGTGGCGGGTTTCAATTGCGCTTTCTTTTCCGCTTTTCTTTCTATTGTCATCGCACGTGCAGCAACGCTACGTCAGCGTCCTGGCCGACGTCCCACGCAACGAGAATAATCATCGACAAGCCCTTGACCAAATATCCGTATCCGATCCCAAGCCGTGAAGAGATTCTCGGCGCGTTGCGCACAAGTGAAGCCCCGCTGGCGGCTAACGATATCGCCGAAGCCCTGTCGATCAAGCGTCAGGAGCGTGAGGGGTTCTTCCGGCGCGTCGCCGCGATGGAGCGCGATGGCCAGATCCGGCTTGATTCGCGCGGCCATTATCAATTAACGCATCCCTCCAGTTTTGTCGCGGGCCGTGTACAAGGTCACCGTGATGGCTTTGGCTTTCTGATCCGCGATGATGGTCAGGATGACCTGTTTCTGCCCACGGGCGAAATGCAAAAGGTCATGCATAACGATCGCGTGCTGGCGCGCATCGTCGGATACGACCGGCGCGGCCGCCCCGAAGGGCACATCGTTGAAGTCACCGATCGCGCCAACACGCGTGTGATCGGGCGCTTGCTCAATGAAAACGGTGCGCTGATCGTCGTGCCGGAAGATAAACGCATTGGCCATGACGTGCTGGTCACGCAAAACACGCGTAAGGCCAAGCCCGGCCAGGTGGTGGTGGTCGAGCTGACCGAGTTTCCGAGCCGGCATTCGCAACCGTTGGGGCGTGTGGTGGAGGTGCTGGGCGATATCGACGATCCCGGTATGGAAATCGAAATCGCCGTGCGCAAATATGGTGTGCCGCATGAGTTCAGCCAGGCCGCGCTCGATGCGGCGGCAAGGCTGCCCGATGAAGTCCGGCCCGCCGATATCCGGCATCGGGTCGATCTGCGCGATGTGCCGCTGGTGACTATCGACGGCGAAGATGCCCGCGATTTCGACGATGCGGTGTACTGCGAGCCGGTGGCCGTGGGGCGGGGCGAGGGTTTTCGTCTGATCGTGGCGATTGCCGATGTTTCGCATTACGTGTCGCCGGGCAGCGGGCTTGATGTCGATGCGATCGAACGCAGCACCTCGGTGTATTTCCCGCGCCGGGTGATTCCGATGTTGCCGGAAAAGCTGTCGAATGGTCTCTGTTCGCTGAATCCTCAGGTTGATCGTTGCGTGCTGGTGTGCGACATGGTGGTGAGCGCCCGCGGCGAAATCAAGGCGTATCAGTTTTATCCTGGTGTGATGCATTCGGCGGCGCGGCTCACTTATACCGAAGTGGCTGCCGTGCTGAGCAACACCAAGGGGCCTGAGGCCGCGCGGCGCGCGACGCTGTTGCCGCAACTGCAAAACCTGCATGGCGTCTTCAAGGCGCTTTTTGCCTCACGGCAAAAGCGCGGCGCGATCGATTTCGATACCACCGAGACCTACATCGTTTGCAACGCGCAAGGCAAGATCGAGCAGATCGTGCCACGGCAGCGTAACGAGGCGCACAAGCTGATCGAAGAATGCATGCTGGCCGCGAACGTGTGCGCGGCCGATCTCATGAAGCGTCACAAACAGCCGGGTCTCTATCGCGTGCATGCGGGGCCCACGGTGGAAAAGCTCGAAAACCTGCGGACCTTTTTACGCGGCATGGGGCTGACGCTCGGGGGCGGTGAGACGCCTCACGCCAGCGATTACGCGGCGGTGATGGCGCAAATCCGTGAACGGCCCGACGCGCCGATGCTGCAAACCATGTTGCTGCGCTCGATGCAGCAAGCGGTCTACAGCCCGGAAAATATCGGTCACTTTGGCTTGGCCTATGAGGCCTACGCACACTTTACGAGCCCGATCCGGCGCTATCCGGATCTGCTGACCCATCGCGCCATTTATGCCATCTTGCAAGGTCGCAAGTATCAGCCAGAAGCGCCGGGCGGCGTTGAGCTCAATACCGCGCTATCGCCCCGTGCCCGGGCGTTGCAGCAAGCCGATGGCGACAAGGGCCGCCGCCGTTCAGGCACGGCGATCTGGGAAGAACTGGGCCTGCATTGTTCAGCCAATGAACGCCGTGCCGACGAAGCCTCGCGCGATGTCGAAGCCTGGCTCAAGTGCTATTTCATGCGTGACAAGCTCGGCGAGGAATATGGCGGCAAGGTCAATGGCGTCACGTCGTTTGGGATTTTCGTGCAGCTTGATGCGCTCTTTATTGAAGGGCTGGTGCATGTCACCGAACTCGGCGCCGATTATTTCCAGTACGACGAAATCAAAAATGAATTGCGTGGTGAGCGCACCGGTATCCGTTACCGCCTGTCGGACCGGGTGCGAGTCCAGGTGGGCCGGGTTGATCTCGATGCCCGCAAAATTGATTTTCGTCTGGTGCGTGACACGCCGGTGAAAGCCCCCGCCGGACGTTCGGCCCCGGCTGAGCGGGTGAGTGCGGGCGAGACAGGCAGCGCCCGGGTTCGGCCTCTGGCGGATGAGCTTTCTGGCGCTAGAGGGAGCAGCAACAACAGTGGTAACAAGGGGCGGCGCAAAAAAGCGGCGTTGGCGTCACCTTCTCCGGCTAGCGAGAAAGTCAAAGAGCGAGGTTCGGCCAAAAAGCAGGGTGCCTCAACCCGGCCGGCGGCAAAATCCCAGACGGCCCAGCCGCGTAAAAAACGTTGAAGCGTTGAATGCAGGTCGCGCCGCATGCCGTGTCAGTCACATGAGCGCGACGGCGTTTGGCTTTGCGGCGTGATGCAGTGCTTTTATGGATCGCGCTTTCTGAACCGTTTAATCAAAGGTTGTTTTAGTCATGGCACGTTTCAAGGTTTTATACGGCTTTCATGCGGTTACCGCGCGTATCCGGCACGATGCTGCCACGGTTGAAGAGGTGTATTACGATGCCACTCGCCGTGACCGGCGGATGCAGGATTTCCTGCACATGGCCAAGGATGCCGGTGTGCGTCTGATTGCCGCTGACGAAACCCGTTTGTGGGGGCTTTCTCACACCGAACGCCATCAAGGCGTGGTGGCACGCGCAGGCGACATGCCGCTGGCCCAAAATCTGGCGGAACTGCTCGACGGTATTAGTGGCACGCCACTGCTGCTGGTGCTCGATGGCGTGACCGATCCCCACAACCTCGGCGCCTGTTTGCGCGTTGCCGATGCGGCTGGCGCACATGCGATCATCGCGCCCCGCGACCGCGCGGTTGGCCTGAACGCGACGGCGGCCAAGGTGGCAAGCGGTGCGGCGGATACGGTGCCCTACATCACGGTGACGAACCTCGCACGCGCCTTGCGCGAGCTGAAAGAGGCCGGTGTCTGGGTGGTTGGCACGGCGGGCGAGGCTTCGACCAGCCTCTACGAAACCAGACTGGATGGTCCGGTTGCACTCGTGATGGGTGCCGAAGGCGAAGGCATGCGCCGCCTGACGCGCGATACCTGCGATGAGGTGATGCAGATTCCGATGGCTGGCAGCATCGAAAGCCTGAACGTGTCGGTTGCCAGCGGCGTGTGCCTGTTCGAGGCCGTGCGGCAACGTGCACTGAAGACGCCGAAGGCACATGGCTGAACGCATGGGGCGTGACTGTTCGCACGAATGCCGCTTCGGTTGTTTCGGTCGCTTCGATCGCGTCGGTAAACAGGCCCCTTCCTGCTTCCTTATTTTTTGCTTTTTTCCATGACTCAAGACGAACTCAAGCAACGGGTGGGCCAGGCCGCCGCCGATTATGTCAATGCCACTGTCGCGCCTGGTGCAGTGATCGGGGTGGGCACGGGTTCAACGGCGAATTGCTTCATCGATGCGCTGGCCGGCTCGAAAGACCGCTATCGCGCAGCCGTATCCAGCTCGCTGGCGACAACAGCACGGCTTGAAGCACGAGGCTTCAAAGTGCTTGAGCTCAACGAGGTGGAGGTGTTGCCGATATATGTCGATGGCGCTGACGAGATCGATCCTCACGGCGCGATGATCAAAGGCGGTGGCGGTGCGCTAACACGGGAAAAAATCGTGGCTTCGGTGGCGGAGGTGTTCGTTTGCATTGCAGACGCGAGCAAGCGCGTCGAGGTGCTGGGTGAGTTTGCGTTGCCTGTCGAAGTCGTGCCGATGGCACGCGTGGCGATCGGCCGCCGGATGCTGGCGTTGGGGGGCGTGCCGGTGCTGCGCGTGAGGCCGGACGGCAGCCCCTTCGTGACGGATAACGGTAACCAGATCCTCGATGTGAAGGGCTTGCGGATTCACGATCCGCGCGCACTGGAAGCGCAGGTCAACGGGTGGCCCGGTGTGGTGACGGTTGGCCTGTTTGCTAGCCGTGGTGCTGATCTGTGCTTGCTGGGCACCGACACCGGTATCGAGCGGATTGATTATGCGAGTCACTGATCGTCACGGGCCTGTCACCGGATAGGCCCGGGCGTACACGGACGTAATCAGTCAGCGATAGATAAGCAATCGAAAAGTAGTAAATAAGTAACACAATGGCCGGGTTGAAAGCAGCCGACTCAATGCGAGACTCCATGCTGATTGGGTCCGCTGCTTTGGCATGAAATGCCGCGCTTAGGGTATGCCTGCGTGATTTGCACGCGTTACACGAATGAAGTAGTGCGCTAACGGGGTAACCCTGTCAGGTGAATGCCTGGCGAGCCGCCGATAAAACAGGCAAGCAATGAACTCATTTTTGAGATAGAAAGTGGCCTATGGGGAAATGGCAAGTAGCCAGCGGGTTATATCGGCGAATAGATGCCGCATTAATCGGGGGGGATGTCATGGAGCAGGGCAACAAGCAGCGTTCGCGGGTCAGCACCGTCATGGATGGCCTGATCAGGGGAATCGTGGAAGGCGAGTACGGCACGACATTGCCGCCGCAAGACGTGCTGTCGAAAGCGTTTGGCGTGAGCCGTACTGTGATGCGCGAGGCGCTGTCGATGCTGTTGGTGCGGGACATGCTCGATGTCCGGCCCAAGACGGGCACGCGCATCCGGCCGATGCACGAGTGGCGCATGATCGACGACTCCGTGGTGAGCTGGCGTTTTGGTGCCAGGCCAGATACGCAACTGGTGAGGGATGCGGCGGAGTTTCGCCGTTTGCTTGAGCCGCAGGCGGCGGCACTGGCCGCGATGCGAGCTACGCCCGCTGACATTGCCGCGATTCGCACGGCATTTACCGCATTGAACAAGACGCCACCCAGCGATGCAAGCCATCATGCGGCGTATGCGCTGGTTCATACGCGGATTGTGGCCGCGAGCGGTAACCAGATTTTTCAGCAGATGACGGTTCTTATTCAGGGCGCGCTGTCGATGGCGGCAAATCAGGCCGGACCTTCGGCGCTGCCATGGGAACACGTGTTGAAAGCGCATGAACGCCTGATCGATGCGATTGAACGTCACGATTCGCAAGCCGCTTATGCGGCCTCGCTAGCGTTGACGGATGACACGGCGCCGGCTGACTCCGGCATTACATGAAATGCCCTGGCTTGTGCGCCCGCGCTCGCGTGTGCGGGCCGCTTTTGTTTTGCGCCAAGCCTTTTCGTGCATTTTGTGCATTTCGTGCATTTCGCGCCGCTCACAGCAAACGTTCAGAAAGCTAATGCCGCGACGGCAAGGCGAGACGGCGTTCGTACCAGTGCTGCGCCCATTCGAGTATCTGACACAGTATCCAGTACACGGCAGCCGCTGCGAGATAGAGCGGCAGCGGCTGGTAGGTCGAGGCAATGATTTCCTGAGCGCTGCGCAGCAACTCGGTCACCGTGATGACGGATACAAGCGAGGTGTCCTTGATCAGGCTAATCAGGCTGTTCGACAGGCTGGGTATGGCAATGCGTAGCGCTTGCGGCGCGATGATGTAGCGCAGCGTCTGGCTGCGAGACAAACCAAGACTGGAAGCGGCGAGCCATTGGCCATTGTGGATGCCGAGAATCGCGCCACGCATGCTCTCGGACAGATAGGCCGCGACGTTGGCGGAAAGTGCGATAACCCCGGCGGGCGTCGGCTCGAGCGAAATACCAAGGCTCGGCAAGCCGTAGTAAATGACAAAAATCTGCACCAGTAGCGGCGTGCCGCGCATCAGGCTGATGTAAATCCGGGCGAACACATTCAGTACGCGGTGGTGGCTGATGCTCATCAGCGCGAGGACACTTCCGCCAAGCAGGCCGAAAATCATCGACAGCACCGCGAACTTGATGCTCAGAAGCGCTCCTTGCGCCAGCAGCGGCATTGACTGGAGCAGCAGGGAAGTGATGGGCATGGATTGGAAAGAAAGGCGAGCGGCAAGGCGCCGCGAAGCGAGGCGCTTATCATAAACCGGCAGCTAAACCGGTACTCAACCAGCGCCCAACGAATGGCCCTAAACAAAGAGCGGCATCGTGCGATGCCGCCCCGGATGAAGCAACCCGGTTTATGGCGTGACCGGGTGTGTGGTGGTGGTGGACGTGAGCGGCCTGGTTACGTCGATACCAAACCATTGGATGGAAATCTTCGAGAATGTGCCGTCTTGTTCGAGCTGGGTCATGGCATCGGCCAGTGCCCGGGCGAACTTTGGATTGCCTTTTTTGAACGGCAACGCTGACAGGATGCTTGCGCCGACGAGCGCACCGGGACGCAGCGGTAACGGCGAGGTTTTCAGCATGTAGGCGAGCATCAGCCGGTCCGCCAGAGCCGCGTCCAGACGTCCTGCGGCCAGGTCGCGCAAATACTCCGGCGTGCCGGGATAGGTTTTCACCTCAATGCCCGGGACCGCTTTCGCCATGTCCATGTAAATCGTGCCGAACCCCGCGCCCAGTTTTTTGCCTTTCAGATCCTCAAGGGTTTTGAAATTGCGCTCGTCGTTTTTGCGCTGAATCAGTTGCGCGGCCGAATAGGTATAAGCCGGCGAAAAATCGAAGCTTTGCTTGCGTAAATCCGTGACGCCGACCTGATTGGCAATGATGTCGTACTTGCCCGCCTGGAGCCCGGCAATAATGCCGCTCCATTCGGTGGTGACGAAGACCGGTTTGACCCCAAGCTTGGCCGCTATTGCTTGACTAATGTCAACTTCGAAGCCAGTCAGCTTACCCGAGGGGGTTTTGGAATTGAACGGCGGGTAAGTGCCTTCAAGGCCGATGCGCAAGGTGCCGCGCTGTTTGATCTGGTCGAGCAGATCCTCGGCATGGGCTGCGGTGGTCATGAAGGAAGCCCCTATCACAGCGGCGAGCAACAGTTTTCTTAGCAAATTGAATGTCATCGTGTTCCTTTTCATGCCCGCTAGGGGATCTGAATGGCCTGGGTGATAGCTTAAAAACGATTCAAATAGCCATGCTCTTCATTTTCTTCATTTATTTCCCTATGACGCAGAACGATTTGAGGCAATGGCCTGGACGCATTCCGCAATGAGAGCGGGGCCGCGATAAATAAAGCCGGTATACAGCTGTACCAGCGCGGCGCCCGCGGCGAGTTTAGCCTGTGCATCCGCGCCGCTTGAGATCCCGCCGACGCCGATGATCGGCACGGTTGTGCCGACTTCGGCGTACAGCTTGCGGATGACCCCGGTTGAGGCATCGCGCACCGGCATGCCAGACAAGCCACCGCTTTCTTCGGCATGCGGCAGGCCCGCGATGGCCGTGCGCGAGAGTGTGGTGTTGGTGGCGATCACACCTTCAAACCGGTGCCGCAGCAGCGTACCGGCAATCGACTTGATTTGCTCATCATCGAGATCCGGCGCGATTTTCAGCGCGAGTGGAACGAGCTTGCCGTGCAAGTCGGCGAGCCGTTGCTGCTTGCTCTTGAGCGCGGACAGCAAGGCATCCAGCTCGTTAGTGTCTTGTAACTGACGCAAATTTTTAGTGTTCGGTGACGAGATATTCACGGTCACGTAACTGGCGAACGGATAGACCCGTTCGAGGCAATACAGATAATCTTCGGCGGCCCGCTCAATGGGGGTATCTGCATTTTTGCCGATGTTCAGCCCGAGTACGCCGGTATAACGCGCAGCCTGAACGTTCTTCACGAACTGGTCGACGCCTGCATTATTAAAGCCCATGCGGTTGATGAGCGCCTGCGCCTCGGGCAGGCGGAATATGCGTGGCCGTGGATTGCCTGGCTGGGCACGCGGCGTGACGGTGCCAACTTCGATAAAACCGAAACCCAGTGCCGCGATGCCGTCGATGCAGGCACCGTCCTTGTCGAGCCCCGCCGCGAGCCCTACCGGGTTGCGAAAGGTCAGGCCCATCACGGTTCGCGGTGCATCAGGCACGTGCGGGGCAAGCGCCCGGGCGATACCGGCACGCCCGGCTGCGCCTAGCAGACGCAACGTCAGATGATGAGCCTCTTCCGCGTCCATGCGAAAAAGTTGACGGCGAACCAGGGGGTAAAGCGAGCTAAAGGGGGATCTGGGCACGGAGCGAAGCCGATTGGCTGGAAATGGGGACGCCGCATTCTACCGGGATTAATGGGACTGGATGCGGGACTGGATGCGGGACTGGAAGCGAGCAGAAGCACGCGTACGGCTGCGAACAGGGAGGTTAAAGCTTGAGGTGGGTTTCAAGCTGGGCACCGGCACCGCGCATCGACGCGAGTGGACTCCAGACACCGTCAATTAAACCTTCGAGGGGTTGGAAGTTCGCCTTGTAGGCCATCTTGGCGCTCTCACGAATCCAGTAGCCTAGATAAACGTAGGGCAGTTTCAGGCTATCTGCCTGGGCGATTTGCCAGAGGATGTTGTAGGTGCCAAAACTGGTATGTGGCAAATTGGGTTCGAAGAACGTATACACCGAGGACAATCCGTCGCCGAGGATGTCGATCATGCTAACCATCCGCAGTAAGCCTGGCTCGCCGGGCTGTTCGACGAGAGGCTCGCGGAATTCGATGAGGCGCGAATTGATCCGGCTTTGCAACAAAAACTGTTCGTACTGGTCGCGGCTGTCGCGGTCCATGCCGCCGCCAGCATGCCGTGTTGACTGGTAACGCATATAAAGCGCGTAATGCGCTTCGTCGTAATGCAGCGGCGCGACGCTCGCTATCAGTTCGCCGTGCTGTTTCCTGATGCGTCGCTGCGTGCGGTTCGGTGTGAATAGTGCCGCAGGCACACGCACGGGGATGCATGCGCGGCAGCCATCACACCAGGGCCGGTAGGTGAATACGCCGGAGCGGCGAAAGCCGGATTTGACGAGATCGGTATAGACATCCGAATTGATCAGATGGCTCGGCGTGGCCACTTGCGAGCGGGCGGTACGTCCGTCGAGATAACTGCAGGGATAGGGGGCCGTTGCATAAAACTGCAACGTGGAAAACGGTAACTCGTTTAGATGAGCCACGTTGGCAGCGCTCGAAGCGTCTCTCTTGATTGGCCTGATATCAGATGGGCCGGTGTGGACCGCCTTGTTGTCATGGAGCGGAACCGGGCTTGCCTTGCATCAGGTCTGATTTATCCATTATTTTGCTGTGCTGGCCGCGCTGGAAATCACGTCGAGCAAGATAGTCTTGTCGAAGCGCCACGGAACAGGTTCGGTATCGACCGAAGCCTGTACATGAGCGATGAATGCCTGGCGCGTGATCTCACGGGCGCCCAGTGATGCTAAATGGGCCGTGTTTTGCTGGCAGTCTATCACCTCCACCTTGTGCTGGCGCAAGTGGCCGACCAGCGCGGCAAGCGCGATTTTTGACGCATCGGTGACGCTGGCATACATCGACTCGCCAAAAAACATCCGGCCCAGCGAGACCCCATAGAGGCCGCCTACGCGCTGACCATTGCACCAGGTTTCGACGCTGTGCGCCTGGCCGGCATGATGCAGTGAGCAATAGGCTTCGACGATATCAGCGGTGATCCATGTGCCATGCTGTCCATGACGCGGCGCTTGGGCGCAGGCGCGCATCACGGCGGCGAAATCGTCGTCGACACGTACCTCCCATACGGCGTCACGCACGATGCGTTTTAAGGTTTTGCGCAGCGAGGGCGAGACCTTGAATTCGTCAGGGCGCAGGATCATGCGCGGATCCGGGCTCCACCACAACACGGGCTGGCCATCCGAATACCACGGGAAAATGCCGTGCGAGTAAGCGTCGATGAGCCGTGAAGGTAATAGCTCGGCGCTTGCCGCGAGCAAGCCGGGTGCGCCGCTGCCCGCGGCGAGCGCGCGTTCGATGCAAGGGAAGGGATCGTCAGTGGCAAGCCAGGTAATCATGGGTCATCGGCAGGCCGTTCAGCCTTCGCGTAGCGGGCGTAAGATATCGCCGGTATGCAGCCCGTAGACTCCTGCCGCCCGGTCGGCGAAGAAACAGCGCAGCGTCTGGCTGACCGTGGGAAACGCGATGTCGTGCCAGGGAATCTCGGTTTCGCTGAAGAAGCGGATTTCAAGGCTTTCTTCACCCGCTGCGATATCGGTATCGAGCAGACGCGCAAGATAAAACAGATGCACCTGATGCACGTGCGGCACGTTGAGCAGGGAGAAGAGCGTTTGTATTTCGACGCGCGCGCCGGCTTCTTCGAGCGTCTCGCGCCTGGCGGCCTCAGCCGTTGTTTCGCCGAGCTCCATGAAACCCGCGGGCAGCGTCCAGTAGCCATAGCGTGGCTCAATCGCGCGGCGGCACAGCAGCACTTTGTCATCCCAGGTCGGAATGGTGCCGACGACATTGCGCGGGTTCTGATAATGCACCGCATGGCAGCGAGAGCAGACGAAGCGTTCACGGTTGTCGCCCGGTGGAATGCTTAGGCTGACTGTATGGCCGCAATCGGGGCAGAATTTCATGAGGAACGCGTGGAGGAAGACGGGAACGATGCTGGAGAGTTTAGCATCGGGGCAGGGTGTTTTGAGGAGCCTCTCCCTTGTGTCGGGCGTGGCTCCCGCTCCTGGAGGAATGACGCGATGAGTGAATCAAGACGTCAGAAAACAAAAAAACCCGCCAGAAAGCGGGTTTGATGATGCGGCGGTTCTTTGCAAAAATTTTGCTAAAAACTGCGGGATTTGTTTTTTTTAAGCTTGGGTTGCGGGGGTAGGATTTGAACCTACGACCTTCGGGTTATGAGCCCGACGAGCTGCCAGACTGCTCCACCCCGCGTCCGTCGAAGAATCGATTATAGACCAAAGGCATAGGCTGGCACAATCTATTTTTAAGAATAGTTGTCACGTTAGAATCGGCGTCCTTCTCCCATCCTTATGCGCAATCTTCTTGCGACTTTTTGCTGGAACGCCATGGATACGCTTCAAGACTTGCAGGCAATCGCAGTTCAGGAACAGACACTCGTGCTGTCGCGTTGCACGGCTTCTGACGCGTGGCAATTGGGCATGGCGTTACGCGACATGGCCGAGGCTCGCGGTCACGCGCTGGTGATCGATATTCGCACCTTCAGCTTGCCGTTATTTTTTTGCACGCTGGGTACGGCGGTGCCCGATAACGTGAGCTGGGCGCGCCGCAAGGGCAATGTCGTCGCGCATTTTCACCGGAGCTCGTATGCCCTCGGCTTACGCATGCAACAGGCAGGTAGCACGCTGGCCGACAAGCATGGCTTGCCCGTGAGCGAGTACGCGGCGCACGGCGGAGCGTTTCCGCTCACGCTCGAAGGAGCGGGTGTGATCGGTTCCGTCACCGTGTCGGGGCTGCCGCAGCGGGCCGATCATGAACTTGTCGTCGAGGGGCTATGCGCCCATCTCGGCATGGATTACGCCCAGCTCGCGCTGGCCAAAGGCAGAGACGATGACGATTCCTCCCTATCTGCTACTGGTGTTCGCCATCGTGGCTGAAGTGCTCGCCACCTCAGCATTGCGCGCCTCAGAGGGGTTTTCCCGGCTGCTGCCTACTTCAATTGTCATCGTGGGTTATGGGCTGGCGTTCTATTGTCTGTCGTTGACGCTCAAAAGCATTCCGGTGGGTATCGTGTATGCGATCTGGTCTGGCGTTGGCATCGTGCTGATTACGCTGGTCGCGGCGGTGCTGTATCGCCAGGTGCCGGATTGGCCCGCGATCATCGGTCTCGCGCTGATCATTGCCGGGGTGATCGTGCTTAACCTGTTTTCGACCATGAAAGCACACTGAAACTTGCCGTTGTTTTAGGGGGTCCTGTGCTCTTCGCGGGTGCGCTTTTTTCTTCAGGCCAAACCAGACATGTCCTCTGCTGAATCCACCGCGTTTGCGCTTGCGGGCACGCACGATAACGACAATGTGGCGACCTATGTGGCTAACCGCATTGGTTTTATCGAGCTGCAGCGTCCCAGGGCGCTGAACGCGCTGACTCCCGCGATGATTCGCGCGCTGCACGCGGCGCTTGAGCGCTGGCGCGACGATCCGGAGGTGCTAGCGCTGCTGGTGCGCAGTGCGGACCCGCGTGCGTTTTGTGCGGGCGGCGATATCCGTCTGATGTACGAGGCGCATCAACGCGGCGATGCCGCTGCCATCGAACAGTTTTTCATCGACGAATATCGTTTGAATCATGCGATTTTTACGTATCCCAAGCCGTATCTGGCGCTGCTGCAGGGCGTCGTGATGGGCGGCGGCATGGGCATTGCGCAGGGTGCCGCGCAGACGGGCGGCTTGCGCGTGGTGACGTCGTCGACGCGCATGGCGATGCCGGAGACGCGGATCGGGTTATTCCCGGACGTCGGCGTGAGCTGGTTCCTCGCGCGCGCGCCGGGTGCGATAGGCCGCTATCTGGCGGTGACCGGTGAAAGCATCGATGGCGCCAGCGCGCTCGACGCCGGGCTGGCAGATGTCTGGCTCGACGACGCGCACTTGCCCGCCTTGCTTCATGGGCTCAAGCATGAACCGTTCGAGAGTGGCCAGCAGATGGTGGCGTATGTACGGCGCGTGGCCGCGGCCTACGGGAGGCCAGAGGGCGAGTCATCGCTGGCGCAGATGAAAAGCGGGATCGACCGTCATTTTGCGCTCGCCAGTGTGGCGCAGATTTTTACCTCGCTGATCGCGGCCGCCGAGGTGAACGAAACCGCTGAAACCGCTGAAACCGCTGCATGGGCGAGGCAAACGGCCGAGGCCATGCGTGAGCGTTCGCCGTTATCCATGGCGGTGTCGCTCGAAACCGTGACACGAGCGCGGCATAGTTCGATGGCGCAATGCCTGCGTCGTGATCTTGATCTGACGCGCTCGACGTTTGCCCTGGGCGACGTGATCGAAGGCATCCGGGCGCGCATCATCGACAAGGACAACCTGCCGCGCTGGCGTTTTGGCCACATCGACGCAGTGCCGCCGGACGAGGTCGCACGGATGTTTGAAAGCCCATGGCAGGCGGCGCTTCATCCGCTGCGCGCGCTGCACGACTAGAACGCTTCAGGTTTCATCGGTGCTGTGGGCCGTGAAGGCGCGCATGAAAACTAGCGTGCCCCAGCCCCACATCGCATTGGCGGCGAAGCCCAGTGCCAGTTTGGGCAGCATGTTGCCGCGCGGCCAGATACCGCGCAGGGGATCGGCCACGAATACGCTGGCGGCGGTTAGCACCACGCCGCCAAACATCAGGGCGGCAAGCCACGGCGCGGGCTGTTCGGGCGAGATTCGCAACAGCCAGACCATCGGAATGGCCCACAGGGCGCTCCAGATGGCATTGGCAATAAACACCGGCAGCCCGAAGGGCGCGAAGGGTTCCGTTGAAAATCCGCTGGAATCGGTCAGCCCGGCTGCATGCAAAAACGTGAGCGTGGCGTCATGAAAAAACAGCGCAGCGAGAAAGCCCGCCACGAAAGGCAAGATGATCTTGTGCATGGTTGATGGCGTTGTGATGGCGTGGCCGATGTCAGCGGTGCCGGGTTGCGCGGGGTAGTGCGCTTACGTGCGCCTAGGGCATGCGGTGCGGGCGCTACGCAGCGAAAGAAGCAAAAAGAAAAGTGCGGGTCATTATAGCGAGCGGCGAGTGGGCGGTTTCCGTGCTGGCCCATTGATCCAGCCGGAGAGTCAGCGCCGTGGGCGCAGCCTGGTTTAGGGCTTTCAGGGGGCATCGTGATGAACACAACGCGGCGAACATCTTCTCAGGCATCGTTTTTTCCTGGGTGGATCATTGTTCTGTTGCTGGCCGTATGCGGGCTTTTCTATGTCAAATGGTTGCCGTATTACGACCGGGCGCTGAGTGCGGCGCAGACGCATGCGCTTGGCGTCTCTATTTTGATGGGACATGAGACGAGCCCGCCTGAACCGTCGCTGGCCGCTGCGTTCGATTACGCCTTTGCCTATGGCCGCGCGATCTGGCAGGCGATGGTGCTGGGCTTGCTGCTGGGTTCGGCGGTGCAGGCGCTGTTGCCTGCGCGCTGGATTGCGCGTGTGCTGGGCAGTACGGGGTTGGGCAGCGTAGTGGTGGGGGGCTTGCTCGCGCTGCCTGGCATGATGTGCACCTGCTGCGCGGCACCGGTCGTGGCGGGCTTGCGTCAACAACGCGCCTCGCCTGGCGGCGCGTTGGCCTTCTGGCTGGGTAACTCCGTGCTGAATCCGGCCACGCTGGTTTTTATCGGCTTTGTGCTGGGGTGGCGCTGGGCGGCGTTGCGTCTGGTGCTGGGCGGGCTGATGGTGTTTGGACTCGGTTACTGGGTGAACGGCCTGGCACGGCTGCGAGATCGTGCTGACCGGAAGCCGTTGGCGCAGACACAGGACCTGGCGTTACAGCACGGCGCTTTTGACGGCAATCCGTTGCGACGCTGGGTGCATATTTTTATGCGCATGGCGCGGCGTCTGTTACCCGAATACCTTGTGCTGATCTTGCTGCTGGGCGCCGCGCGTGCCTGGCTGTTTCCGCATGCGGGGCCTGAAATCGGCAATCATGTCGGCTGGATCGTGGGAATGGCGCTGGCCGGAACGTTATTTGCCGTTCCAACCGCTGGTGAAGTGCCCATTATCCAGGCGATGCTGACGTTGGGGATCAGCGCGGGGCCTGCTGCTGCCTTGCTACTGACATTGCCACCGGTCAGCCTGCCGTCGCTCGTGATGCTCGCCCGGTCGTTTGAGCCGAAGGTGTTGGCGCTTGTCACGGGCGCGGTCGCAGGGTTTGGCGTGATCGCGGGAAGTCTGGCGTGGCTGCTGGGATTTTGAGCGGCGCTTGGGCGAACACGTGAACGGAACATAGCTGAAACAGCGGGCATGGGGATCTGAGCGCGGGGCCTTGAACCGCGATTGAGCGCACCAGTGGTACGATTCCGCCCTCAGACCTGATAGGGATGGCGTGTCTTGAAGAAGACGGGCGGCTCATCATCGAACGATTGAACTCGGGATATCGAATGGCGCAACAAAAAACCAATCCGAAACTTGAACAGGCGCTCACGCGCGGCGATCTGGCGATTCGTCAGGCTAACTCAGCACGGGCGACGGCATT
The DNA here is from genome assembly GCF_009455685.1 of Paraburkholderia hayleyella. Lineage (NCBI taxonomy): Bacteria > Pseudomonadati > Pseudomonadota > Betaproteobacteria > Burkholderiales > Burkholderiaceae > Paraburkholderia > Paraburkholderia hayleyella. The sequence continues at coordinate 2,132,550 of NZ_QPES01000001.1, read as the reverse complement.
GCTGCGCGCACTGGGAAAAATGATTGTGGAGGCTTCGGCGACGATTGGCGTCGAGGCCTTTACGCTGGTTCCCGATGGCGACCGCATTTACGACCCCGCTGATGGCCTATGGCCACAAGGGCTGCTGGTGTCCCTGGATGGCCCGGTCGAAGAGGCAGACCCCGATGAAGTGCGCACGGTTCGCTTGCTGGCGAATGATCCGGGCACGATGTTCCGGGTCGAGTGGCAACGCGCCGATGGCAAGATCGGCCGCCAGGAAGGCGGGCCGTTTGCGACCGTGGCGTTTATCTCCGACGTTGATATCCCCTGGACCGACGACGAAGACTGAATGCTTCGCCGTCTGGCAAGACGGCCGGTTCTACGCGCCTGAGCGCCTATGTTTGATCCGGGCGCAGCCGCCGCGTGCGGACCACAGGCATGGCGCGCAACTAACGCATCATGCGGCGATTGAACAGTGTTGCTGCGATGCAAAACGCGACGAAGGCATAGGCGGCCAGCACGGCCAGATGCAAAGCGGCATGCTCGACAGGCCGGCCGAGCATCGCGGGCCGGATCAGTTCAACGGCGTGGGCGAGCGGTAATAACTGTGCGATGTGCTGAATGGCGCCCGGCAACTGGGTACTGGGAAAAAAGACCCCGGAGAGCAGCAGCATCGGCGTGAGTATCAGCGTCTGATAAAACATAAAGAAATCATAAGAAGGCGCAAGGGCGGTAACGATCATCGCCACGCTGGCAAAGGCGAGCCCAGCCAGAACAATGACCGGAAGCGTGAGCAGCATCGAAGGAAAGCTCGCGTAGCCGAGTGCCCCGGCCACAAGCATGATCGCCGCACCCGACAGCGCCGATTTACTGGTCGCCCAGATGACCTCGCCCAGCACAATGTCACCCAGCGTGAGCGGGGTATGCATGATCGCCTCCCAGGTGCGCTGCACGTGCATTCTTGAAAACCCCGAATACATCGCTTCAAAACTGGCCGACGTCATCACGCTGGAGGCCACCGTGCCCGCCGCGAGAAAAGCGATGTACGAGACGCCATCCACGCGTCCGACCATCAGCCCAAGGCCTAAGCCCAACCCGAACAGGTAAATCATGGGGTCGGCGAGATTGCCGAACATGGAGGCCACAGCCAGCTTGCGCCAGACCAGATAATTGCGGCGCCAGACCGCGATCCAGTTGCCTCGGCTTGCCGGTAGCGACGAGCACACGAGATTCAGCAACGAAGGTTTGCTGGCGGTGACAGAAGAAGGGGGATTCATGGTGCGGGTCCTGAGGGTCCTGAAGATCCTGGTTGAGCGCCTGATGAAATGTCTGATTCCGATGTGCCTGACTCTGATGTGCCTGACGTAGCGGCAGCGTTGCGCGGCTAGTCCAGCATTTCGCGGCCCGTGAGCCGCAGGAACACGTCTTCGAGATTGGCGGGCCGATGCAGATAACGCAAATCAGTGCGTTGCGCGAGGCGTGCGTGGACCGGTTGCGCATCGTGCACGTAGCAAAAGAGTGTCTCGCCGCTAATTTCAGTGCGCACGGCAAGTGGCGCCAGCTCTTCGCGTAACGCGGCCGGGTCAGGGCCATAAATCTCGATGACCTCGCAACCGATTTCGGCGGCGATGAGCTCATTGGGCCCACCTTCAGCGATCTTCCGGCCTTCTTCGATCACGCACAGCCGGTGACAGAGCCGTTCGGCTTCTTCCATGAAGTGGGTGGTGAGCAAAATGGTTTTGCCGCGCGTGAGCAATGAGCGTAGCCGCTCCCAGATCAAATGACGCGCTTGCGGATCAAGGCCCGTGGTGGGTTCATCCATGATGAGCACGTCTGGATCGTTGACCAGCGCCCGGGCTAGCGTGAGCCGTCGCTTCATGCCACCGGAAAGCTCGCTTACCCGGGCCTCGGCCTTGCTTTCCAGCCGGGCAAATTCGAGCAGGGACGGCACAAGCGCATGCATGGCCGCCGCACCGAGGCCGAAATAGCGGCCAAATACCAGCAGATTTTCCCGGACCGTGAAATCGGGGTCGAGATTGTCGAATTGCGGCACCACGCCGACACGGATGCGGGCAAAGCGGGCCCGCTGCGGAACCGGCTCACCGTTTAGCTCGATCAAGCCGGTGTCAGGTTTCGTGAGCCCCAGCAGCATCTTGATGGTTGTCGTCTTGCCTGCGCCATTGGGCCCAAGCAGGCCAAAGCATTCACCTGGATGAACGTGGAATGACAGGTTGTCAACGACGGTTTTTTCTCCGAAGTGTTTGCATACCTGCTGGAAGTTGATGGCGAACTGGGACATGGCGCGCGGCGATTTTCCGGAAGTAGGTCGTGGGATGAGTGGGATGAGGTGGCTGCCTATTCTAGGCCATCGTCAGAAAAGGATCGGTCACTGGGATAGCGCTGGCGAGAACAGAAACAATAATAGGGGGTTGACTCAGTCAATGTTTTCAGCGCTTGCCAGCGGCGTGGCGCTATACCATGATTGCGGCGCAAACCACGATAGGCGTGGATGAGAGACGAATATGAAAAGCTATAAAAAAATCCTGCTGTGTTACGACGGTTCGCGCGAAGGCCGCAAGGCGCTCCGTCACGGTGCTGACTTGGTGCTGGATCTGAAAGCGCAAGCGCATTTGTTGTCGGTGGTCGATATGCGGACCAGCATTGCGCAAAGCGCAGGGCTGCTCAGCGATATCACGTGCAGTAGCTTTGAAAAAAGCGCACGGGACATCTTGCAAGAAGGTGTGGACTGGCTGACCGAGCGCGGTGTAAACGTGCAAGGGCATTTTGCCTTTGGCCATCCCGTGGACGAAATTGCACGTCTTGCCCATGAGTTGCAAATAGATCTGGTCGTGGTTGGGCATCGTTGCCGCACCGGGCTGTCACGCTGGTGGATGGGCGCTGGAAACACGCCGCTGCTGAACCGCGTGAGCTGCAGCATTCTGGTGGCGTGTTCGTCGGCCAACGAGCCGGAGCTTGTCGACGAACTTGCGGCTGAAGCGGCCGTTGAGCCGGTGGTGAGTTAAGCGTTAAGCCGGCAACGCATTGAGCGGGCAATTCAGCCGCTGGCCGGACAGCTAACCTGAGACCGCCACACCGGTTTTTAGACGGCACGGATCATACAGATGGGCCACCCCGATGGGCTATACAGCAGGGCTATACAGCAGGGCCACGGCGCGTGATATTGCATGATATGCGCGCATGACGTGGCCCTGTTTTACTTGAGCGGCGCTAGTTGCGCCGCGATCCGCTCTTCTTCGATGCGGTGATCAATCATGCGGCAGACTGAATCAAACGTACCGACCATGATGAGGCGGGATGCGCCGTGGTAGACCCTGACAGGTGCACGCCGGGCAGCTTCGAGGTTGAGCCCGGTATTGAGCGAAACACGGGAAAAGGCGGGAGAGAAAGCAGGAGAGAGGGCGGGCGGTAGCGACAGGGCCGGAGACCGCGACGGATTGGCACAAGACAGGGGCCGGGGCCGTGCCGCCGATACCGCTGCTGTGCTCAGGTGCGATCGCATGACAGAAGACACTTGCGGCGGCTGGGGGTGGGCGGCAGCCAGCTTGCGCAGCGAGTGCAAAGGCTGTGGATGCAGAGACAGCAAATGCGAGAACGGGTGCTGGAGCACGCGAGGTAACAGGCGTGACAGACGTGACAGGCCTGATAAATAACGACGCAGCAACAACGAACGGCACAGTAACAAAGTGGCAAAAACAGTGGCAAAGAAAGTGGCAAAGCGCTCCATGAGGGTCTCCTGGTGGCGTTCAGAATTTTAGAATTCGCTGGGCCGAATCAGCCCGACCGCGATGCCTTCCAGCGCAAACTCCGCGCTGTCGGCTTGAACAAAGATATTTTCGTAATCGGGATTTTCGGCAATCAGCTCGATGCCATTGGGCTGGCGCTTGAGACGTTTGACCGTGACGTCATCACCTAGCCGCGCGACGATGATCTGGCCGTCTTTGGCTTCACTTTTCTTTTGTACGGCCAGCAGATCGCCATCGAGAATGCCGGCATCGCGCATCGACAGCCCGCGTACTTTCAGCAGGTAATCCGGCCGGCTCGAAAAAAGCGCAGGGTCGCAGGCGTAATGCTGGGCGATATGCTCTTGCGCGAGGATTGGGCTGCCTGCCGCGACACGTCCGATGAGCGGCAGTGAAAGCTGCATCAGGCTGGCGTGGGGGAGCGTGTATGGGTGTGGCGGGTGGTGTGGCGGATCGTGCGGGTTGGGGCCATGAAGCAGGCGGATGCCGCGTGATGCGCCCGCGGCCAGTTCGATGACACCTTTGCGCGCCAGCGCCCGGAGGTGCTCTTCAGCCGAGTTGGCCGAACTGAAACCCAGTTCAGCGGCGATCTCGGCCCGGGTGGGCGGAAAGCCGGTGCGCTCGATGGCCCGGTGGACCAGTTCGAAAACCTGCTGCTGACGTGCGGTGAGTTTGATCATGGAAAGACTGTATGGATAGACAGGTGGCTGTATTTTTATACAGTATTCGAAGCAATTCAAGCTTTACTTGTCGCGTTCATTAACACTTTTCCATATTAAAAAATGAAAAAACATTCGTTTTGATTATGAGATAGCTTCGATAGACTGGCCTGCAATCGAAACCACAACGCGTCTCATACCGCACACACCTCGGAGAAAAACGATGTTCTATCGCAATACAGGCTTGGCTGGCCGCCTGCGCCGCAGATTGGGCGCACTGGCTTTGGGGGTGATTTCCACGGTCGTTCTGAGTGTGCCCGTTCGGGCTGCCGATACGACGTTTCTAAACGTTTCTTATGATCCGACCCGGGAGCTGTATCAGGATTTCAACCAGGCATTCGGCCGGGCATGGAAGGCCCAAACCGGTGAAAGCGTGAATTTCAGGCAGTCGCACGGCGGCTCCGGGGCACAGGCAAGGTCGGTGCTCGATGGTCTTCAGGCGGATGTCGTGACGCTCGCGCTGGCTTATGACATCGACGCGCTGGCCAACAAGGGCCTGCTCGATAAAAACTGGCAAAAACGCTTGCCCGACAATGCCTCGCCCTATACCTCGACCATCGTTTTTCTGGTGCGCAAAGGCAATCCGAAGCAGATCCGCGACTGGGATGACCTGACAAAACCCGGCGTGTCGATCGTCACGCCGAACCCGAAGACCTCCGGCGGCGCACGCTGGAATTACCTTGCAGCATGGGCCTATGCGGAACATCAGCCGGGTGGCAATGCGCAGAAAGCCCGGGAATTCGTGACGAAGCTCTACAAAAACGCAGGCGTGCTCGATTCGGGCGCGCGGGGCGCGACCACCAGCTTCGTGCAGCGCGATATCGGCGACGTCCTGATTGCCTGGGAAAACGAGGCCTTCCTGTCGCTCAAGGAGTTCGGCCCGGACAAGTTCGAAATTGTCGTGCCTTCGGTGAGTATTCTTGCCGAGCCGCCCGTGGCGGTCGTGGATAAAGTCGTGGACAAGCGCGGTACGCGCAAGCTGGCTGAGGCTTATCTGAACTTCCTTTATAGCAGCGAGGGCCAGCAGATCGCCGCACGCAACTTCTACCGTCCGCGTTCGGACAAAGTTCCCGCTGCGCTCACAGCCAAATTTTCGAAGTTGAAGCTGTACACCGTCGACGATTCGTTTGGCGGCTGGACTCAGGCGCAGAAGGTTCATTTCGCCGATGGAGGGGTGTTCGATTCGATCTATCAGCATCAGTAAGCGCGGCTGACGGCTGGCATTCCGGCCCCGCGAGCCGCGCGGCGCGCCCCACGGGGCGCGTTTTGCCGGTAGGTGCCAATGCATGCCAGATGCACGCTGCTTATCTGTGTTGCTTATCTGTGTTGCTTACCCGCGCTATTTACCCGCGTTGTTCACCCGATAACGGACCTCACGCATGACAACGTTGACTTTCCGCCGACCGGGCGCCTTGCCGGGCTTTGGCCTGACGCTCGGCATCACGGTGACTTACCTGAGCCTTGTGGTACTGATTCCGCTGGCATCGACCTTTCTGAAAACCGCCACGCTCGACTGGGCGCAGTTCGTCCAGGCCGTCACGTCGCCGCGCGTGCTGGCGTCCTACCGGCTGACGTTTTTCGCCGCGCTGGGTGGGGCGCTGATCAATGCGGTGTTTGGTTTTCTCGTCGCCTGGGTGCTGGTGCGTTATTCGTTTCCGTTGCGCCGCCTGGTCGATGCGATCGTCGATTTGCCGTTTGCGTTGCCCACTTCGGTCGCGGGCATTTCGCTGGCGGCGGTGTATGCCAGCAATGGCTGGATCGGGCAATTTCTCGCGCCGCTCGGCATCAAGATCGCTTTTACGCCTGTCGGCGTGCTGGTGGCGCTCACGTTTATCGGTTTGCCGTTTGTCGTGCGAACGGTGCAGCCCGTGCTCGAAGAGTTTGAGCGCGAACAGGAAGAAGCCGCCGCTTGCCTTGGTGCCTCGCGCTGGCTGACGTTTCGCCGGATCGTTTTGCCCGCCGTCTTTCCCGCGCTGCTGACCGGCTTTGCACTGGCATTTGCCCGCGCGCTGGGGGAGTACGGCTCGGTGATTTTCATCGCGGGCAATGTGCCGATGAAGTCCGAAATTACCTCGCTGCTGATCATCACCAAGCTCGAACAGTACGACTACGCAGGCGCCACGGCGCTCGCCGTAGTGATGCTGATGGTGTCGTTTGCGATGCTGCTGCTGATCAATACCCTGCAGTGGTATTTGCAGCGCAAAACCAGCCGCCGGGGCCAATCCGGGCGATCCGGCCAAGCCGCGGCCAACCCGGCGAATCATTCAAAGGCGGACGCATCATGAGCCGCGCGAGCCTATCTCCTGGCGCTGCGGCGAGCCGCACCCATCCGGTGACCGAACCTGCGTGGGTGCGCGGGGTGCTCACGGGCATCGCCTTGCTGTTTCTCGGACTCTTTCTCGTCGTGCCGCTCGTCGCGGTGTTTTATCAGGCGTTCAGCAAAGGCGTGGGAGTGTATTTCGCCGCGCTGGCCGATCCGGATGCCGTCTCGGCGCTCAAGCTCACGCTGCTGGTCGCGTTCATCGCCGTGCCGCTGAACCTGGTGTTCGGTCTGGCCGCCTCCTGGTGTATTGCCCGTTTCGAATTTCGCGGCAAGGCGCTGCTGACCACGCTGATCGACCTGCCGTTCTCGGTGTCGCCGGTGATCTCAGGCTTGATCTACGTGCTGCTGTTCGGCGCGCAAGGCTGGTTCGGGCCGTGGCTGCAAGCGCATGACGTGCAGATTATCTTCGCCGTGCCCGGCATCGTGCTGGCGACGGTCTTCGTCACGTTTCCGTTTGTCGCGCGGGAGCTGATTCCGTTGATGCAGGCACAAGGCAACGATGAGGAAGAAGCGGCGCATGTGCTGGGCGCATCCGGCTGGCAGATTTTCCGCCGGGTGACGTTGCCCAACGTCAAATGGGGGCTGCTGTATGGCGTGATTCTGTGTAACGCGCGGGCGATGGGCGAGTTTGGCGCGGTGTCGGTGGTGTCCGGACATATTCGCGGGCAAACCGACACGATGCCGCTGCATGTCGAGATTCTCTATAACGAGTACAACTTTGCCGCCGCGTTTGCCGTGGCCTCGTTGCTGGCGCTGCTGGCGCTGGTGACGCTCGCCATCAAGCTGCTGGCCGAGCGGCATCTGTCCGCCGGAATGGCGCCGGCGCGTCGGGTTCCCGCCCATGCGGGTCAGCCTGGGGACGCCAGCGCGTCGGACGCAGCGCCCCAGCATCCGGTTCTGTAAGGAGTGTGAGCAATGAGTATCACGGTTCGTCATCTGCAAAAACGTTTTGGCGATTTCATCGCGCTCGATGATGTTTCTCTTGATTTCCCCGCTGGCGAACTGGTCGCGCTGCTGGGGCCCTCGGGTTGTGGCAAGACCACGCTGTTGCGCGTGATTGCCGGCCTGGATGACGCCGATGCGGGCCAGGTGGTGCTGCAAGGCCAGGATGTGGCGCGCGTCGGCGCCCGCGAGCGGCAAGTGGGTTTCGTATTTCAGCATTACGCGCTGTTTCGCCATATGACGGTGTTCGAGAACGTCGCTTTTGGCTTGCGCGTCAAGCCGCGCCGGGAGCGCCCGGCGGAGGCGGTGATTCGGGACAAGGTGCATGAGCTGCTCCAGCTCGTGCAACTCGACTGGCTCGCGCAGCGTTATCCCTCGGAGCTGTCGGGGGGGCAGCGCCAGCGTATTGCGCTGGCGCGGGCGCTGGCGGTCGAACCCAAGGTGTTGCTGCTCGACGAGCCTTTTGGTGCGCTGGATGCCAAGGTGCGCAAGGAACTGCGGAGCTGGCTGAGGCGCTTGCACGACGATTTGCATATTTCGACGCTGTTTGTCACGCACGACCAGGAAGAGGCGCTTGAAGTGGCGGACCGCATCGTCGTGATGAATCACGGCCATGTTGAGCAGGTTGGCAGTCCACAAGCCGTGTATGACCATCCTCAGACCTCGTTTGTCTATGAGTTTCTGGGCGCGGCGAACCGTTTGGCCGGTCATGTCGATCACCGTGGTTTTGTTGCGGCAGGCGCAACGCAGCCGATCAAGCTCGACGCCAGTTTCGAGGGGCCGGCACAGGCCTATGTGCGGCCGCATGATCTGGTGCTCTATCCGCTCAGCGCGGAGCAGCGGGATGGCATCAGGGTCGGTGTGCGGCGAGTGGTCACGCTGGGCGGCTCGGTCCGGGTTGAACTCGAAGGCCAGCATGGCAACCTGCTCGAAGCCGAGCTCGACCGCGAAACCTGGCGGGCGTTGCAACTGGCGCCGGGCGACGGTGCCACTGTTGTGCCACGCGCGCTGAGGGTGTTTCCCACGCCATGACGTGCTGCCCGTGACCTGCTGGCGCAGGCATGCTTCGCGCGCATTCTTTTTTTTGCTGTTTTTTGCTGTTGCAACCGGAAACCCGTTATGAATTTCCAGCAGTTGCGTTTTGTGCGCGAGGCCGTGCGCCAGAACATGAACCTCACCGAGGTGGCCAATGTGCTGTATACGTCGCAATCGGGCGTATCGAAGCAGATCAAGGATCTCGAAGATGAACTGGGCGTCGATATTTTTATCCGTCGCGGCAAACGGCTGACAGGGCTCACCGAACCCGGCCGGGCGGTGCACCAGTTGATCGGGCGGATGCTGCTGGACGCCGAAAACCTGCGGCGCGTGGCGAGCCAGTACGCTGACCAGGACAATGGCCATCTGGTCGTGGCAACGACCCATACCCAGGCGCGCTATGCCTTGCCCAAGGTGATTCGCCAGTTCACGACGGTGTTTCCGAAGGTGCATCTGGCGCTGCGCCAGGGCAGCCCGCAACAGATCGCGCAGATGATCCTTAACGGCGAAGCGGATATCGGCATTTCGACCGAGGCGCTAGACCGTTATCCGGATATCGTCACGTTCCCGTGCTATTCGTGGCATCACGTGGTGGTGGTGCCCAAAGACCATCCGCTGGTGGGGCGGCCGAAGCTGACGCTCGAAGAGATTGCGGAGTATCCGCTGATTACCTACGACCAGGATTTCACGGGCCGCTCGCATATCGACCAGGCTTTTGCTCGCGTGGGCGCGCTGCCGGATGTGGTGCTGACCGCGATTGACGCTGACGTGATCAAAACCTATGTCGAACTGGGCATGGGAGTGGGCGTGGTAGCGGCGATGGCCTACGATCCGAAGCGCGATACCGAACTGGTGGCGCTTGAGACACAGCACCTGTTCGAAGCCAGCACCACACGTCTTGGGCTGCGTAAGGGGGCGTTTTTGCGCGCTTACGCCTACCGGCTGATCGAGATGTTCGCGCCGCAACTGGACGAAGCCGAGATCGCTGGACAATTGCGTGAAAGCGTATGACAGGTGCGTGAGCAGAAAATCAGCCAATCAGGTAGACAAGGGCTACTGCATCAGCGAAAACACTTCGCCTACAATCGTGGCCCATGAATATTCCTATGTGCACACCCTCGTGGCCATGAATACCCCTCAATTTGTCTACCCTTGCGGCCATGAATACTTCGACTTCCTCTCCCGCTTCCGCTTTGCCTGAAGCGTCTGGTTCAGCTCATTCGCCTGATTCGCCTGTTTTTCCCGCTGCGGCGCGGACGTTGCCCCGTATCGTGGTGCTGGCCACGGGCGGCACGATTGCCGGTGCGGCATCCGACCCGGCGAATACTGCGGGTTACGAGGCGGGTGTGCTGAGCATTGAACAGTTGCTGGCAACCATTCCCGCGCTGGGCAAAGTGGCGCGCCTCGACGCCGAACAACTGGCGAACCTCGACAGCAAGGACATGACGCTGGCGTTCTGGACGACGCTGGCGCAACGCGTCAACGCGTTGCTTGGCGATGACGCGATAGACGGTGTCGTCATTACGCACGGCACCGATACGCTCGAAGAAACGGCTTATCTGTTGCATCTGACAGTAAAAAGCAGCAAGCCGGTGGTCCTGACTGCCGCGATGCGTCCGGCCACGGCGCTTTCCGCAGATGGCCCACTGAATCTGCTGAATGCGGTGACGCTGGCGGCAAGCCCTGCGGCGCGGGGCCAGGGCGTGCTGGTGGCGCTGAATAACCGGATCCATAGCGCCCGCGATGCAGTCAAGACCAGCACCTTTGCCGTTGATGCGTTTCATTCACCGGAGGCCGGTGTGCTGGGCTGGGTGCAGGATGCCCGGGTGGAGCTGGTGCGCCGCGTGGTGCGGCCGCATACGCTGGATACGGAGTTTGTGATCGGCTCGGCATGGCCGCACGTCGAAATCGTGACGAGCTATGCGGGTGTTTCGCGCGCGCTTGTGGAGGGCCTGGTGGCGGCTGGGGTACGTGGGATTGTCGTCGCGGGCACGGGTAACGGATCGATTCATGAAACCTTGCAGCAGGCGCTGGTGGACGCGCTAACCCAGGGGATCGCGGTGGTGCGGTCGTCACGGGTAGGCTCAGGACATGTGATGCATAACGGTGCGGCAGCGGATGATGCGCTGGGCTTCGTTACAGCGGATTCGCTGAATCCGTACAAGGCGCGCGTGTTGCTGATGCTGGCGCTGGCGGCCGGAGCCGCTGGACCGGTGGCCTTGCAACGGGTGTTTGATCTTTATTGAGGGGGTGTTTTGCCGCGGTCGAGGCAATAGCCACGATAAAACCTGCGCTAAAACCGCTAAAACAAAACAATACGGCGGTATGGGCTAAAGCCGATACCGCCGTATTGATGATGTTGACTTCTACGGTTTAATTCCCGGAAGCGATGCTTATGGGCTGTTATGGGCCGACTAGGCGGCTGGGATGACTAGCACCTGGCCTGGATAAATCTTGTCCGGGCTTTTCAGCATGGGCGTATTCGCCTGGAAGATCAGGTCATTTTTCGCGCCGTTGCCGTAATACTTCTCTGCAATTTTCCACAGATTATCGCCGGCAACCACCGTGTGAAACTGGGCGGCGGCTGACGGATTGCTCACCGTCAGCTTGTCGTCAACCTTGTCAACGTTTTGCACATTGCCCGCTGAGACCAGGATTTTTTCCTTGGTGGGCTGGTCGGCGGCTTCGCCTGACACGGTCACGACATGCGTGGAGCCGTCATAGGTGACTTGCAGATTCTGGGCGTCGAGGCCCTGGGCACGGATATAAGCGGCAATGGCATCGCCCGCTGTCTTGTTCAGGGCGGCGGCATCGGCTGGCGCCGTTGCGGCTTGCGCGGAACCCGAGGCTGCACCGAACAGTTTTTCGCCGGCGTCTTTAATGAAGCTGAGGAGACCCATCAGTCATACTCCTTACGTGGTTGAAAAGCTGTTGAGGTGTTGCAGTCTAAGCGAGTCTGACTTGAATGCAATTAGATAATTCCATTTTTATGTAGGAATAGTTCAGGGTTTTGCATCAGAAAAAGTCTCAAACGTAATAACGGCAATATAGAAAATAGTTCGTTTGAATAACGTAGAAAAAATGCAGAAAAATCGAAATCCGACAGTCGGACACCCGGTAACGACGTCTGACCGACCAAGGCTTCCCCGGCATTACCGGGTGCCGCTGCGGACCCCTGCATGCCGCCCGGCGGACTGGGCGGTTTGGTTTGCCTGATCGCTGGCGCCATGCCATCGCGCCATGGTGAGTCAGGCGTGACGCGGGGGAGGCCAGGATCAGATCAAGCTGGATTTTGCTCGCGTTGCGAGCGCCAGATCGTTGGCGGGTGGTGCGGGCCCCAGGGATGCATCCGGCATGAAAAGCCCGGACACGGGGCCATGAACCGCACAATGCACGTCCTTCAAGCCGCTTTCGCTTCCTTGCCCGGCGCCTCTGCAACCTCGAAGTTCGCCATGATCTCGAGCGCACGCACCATTGCCGAGTGATCCCATGCCTTGCCACCGTTCGCCACACAGACGCTGAAGAGTTGCTGGGCGCTGGCCGTGTGCGGCAGGGCGATTCCCAGCTTGCGGGCGCCGTCCAGCGCCAGGTTCAGGTCTTTCTGGTGCAGCTCGATCCGGAAGCCTGGATCGAACGTGCGCTTGATCATGCGCTCGCCATGAACCTCAAGAATGCGCGATGAAGCAAACCCGCCCATCAGTGCCCGGCGCACCCGTTCGGGGTCAGCGCCGGAGCGTGCGGCGAAGAGCAACGCTTCGGCAACGGCTTCGATGTTCAGTGCCACGATGATCTGGTTGGCGACCTTGCAGGTTTGACCCGCACCGTTATCGCCGATTAGCGAAATATTCTTGCCCATCAGTTCGAAGAGCGGCTTGGCTTGATCGAACGCTTTTTGCGGGCCGCCCACCATGATCGTCAACGTTGCATCACGGGCGCCGATTTCGCCGCCGGAGACCGGTGCATCGAGATAGTCACAACCGAGCGCGTTGATCTTTTTGGCGAATTCCTGTGTTTCAAGCGGCGAGATCGAACTCATGTCGATGACCAGCTTGCCGCGCGTCAGGCCTTGAGCCGCGCCTTCGTCGGCAAACAGCACGTCAGCGACGTGAGGGGTGTCGGGCACCATGATGATCACGACATCCGCGGCTTCGGCCACGGCTTTCGAGTGGGCGACAACCGTGGCCGTGATGCGCAGGTCATCGGGCACGTGGTATGCGCCATTCACGAATAGCGTATGACCGCCTTTGATAAGGTTGCGCGCCATGTGCGCGCCCATGATGCCGAGGCCAATAAAACCAATCTTCGCCATGCTGTTTCTCCATCCAGAGTGTCGGGTTGCGGGGCGAGCGCGTGTGCTGGCTGCCCCGATGTGTTGTGGTTCGCGCCGTTCGATCGTGCCGTTTAATGCTGTCAGACCCGCTGTTAGACCCGCTGTCAGACCCGCTGTCAGACCCGCTGTCAGACCCGCTGTCAGGCCACGACGCGTTCATTCGCGCGAGGCTGTCCAGCGCTGCGTTGCAGCCAGCCGAGCCCTTCGGCGGTTGTGGTGCGAGGTTTGTATTCGCAGCCGATGTAGCCGTCGTAGCCGAGCGTATCAAGCAGCTCGAAGAGGAACGGATAGTGAATTTCGCCGGTGCCAGGCTCGTGACGGCCGGGGTTGTCGGCAAGCTGGATATGTCCGATCGAAGCCAGATTGCTTTTGATCGTAGCGGCCAGTTCGCCCTCCATGCGTTGCATGTGATAGATGTCGTACTGCAAAAAAAGGTTGTCCGATCCCACCTCGCGGATCACTTCCAGCCCTTGCGCCGAATAGTTCAGGGCGAACCCCGGCATGTCGCGCGAATTGCAGGGTTCGACCAGCAGCCTGATGCCTTCTTTTTTCAGCGCCGCCGCCGCGAAACGCAGGTTGTCGACCAGCGTGGCGCGTGCCGTTTGCGCTTCGAGGCCCGCGGGGACAAGGCCCGCGAGGCAGTTTAGTTGCGGCACATTAAGCGCCTTGGCATAGCCGATGGCACGGCCAACGCCTTCGCGGAACTCCTCCGTGCGTCCGGGCAGGCAGGCGATGCCGCGCTCGCCGGCTTCCCAGTTGCCGGCCGGCAGGTTATGCAACACCAGACGCAACCGATGCTGCTTGAGCTGTGCGGTGAGCTCTGCAACGGCATAGGGATACGGAAACAGGAATTCAACGGCGTCGAAACCCGCTTGCGCTGCCGCGGCAAAGCGCTCAAGAAACGGGACTTCGTTGAATAGCATGGTGAGATTGGCTGCGAATTTTGGCATGTCACTTCACTCTCTCAAGTTCTTTGGGGTTGTCTCAGGTTCTGGCTCTGGCCGTTTGCCCCGGTTTCAGGTTTTTTATCCCACTTAGTCGAGCAGGCAAATGGCGCTCGGGGCGTGTTCGGCGGTTTCAGCCAGATCCTCGAATTCGTTGATTGCGTCGATTTCCGCGCCCATCGAAATATTGGTCACGCGTTCAAGAATGACTTCGACGATGACGGGTACGCTGAATTCGGAGAGCATCGCCTGGGCTTTTTGCAGCGCGGGTTTGATCTCTTCCGGGCGGAACACGCGCAGCGCCTTGCAACCCAGGCCTTTGGCCACCGCGATGTGGTCTACCCCGTAGCCGTTGACTTCCGGGGCATTGATGTTGTCGAACGCGAGCTGGACGCAGTAATCCATATCAAACGCGCGCTGGGCCTGACGGATCAGCCCGAGATAAGAGTTGTTCACCACCACGTGGATGTAGGGCAGCTTGAATTGCGCGCCCGCCGCGAGCTCTTCGATCATGAACTGGAAGTCGTAATCGCCCGAGAGCGCGACGATGGGCCGCTGGGGATCGGCGGCACGCACGCCGAGCGCGGCGGGAATGGTCCAGCCGAGCGGGCCCGCCTGGCCGCAGTTGATCCAGTTACGTGCCTTGTACACATGCAGGAACTGGGCGCCCGCGATTTGCGAGAGCCCGATCGTGCTGATGTAGCAGGTATCGCGGCCAAACACCTGGTTCATCTCTTCGTAGACGCGTTGAGGCTTGATCGGCACGTTATCGAAGTGGGTTTTGCGCTGCATCGTGCGCTTGCGCAACTGGCACTCGGCGACCCAGGCACTGCGCTCTTGCAGCTTGCCTGCCGCCTGCCATTCGCGGGCGACTTCGACGAACAGTTCGAGCGCGGCTTTTGCATCCGAAACGATGCCCAGATCCGGGCCGAAGACCCGGCCAATCTGTGTTGGCTCGATATCGACATGGACGAATTTGCGGCCTTTGGTATAGACCTCGATGCTGCCCGTGTGACGGTTCGCCCAGCGGTTGCCGATGCCCAGCACGAAATCGGACGCAAGCAACGTGGCATTGCCGTAACGGTGCGCCGTTTGCAGACCGACCATGCCGGCCATCAGCGGATGGTCATCAGGGATCGCACCCCATGACATCAGCGTGGGAATGACCGGAACGCCCACGGTTTCCGCGAATTGCACCAGCAGGTCTTCGGCCTCGGCATTGAGCACACCGCCGCCCGAGACGATCAGGGGTTTTTCGGCTTCATTGAGCAGGGCCAGCGCAGCTTCGATCTGCTTGCGCGTCGCCCGGGGCTTGTAGACCGGCAAAGGCTCGTAGGTATCGATGTCGAATTCGATTTCGGCCAGTTGTACGTCAATCGGCAAATCGACCAGCACGGGGCCTGGACGGCCCGAGCGCATCAGATGGAAGGCCTGCTGGAACACGCGCGGCACGAGCGCGGGTTCGCGCACGGTCACGGCCCATTTGGTGACGGGCTTGGCGATGGATTCGATATCGACAGCCTGAAAATCTTCCTTGTAAAGCCGTGCGCGTGGCGCCTGGCCGGTAATGGCGAGGATCGGGATGGAATCGGCGGACGCTGAATACAGCCCGGTGATCATGTCGGTGCCCGCGGGCCCGGAGGTGCCGATGCACACGCCGATATTGCCGGGAGCCGCACGGGTATAACCCTCGGCCATATGCGAGGCGCCTTCGACGTGGCGTGCCAGCACGTGGCTGATATTGCCCGCCTTGCGCATCGCCGAATAAAACGGGTTGATGGCGGCGCCTGGCACGCCGAACGCCGTGTCGATGCCTTCTTTTTCAAGTACCAGCACGGCTGCGTCGACGGCTCTCATCTTGGCCATGAATGTCTCCTCAATATCGGGGGAATGCCACAGTGGCAGGGATGGCAAGCACTCTAAGTCTGCAAATAAGGTTTGATAAGATCGCAGTTGGTCGTTTATTTCGAAACAAAAAGTATTGAATGGGGCGGCTTTCCCCGTGGCGTGGGCGTAACCGGTTATCCCAAAAATGCAGGGGGACGAGTCGTGGATCGATTTAGACAGATCGAAACGTTTGTGCGTGTGGCGGATGCGGGCAGTTTGGCGGCGGCGGCGCTTGAGGAGGGCGTTTCGCCTGTCATTTTGGGACGCCGCATCGACGCGCTGGAAAAGCGTCTGGGCGTCAAGCTGATGTACCGTTCGACGCGGCGGCTGGTGGTGAGCGAGGAGGGCGGCGCGTTTCTGGAGCGCTGCCGTGGTTTGCTACGCGAATGGAACCAGGCGGAAGACGAGTTGACCGAGGGTCGCCGCACGGTAAGTGGTCATCTGGTGGTGTCGGCACCCGCGGCGTTTGGCCGCAAGCACGTTGCGCCGTTGGCCAGCACTTTTGTGGCGGACAAGCCCAAGCTTCGGGTGTCATTCAATCTGAGTGACCGGGTTGCGGACCTGGTGCGCGAGGGTTATGACCTGTCGATCCGGATCGGGGGCACGGTGGACCCTAATTTTGTCGCGGTGAAGCTGGCGTCGAATCGTCGCGTGGTGTGCGGCACACCGGCTTATTTTGAGCGCCATGGCCGGCCGCAAACGCTGGACGACCTGCGCTCGCACAATTGCCTCGCGTTTAACCTTCAGGGCGGCCAGAACCGGGGCTGGTTTTTTAACCGTGACGGGCGGCTGGCAACGGTGCGGGTGAATGGCACGCTCGATTGCAACGACGGCGAATTGCTGCATCGCTGGGTTTCCGAAGGCCTGGGGCTGGGCTGGCGTTCGACCTGGGAAGTCCAGGCACAACTGGCGCGCGGCGAGCTGGAAACCGTTCTGGACGAGTTTGCGCTGCCGGATTACGACATCCTTGCGGTCTATCCGCAACAACGTTACGTGCCCGCCAAGGTGCGCTATTTCATCGACTATCTGAAAGCGTGTTACGCCGAAGCCGATTACTGGAATGGCAAGGATTAGGCGACGGATCAGGCCGCAAGCGCGAAGAAAAACGGCGTGATTTGACGTAAAACGGCGCGCCAGCATGCCCAATAGCCGTGCCTAAAGGGGTAAGCCGGGGGGTAAGCCGGGGAGTAAGCCGGGGTAAGCCGGGGTAAGCCGTTGAAAATACGGCCGAATTGGCAGGGAAAAGAGGCGAAAGCCTTGCCTGCGGCAGGATTCACCGTTACACTTTCGGGCTTCTCACTTTGCCGCACCGGTTCCGACGCCCGGGTGGCTTTAATCCATAAGGAGTGTGTATGCGTCATTACGAAATCGTCTTTATCGTGCATCCGGATCAGAGCGAGCAGGTGCCCGCCATGATCGAGCGCTACAAGACCACGATCACGTCGCACGGCGGCCAGATCCACCGCATCGAAGACTGGGGCCGCCGTCAACTGGCCTACATGATCGAGAAACTCGCCAAGGCTCACTACGTCTGCATGAACATCGAGTGCGACCAGACCACGCTCGACGAACTCGAGCACGCATTCAAGTTCAATGACGCTGTTTTGCGTCACCTGATCGTCAAGATGAAAAAGGCCGAAACCGGCGCATCGCCGATGATGAAGGACGTGCAGCGCGAAGAAGCCAAGAAGGCGGCTGCAACGCAACCGTCTGAAGCGCAGGCTTAAGACCTCTTTTTAAGCCACCAGGGTACCAAGGCGCGCCGCTTCCGTGAACAGGCTGCAACTCACTGCCAGCATTGTTGAGCGCGAAGTGCTGCGATATACGCCTGCAGGCGTTCCGGTTGCGGGCTGCACGTTGCAGCATCACACGGAAGTCGTCGAGGCAGGCATCGCCCGTCAAGTCGAACTGACCTTGCCCGCGCTTGCGGCAGGCGAAGTGAGCGGCAGGATAGAAGGCTGTGTCATGGGCGTTGAAATGCTCTTCACCGGCTTTCTGGCGAAAAAACATCGCAATGCCAGAACCCTGGTGTTTCACATCACAGAATTGCAGGATATTGGAAAGGACTGAACATGCCCCGCCCGACAGGTAAGAAATTCGACAAGCGTCGCCAGCAACAAAACCCGCTGTTCAAGCGCAAGAAATTTTGCCGCTTCACAGCCGCTGGCGTCGAGCATATCGACTACAAAGACATCGAAACGCTGAAAGACTTCATCGGCGAAAACGGCAAGATCACGCCGGCACGTCTCACGGGTACGAAGTCGCACTATCAACGCCAGCTGGATACGGCTATCAAGCGCGCCCGTTTTCTCGCGCTGGTGCCGTATACCGACCAGCACAAGGCCTAACCCGACGACGCTAAAGGAGCATCCGAATGCAAATCATTCTTCTGGAAAAAGTCGTCAACCTGGGCAATCTTGGTGACATCGTCAAAGTCAAGGACGGTTACGCACGTAACTTCCTGATTCCGAACAAGTTCGCCCGCCGTGCAACGAAAGACGCTATCGCTGAATTCGAAGTGCGTCGTGCGGAACTCGAAAAAATCGCCGCTGAAAAGCTGGCTGCGGCTCAGGCACAAGGCGAAAAGCTGGCTGGCCTGATGCTTCAGATCGGTCAGAAAGCGGGTGTCGATGGCCGTTTGTTTGGTTCCGTGACAAATGCGGATATCGCGGCCGCGCTTGCCAAGCAGGGCTTCCAGCTCGAAAAGGCGCAAGTGCGTTTGGCCCATGGTCCGCTGAAGATGGTCGGCGATCATCCGGTGCAAGTTTCGCTGCACACGGATGTTCTCGTCGACGTGACGGTATCGGTACTGGGCGAGCACGTCTAATCAGGTATTGCATTGCGTCATAAGCCCAGGCGTTGTCTGGCAAGGGGCAGGGGCCGGGTAACCGGTCCCTGCCTTTTTTCTTGGATAGCCTGTTTCCCGGCGTGGCCATTTGCCCGATAATCCCTCCCCATGAACGCACCGTTGAACGATCCTCAGCTCGAATCACTGAAAGTCCCGCCGCATTCGATCGAAGCCGAACAATCGGTATTGGGTGGCTTGCTGCTCGATAACGGCGCCTGGGACCGCATTGCGGATTTTTTGTCGCAAAGCGATTTTTACCGCTATGACCATCGCCTGATCTTTCAGCACATTGGCAAGCTGATCGCGGCGACGCGTCCGGCTGACGTCGTGACAGTCTATGAAGCGCTCGGGACGTCGGGCAAGGCTGACGAAGTCGGCGGGCTCGCCTATCTGAATGCGCTGGCGCAAAACACGCCAAGCGCGGCCAATATCCGCCGGTATGCCGAAATCGTGCGCGATCGCGCGGTGCTGCGCCGTCTGGTGACGGTCGCCGACGAAATTTCCGCCGACGCGTTTAATCCGCAAGGCAAGGAAGTCCGCCAGTTGCTGGACGAGGCCGAATCGAAAGTGTTTTCGATCGCCGAGGATGGTGCACGCGGGACGCAGGGGTTCCTTGAGATCGGCCCGCTGCTCACGCAAGTGGTCGAGCGCATCGACACGCTTTACCACACCGCGAACCCGAGCGATGTGACGGGCACGCCCACCGGCTTTATCGATCTCGACCGGATGACGTCGGGTATGCATGGCGGCGAGCTGATTATCGTCGCGGGGCGGCCCTCCATGGGCAAGACGGCGTTCTCGATGAACGTCGGTGAGTATGTGGCCGTGGAATATGGTTTGCCGGTTGCGGTGTTTTCGATGGAGATGCCGGGCACACAGTTGACGATGCGGATGCTGGGTTCGGTCGGGCGGCTCGACCAGCACCGGATGCGTACCGGACGCCTGACCGACGAAGACTGGCCCAAGCTGACGCACGCCGTGCAGAAAATGAGCGAGGCACAGATATTTATTGATGAAACGGGGGGGCTGAACCCCATGGAACTGCGCTCGCGCGCACGGCGGTTGTCGCGCCAGTGCGGCAAGCTGGGCTTGATCATCATCGACTATTTGCAGTTGATGAGCGGCTCGTCCACGGGCGAAAACCGTGCGACTGAAATTTCAGAAATCTCACGCTCACTCAAGAGCCTGGCCAAAGAACTCGACGTGCCTGTGATTGCGCTTTCGCAGTTGAACCGTGGGCTGGAGCAGCGTCCCAACAAGCGGCCCGTGATGTCGGATTTGCGTGAATCCGGTGCGATTGAGCAGGACGCGGACGTCATCCTGTTCATCTACCGCGACGAAGTCTACAATCCTGACAGCCCGGATAAAGGCACCGCTGAAATTATTATCGGCAAGCAGCGTAATGGCCCAATTGGTCCGATTCGCCTCACGTTTCATGGGCAATATACAAAGTTCGATAATTTTGCCGGTACGCAAAACTTTCGCAGTGAATAATCGGCCATGCCGTGCTGTGTAGACAACGTCATGGCCCTTTTCACGTGTCACGACGTATAAGGCGACGGTACAATACCGCAGTTTTCTGCCTGCCATCTGTGACCATTTCCCGGGATTCCAATGTTCGGTCGATTCATGCCCACCGAGGGCAAGTTCTTTGAAATCTTCAACGCGCATGCTAAATGCATTGTTTCCGCCAGCCATGAACTAGAGCTGCTGATCGACAATCTGGCGGACGCAGAGATTCATAAGCAAAACGTGCAGGCTGCCGAAAAAGCAGCGGACAAGCTCACGCACGAAACCATCGACCTGCTGCACAAGACGTTCATCACTCCGCTAGACCGCGACGAAATCCATAAACTGATTACCACGATGGACGACATCCTCGACCTGATGGAGGATGTCGCCACGGCTATTTCGCTTTATGACGTTCAGGCAGTGACTTCAGAGGCGAGCCAGCTGGCGCATATCTGTACGGAAACTGCGGAACACGTCCAGTCGGCAGTCGGCATGCTGTCCGACCTGAAGCAGGCCAGTCAGATCCTGAAAGCCTGCGAAGAAATTGATCGCCTTGAGTCGGAAGCCGACCGGGTGCTGCGTTCGGCAATCTCCAAACTGTTCCGTGAAGAAGACAACGTCAAGACGCTGATCAAGCTCAAGGCCATTTACGAGTTGCTCGAATCGATTACCGATAAATGCGAGGATGTTGCCAACATCATCGAAGGCATTGTGCTGGAAAACGCTTAAGCGGACGGGACGATGCATTCGATACAAATTGCCATCTGGGTGGTTGCCGCCCTTGTTACTGTCGCACTGATTTTCGACTTCATGAATGGGTTTCATGATGCCGCGAACTCCATTGCCACAGTCGTTTCGACGGGCGTGCTCAAGCCCCATCAAGCCGTGGCATTTGCCGCTGCATTCAACGTCATTGCGTATTTCGTGTTTCACCTGAAGGTGGCGCAAACGGTCGGCAAAGGCACGATTGATCCCGATATCGTCGATCACTACGTGATCTTCGGCGCGCTGGTGGGGGCCATTGGCTGGAATATCGTCACCTGGTATTACGGCATTCCATCGAGTTCGTCGCATGCGCTGATCGGCGGCCTCGTGGGCGCGGCGCTGGCCAAATCGGGCTGGTGGGCGCTGAATTTTGATGGCTTGCTTAAAACAGTCGCCTTTATTTTCATTTCGCCGCTGCTGGGTTTCGTGCTGGGCTCGTGCTTCATGCTGGCGGTTTCGTGGATTTACTTTCGCACGCCCGCGAGCAAGGTCGACCGGCGTTTCCGTCATCTGCAACTGGTATCGGCGGGGCTGTATAGCCTTGGGCACGGCGGTAACGATGCGCAAAAAACCATCGGTATTATCTGGATGCTGCTGATTGCCTCCGGATACGCTTCGGCCACCGCCGCCGAGCCGCCCGTGTGGGTGATCGCCGGGTGTTATCTGTCGATGGGGCTGGGCACGCTGTTTGGCGGCTGGCGCATCGTGCGCACGATGGGACAGAAAATTACCAAGCTCAAACCTGTCGGTGGCTTTTGTGCCGAATCGGGGGGTGCCATTACGCTTTTTATTGCTTCATGGCTGGGTATTCCGGTTTCAACCACGCATACCATTACAGGTGCCATTGTCGGCGTCGGTGCAACGCGCAAGCTGAGCGCGGTGCGCTGGGGCGTGGCGGGCAATATCATCTGGGCCTGGATCTTGACGATTCCCGCTTCGGCGATGCTTGCCGCTGCGGGATGGTGGGTGGGGCGCCATCTGTTCTAAGGCTATCGGGTGGAGGGCTCAAGACCCTCTACCTGGAGCCCGGCCCTCTACCTGGAGCCAGGATTGCCACGATTTGGCAGCCTGTTCTTTTTAGTTCATCAGATCATCGGCGTGCTTGCGCCATCCATCGGAATGATCGCGCCTGTCACGTAACTCGCCCGGCGGCTTGCCAGAAAGAGTGCGACGTTAGCGACTTCTTCCGGTGTGGCATAGCGTCCAAGCGGCACACGTGCTTCGTCTTGCGCTAAAACTTCATCGCGTGTCAGGCCTTGCCGGCCAGCTTCCAGCGCCAGGGTTTCCTCTAACCGTTCCGTTCGCGTCGCGCCTGGATTGATCGCATTGATGCGGATGCCGTAACGCGCGTAATAGTGTGCGAGCCCCACTGTAGCCAGCATTAAGGCCGCGTTCGCGGCGCCACCTGCGAGATGGATGTCGCTCGCCACTTTGCCACCCATGCCGATGATATTCACGATCGTGCCCGATGCTGCTTCGGGCGCGCTTTCGCGCCGCTGCACCATGTGCCGCAGCACTTCTTGCTGAGGGTTGATATACGGAAAATATTTGGCGTCCATGGCGGCTCTAAAGGCCGCGGCGTCCAGGGCTTCCGGATCGTAGCGGCGCGCGGCGCCTGCGCTATTGATCAGGATGTCAATCGGGCCTAGCGTGGTGCTGGCTTCCTCGACTACGTCGGCAGCGCTGTGGGGGTCATGCATATCGGCGCGAGCCAGATGAACCTGCAAACCGTCGCGGGCCAGTTCCTCGCGCGCCCGGGAGAGATTCGCGGCATCGCGTGAGACGATCGCCACGCGCGCTCCTTCAAACGCGAATGCTCGCGCGCAGGCGAGACCAATACCTTTGCTGCCGCCGGTGATTAACACGACTTTGCCGTTGAGTTCGAGATTCATGATGGCCGCCTGTTGAACAGAAGAATAGATCTGCGAACCATAGCAGAGCCTGTGCTGCGACAGGTTACAGGACGGTAAAGTCAGGCGTGCTGGGTGGAGCCTAGAAGTTGCCGTTGGCGAAGCGGGCAATGGGATCGTCGCTGGGGACGGCGGGTGTCGAGGTACGGATGACCTGAACGTTCGCGCCCGTAGCTTCAGTGTGTTGTGCCCGCTGAGCCTGGCGTAATGCCATTGAGGCGGTGGGGGGTGGTTCAAAGGCATCGCTGGCCGCACCCGGCACACGCGCGGCCGTGATGGCCGTCTCGGCCTGAACCGGGGTGGGCGTGATGGCCCCGGCAGCGAGTGCTTGCCGCTGGGCCGCACTTAGGCTGGGTGGGGGCGGCTCAAACGGGTCCGCTGTTCTTGTCGCGCTAGAAGATGTCGCCACGGGTGTGGTGACAGGCTGGGTGATGGGCCGATTTGCGGCTTGAGTCAGGCGCACGTTTTCGAGGGCAACCTGCGTGGGCTTGACGGCGGCAACTGCTGGCGTGTCCGGTAGCGCTTGCGGTGGCGTCGACATTGAGGCCGATGCTTGATACAGCGGTGCATTGAACGGTGTGGGCGCGGTATTGGGTGGGGCGACCCGGCGAATTCCGTCGAAACGTTTAGCCCAGTAGGGGTTGGTCAGATAGTCGAGGCGAACCGTGCCCCCGGTCGAGGGCGCATTGACGAAGCGCAGCTTGCCGGCATAAATCCCGACGTGAGAGTGTGCCCGTCCGGTCGTATTGAAGAAAATCAGATCGCCTGGGGCAATCTCGTCAGGCTCGATGGTCTGACCGTGGCCGCTCATATCGAGCGTGGTACGCGGCAGGCTGACGGAGGCGGCCCGTAATACGACATAGCGCACCAGCCCGCTGCAATCGAAGCCGCTATCGGGCGTATTGCCGCCCCAGCGGTAAGGCACGCCGACGAGGCTCATCGCCTGAATGGATATTTCTTCACGCCCGATGCTGTGATCGACGAAATTCGGAAAGCCCTGCGGCGGACGAAAACTACCGCTTGGGGCTTGGGCGAGTGAGGGAGCGCTCCGCATCACCTTCTGCGGCGGGCCCGCGCAGGCGGTAAGCAGCAGGACAATCAGCAGTGAAAATCCGAATCGGCGCATGAAACCACAAGCGGGTGAAAAACCCGTCAAGAGAGTGCTGATGGGCGGATGGTAGCCCGCCCAGCATGGCGTAGGCAAGAACTCTTGACAATTTACTTGAAGTCCATGGATAAATAGCTTTGTTTCGGCGAGTGATGCGGGGCGCTTGTACTGTGTTGTTTCTCCCTGGAGTAGCTCACGCAACTTGTGACCTCATTGTGTGAGGTCGGTATCCTGGCGAGATAACGAGACGAACAATCAGCCAGAATCATCAAGATCTGAAGCGACCCCCGAATGACGAGGCTGCCGCCAAGCATTCTGGTGGCAGCCTCGCGGAACGGCTTTAGTGGTCTTTGCTGAGCGTTTTGCTCATCGCACCCTGCAGGTTACCGAGCGCGAAGAACAGGTTGCCGAGTAGCGGAGCAGCCTTGGTGGCGTTCTCTCCGGCGGTCTTGTAGCCGGCTTCCGTCAACGCGCTGCCCAGCGTGGACGATAGCGCCATGCCGGCCCGAGTCGCACCTTGGACGCCTCCAATCCCTGAGATCAGCGCTTGGCCGTAGTGGCCCTGCTGAATGTCACTTTTGAATGCATCCAGGCTGTTCTTCATGGTTTGTACGCCACCTACCAACGTCCCGGTGTTCCCCAGCGAACTGCCGAACTGTTTCCAAAACTTGCTGGCGTCACTGTTTCCCTGGCCGGTTATGACTGGGCCGCCAGCGCTCGCAAGCTCTGCAGCCGTAAGGGTAGTGGCTTGATTTTTGTCCTCTTGTGTCTTGTTTGGATCCCGAGACGTATTGATGGCACTAGCAATCGAGCCTAACGCCGAGCTGGATGACAGGGACTCCATGCCTTTAACTGAAAATGCATCAGATGCGGCCTTAACTTTGTCTGACAGACTTTGGTTTCCGGCCAGGCCGGCAATACTTGAAATGCCGTTCAATGCCGATCCCGTGAAACCCATCAGCGATCCTACTGAACCGACGGCATTGCCAAAGCCTGAAACCGGATTGCCAGAGCGGAAGTCGTTGATCGCATTCCCTACCTGTGTTTGGCCTAATTGATAGTTAGATAGCACGCCGCCCGCACCTTGCGCGATATTCAACAAGTGTTCGGCTGTTGACTTCTCTTTCTCCTGTCCCGCGCGGCCCTGACGATTACTGTCAGTCGATGGATTGGCGGATGTACCGGCGCGAGTGGCAGGAGCGCTGGGTTTCTGCGTTCCAGCTCCGCCGGAGGATGAGGGCTTGGCAAGCGTACCGGCGCGCGCGGAAACCGCATTGTGCTTCTGTATTCCAGCTCCGCTGTCGGACGCCGGCTGTGACGTCACTACAGGCGATGCCCGAAGCGGACGTGCCTTGGTTGCCGGGGATTGAGAGTCGGATTCGTTAGCTTTGTAGCTGGCAATATTATTTTCGGATGCCTTATTGACTCGTTCCATGATTTATCCTTCGAAATGAATGAAAATATTTATGTTCGCTGTCTTTTATAGAACCGCTTGTATTTGAGTATAGTGATTCGGTTCTGAATGCTGTCGTACATTGCGTCTGGCAATAATGCTGCTTTACCTCGGCGCCAATGATGCGCATTTTGCAGGGGTATAGGGTCGCGGATGCTTTACCAAAAAATTATTTAGGAAATAAAATTTCCAGTTGTCTGCTGCTCGCGTGATTATTTTTTTGGAACGGCTTCCATGCATTCCATAAAAAAAGCCACATCGGGCTTGTTGCCCGATGTGGCTTTCAGATTTTTAAAACCAGGCGGATGAATATCCCGGGGACAGGACATCAACCACGAGCCTGAAGCTTGGAGCCTAGAGCACTTCCGAGGCGTAATCGGCCAGCCGTGAGCGCTCGCCACGCGCCAGCGTCACATGACCACTGTGCGTCCAGCCTTTGAAGCGGTCCACCACGTAAGTGAGGCCGGAGCTGCCTTCAGTCAGGTAGGGCGTGTCGATTTGCGCGATATTGCCAAGACAGATGATCTTCGTGCCCGGGCCTGCCCGGGTGACGAGCGTTTTCATTTGCTTGGGCGTCAGATTTTGCGCTTCGTCGATGATCAGATATTTATCGACGAAAGTACGGCCACGCATAAAGCTCATGCTCTTGACCTTCAGACGCGAGCGGATCAGCTCCTGGGTCGCCGCGCGGCCCCATTCGCCAGCGGAATCATCGGTTTTTTGCAGTACTTCGAGGTTGTCATCGAAGGCACCCATCCAGGGCTGCATTTTTTCTTCTTCGGTGCCGGGCAAAAAGCCAATATCTTCGCCGACGGGCACGGTTGC
The DNA here is from genome assembly GCF_009455685.1 of Paraburkholderia hayleyella. Classification (NCBI taxonomy): domain Bacteria; kingdom Pseudomonadati; phylum Pseudomonadota; class Betaproteobacteria; order Burkholderiales; family Burkholderiaceae; genus Paraburkholderia; species Paraburkholderia hayleyella. Next base: position 2,106,209 of record NZ_QPES01000001.1, on the reverse strand, counting down.
GCGGGTCACGATGATTTCGTTGTAGCGCTTGTCATCGAGCACCTGCGCTAGCCCCGCGGCCAGCGCCATCAAGGTTTTGCCGGTGCCGGCCTGGCCGAGCAGGGTGACGAAATCAACCTCGGGGTTCATCAGCAGGTTCAGCGCGAAATTTTGCTCGCGGTTGCGCGCCGTGATGCCCCAGACGTTGTTCTTGTGATGGCCATAATCGCGCAGGGTTTGCAGTAACGCGGTTTTACCGTTGAGTTCGCGCACGATGGCATGGAACGCGGGTTCGCCGTTTTGCGGCTCGAGATAGACAAACTCATTGACCAGCATCGACGCACACAACGGCCCGGTTATGCGATAAAACGTCGTGCCGTTTTTGGTGTCCTGCCAGCTTTCCATGCCCTTGCCATGCTTGTTCCAGAAATCCTGGGGCAGTGCGCGAATGCCGGAATAAAGCAGATCCTTGTCTTCCAGCACCTGGTCGTTGAAGTAGTCTTCCGCGGGCAGGCCAAGGGCGTGCGCCTTGATGCGCATGTTGATGTCTTTCGACACCAGCACGACCTGGCGGTCTTGCCGTTCACGCTGCAAGGCTCGCACCACGCCGAGGATCTGGTTATCTGCCTTGCCTTGCGGCAGGCCGTCCACGGGTTCGATGTGCGTGAGCGTGGTCTGGAAATACAGGCACCCCAATGCTTCGCGGCTGCCAAGGCGCGAGAGCGCGATGCCTGCCGAAATTTCCCCTGCGTAGGCGACTAACGCATCGAGCGTGCGGCTCACCTGGCGTGCGTTGCGCGCCACTTCCGACATGCCCTTTTTGTGGTTGTCGAGTTCCTCGAGCGTCATCATCGGCAGATAGACGTCGTGCTCTTCGAAGCGGAACAGGCAGCTTGGGTCGTGCATCAACACGTTGGTATCGAGCACGAACAGCTTGCGCATTTCGAGCTCGCCGCGGTTGTTGTTGCGCTTGCTGGAACGGGTAGGCGTGGCGGGTGCAGCCAGGGCTGCGGCGGCATCGTTGGCCGGTTTTCTCTTCGCACGCGCGGCTACCGGCTCGCGTGCGGGTGCAGCCGGAGCCGGAGCCAGTACGGCGGCAGGCGCGCTCGGGACCGGTTGCAAAAGCGCAGCAGTTTGCCGCGATTTCCGGTTGCGCCCGGGGGCTGTCTCGGGCTCGGCTGCAACGCTTACCGGTTGCAATGCTGAAGCCGTGCTGGCGGCTTTTTTACCTGCTTTAGCGGGTTGAGCGCTGGCCTTGTATTCGTCAGCGGGCAGTAACGTGCCCAGTTTGCTGGGGGGGGTAGGCAAAGGCATGATTTCCCTCGAAAGATTCGGGTCACATATCGTGCGCCGTCTGTCGCATCCTGCGGTGCTGGGCAGCGGCACGCAGGCTGCGCCAAAAGGCGCGCTTCGGTCTAGAAATGCCAGTTCGCCTGTGTTTCGATGGGCTCCTTGACGAAAGCGCAAGAACGAATAAAAGAACGTCCTGACACCATGAAAAAAGCCGCTGCCCAGGCATAACGGGCAAGCGGCTCGGCTTCGGTCATCGCTGTGTCCTGTACGCGCTCAGTCATGCAAACGTGGGACTGGGCAGGGCGATGAAAAGTAGGGGATAGATAGGCATGCATTGCGGCCCAATATAGCGCGGCTCACAACGCTTGTACAGCTTGCAGGATATCTGCGACATGCCCGGGCACCTTGACGCCGCGCCACTCGTGACGAAGCACACCGGCGGCGTCGATGAGGAAGGTTGAGCGCTCGATGCCGCGTACTTCCCGGCCATACATTTTTTTCAGCTTCATCACGCCAAACAGCATGCACAGCGTTTCTTGCGGGTCGGAAATCAGGGCAAACGGCAGTTCGAGTTTGGCTTTGAAATTGTCGTGCGAGCGCAGGCTGTCGCGTGACACACCAATGATTTCAGCGCCCGCAGCCTGAAACGCCGGATACAGGTCGCGGAACTGCAAGCTTTCAGTGGTGCAGCCGGGGGTGTTGTCTTTCGGATAGAAATACAGCACTACCTTTTTACCCCTCAGGCTGGACAGCGTGATATCCGCGCCGGTTGCCAGTGCGGTGAAGTCGGGGACGGGTTGGTCAACTGCAATAGACACGGAGGGCTCCGGTTGTAATGGACTGACAGACGGACTGACAGACGACGAACTGGCGATGACGCGCGGCGGGCAGCGCACTTGACGTTTAACGCTTACCCGGGCTGGACGATCAGCTCTCCGGCGCGTCCGGGAATTTCGCCCCATGCGACGGGGTAAGCGGGCAACGTCTCACGGTTTAACGTGGCATGGTAGTCGCCCATCGTGGCAAAAGTATGGCCTTGTGCACGCCAGCCAGCCAGCAGTTGCTCAAAGACGGGGGCCAGCTTTTGTCCTTCGAGTTCGGCATGTAGCGTGAAAACCTGATCGTGTGTGATGTGTTCAGTGTGCTTGAGCAGCCACGCCGCGATATTGCCTGTGTCAATCCCGTCGGTGCCCAGAACTTCATCGAGGGTCGGCAGCGTCGTGGGGATCTGCACATGCGTGAGCGCGCGGCCCGCGACCACCGGAAAGTAGGGCTCATGGCCGCGTCCATCCGAGGCATAACGCATGCCCCAGGCGTCGATTTGTTCAAAGGCGTGATCGTTCATTTGCCAGCCTGCCGCGCCATGCGTTGGCGGTGGCGTGCCGAAGATGTCGCAAAACCGCTCGTAGCTGCGCTGCATCTGGGCGACGGTCCACTCACGCGGGCGTTGGCGTACGTTGTCCTGCCAGTAGACGTGATCCCATGTATGAATGCCGCACTCAAGGCCCGCCTGCTGAATGGCGCGCATGTCCGCGGCGGCGCGCCGGCCGATATCCGGGCCTGGCAACAGGACGCCGTACATCAGCTGGCGGATGCCGTAGTGTTCCACCACCGAGGTGCGCGACACCTTCCGCAGAAAACCCGGCCGAAACACGCGGCGCATCGCCCAGCCCGTGTGATCGGGCCCAAGACTAAAAAGAAACGTGGCGCGTGCGTCGAAACGCTCACACAGGCGTGCCAGATTGGGCACGCCTTCGCGGGTGCCACGCAACGTATCGACGTCAACCTTCAGAACGATCCGGGGCAAGATGGCTCGCCTAGTGCGGTTCGACGAGGGCACGTGCCTCGCCGACATGGCCGCGATACGCTTCGAAAATCTTGCGCAGCGCGTCGTCGAAGGTCGAGGCCGGAGCCCAGCCGAGTTCCTGCATCGTATTGTCGATTTTGGGCACGCGGTTTTGCACGTCCTGGTAGCCCGTGCCGTAATACGCGCCCGATGAGGTCTCGACCAACTGCACTTTTTTGGCTTCGCTGGCGTACTCGGGGAATTCGGCCGCCAGTGCGAGCATCTTGTGCGCCAGTTCGCGCACCGAGAAATTATTCTTCGGATTGCCAATGTTGTAGATCTTGCCCGAGGCCACGCCCTTGGCGTTTTCGATGATTTTCATCAGGGCGCTGATGCCGTCGTCGATATCGGTGAAGGCCCGCTTTTGCGCACCGCCGTCAACGAGGCTGATGTTCTCGCCGCGCACGATATGGCCGAGAAACTGGGTGACCACGCGCGAGCTGCCTTCTTTCGGGGTGTAGATCGAATCGAGCCCAGGGCCAATCCAGTTGAATGGCCGAAACAGCGTGAAGTTCAGCCCTTCCTGCATGCCGTAACCCCAGATCACGCGGTCCATCAGTTGCTTGGAGCAGGCGTAGATCCAGCGCGGCTTGTTGATCGGGCCATAGGTGAGTTCGGAGGCGTCGGGGTCGAAGGCTTCGTCGGCGCACATGCCGTAGACCTCGGAGGTCGACGGAAACACCAGATGCTTGCCGTACTTGACGGCGGAACGCACGATCGGCAGGTTCGCTTCGAAATCGAGTTCGAACACGCGCAGCGGCTGTTGCACATAGGTGGCTGGCGTGGCGATGGCAACCAGCGGCAGGATCACATCGCATTTTTTGACGTGATATTCGACCCATTCCCTGTTGATCGTGATATCGCCTTCAAAAAAATGCATCCGCTCGTGATGGAGCAGATCGCCCAGGCGGTCGGTTTGCATGTCCATGCCGAACACTTCCCAGTCGGTCGTTTCGAGGATGCGTTTGGACAGGTGATGGCCGATGAAGCCATTAACACCCAGAATCAGGACTTTTTTCATGAATGACGACAAGAGTGAAGGAGCTGGGCCAGTTCGGCGGGGGTGACGAAGGTGTCGATGAAGGTGTCGATTTGGCTCTCGCCCTGGAGAGGGGGAGGCTCGTGCGGCCCGGACGCTCGCTGTAATGCGTGGATTCGCAGCGCGCGGCCATCGCCGCATTGGGCAAAAACGGCATTATCGCTTACGTGGAGCCCGACGGGCAAATCAGAGGGTAGCGCGCCGGGCGCCGCGAGCCGTGCCCGCGCCACGATCAGGCGTGTGCCATTGATCTCGGTGAACGCCCCCGGATAGGGCGGCGCAACCGCGCGAATCAGGTTATAGACCTGCTGCGCGCTCTGGTTCCAGTCAATGCGGCCATCCTCGGGCGTGCGAGCGCCGAAGTAGCTGCCCTGAGCCAGGTCGTTGGGCAGATGCGGGGCTTCGCCTGCCAGCAGCGCAGGCAGCACGCGCCAGAGCGTTTGCTCGGCGGCGACGGTGACTTTATCGAAGACTTGGGCTGCGGTGTCGTCAGGCAGGATCGGCACGCTGGTCTGGCCGAGGATCGCGCCCGCATCGGGTTTGGCCGTCATCTCATGCAGCGTCGCGCCGGTTTCGCTGGCGCCATGCAGCACGGCCCAGTTGGTCGGCACCCGGCCCCGATAGTGCGGCAGCAGCGAGCCATGCATGTTGTATGCGCCGCGCGGCGCCAGCGCCAGCAGCGCGACGGGCAGCATGTGGCGGTAGTAAAAAGAAAAAATGAAATCGGGCTGGGCGGCGCGCACGGCTTCGTGCAACTCGGCTTGCTGAGCGCCGGTGAGCGTTGGGATGCCCTGTTCGGCGGCCACTTCGGCCACGCTGTCAAACCAGATCCGTTCGTTCGGGTTGTCTTCGTGCGTGACCACCAGGGCGACGTCGACGCCGCGCGCCAGCAGCACCTGCAGGCAGCGCACGCCCACGTTGTGATAAGCGAATACGACGGCGCGAGGTCTCACGGGCGGCTCCCCCGGCCGCTGCCTGATACGGTCGGCGGGTGCGGCGTTTGGGTCACGGCGAGGCCGTTGCGCTGCTCGAGAATGGTCTGCACCAGATAGCGCGGCCGGGCCCGCACTTGCTGATAAATCCGGCCGATGTACTCGCCTAGCAGCCCTAACGCGAAAATAATCACGCCGAGTAAAAAGAAGGTGATCGCAAACAGCGTGAACACGCCCTGGACTTCAGCGCCGACGATGAAGCGGCGAACCAGCAGCAGCACAAATAACGCTGCCGAGCCCAGCGACAGGATGACGCCGATAAACGAGAGCCATTGCAACGGCACGACCGAAAACCCTGTCACCAGATCAAAATTGAGGCGGATCAGGCTATACAGCGAGTATTTGGATTCGCCGGCGAAACGTTCTTCATGCGCGACTTCGATTTCGACGGGGTTTTGCGCGAAGGTGTAAGCGAGCGCCGGAATAAACGTGTTGATCTCGCCGCAGCAGTTGATCGTATCCACGATATGGCGGCTATACGCGCGCAGCATGCAGCCCTGATCGGTCATCCGGATGCGTGTGATGCGCTCGCGCACGCGGTTCATCATCTGCGAGGCCTTGCGCCGCCACAGGCTGTCCTGGCGTTGCAGGCGGATCGTGCCCACGTAGTCATAGCCCTCGCGCATCTTGGCCGCGAGGCGGCTGATTTCTTCGGGCGGGTTTTGCAAGTCGGCGTCGAGCGTGATGATGATGTCGCCGCGCGACTGCTCGAAGCCCGCGAGGATCGCCATGTGCTGGCCATAGTTGCCGTTGAGCAGGATCACCCGCGTGGTGTCGGGGCGCGCGCGAAACTGCCTGGCCAGCAGCGCGGCGGACTGGTCGCGGCTGCCGTCGTTGACGAAGATCACCTCGTAACCGGTTCCCAGCGCATCGAGCGCGGGATAGAGCCGTGCGTAGAGCGCCGCCAGCCCTGCTTCTTCGTTGAAGACGGGAATGATGATCGAGATTTCCGGCGTGGTGACGTGTGGGGCAGCTTCTGTGCTGGCTTGTGCTCCGGTTTCCATGGCGGTCTCCGCGGGTATCCCTGTCTGGCTCATGTGCGCTTATTTTCCGTGTTGTTCGCAAATTTCATTGATGGCGCGGCAGACCCGCATCACATCGGCTTCGGTCATTTGAGTGAAAAGGGGGAGTGTGACGGTGCTCGCGCCAAAGCGTTCCGCATGCGGGAACATGCCTTCCGCGAAGCCGCGCGCACGGTATAGCGAAAACAGGTGGATCGCGGGGTAGTGCACGCCGGAGCCAATGCCGTGCGCTTTCAGCGCTTCCATGAAGGCGGCGCGTGTGAGCGTGAGGTGTTCCAGCGGCAGCGTGATCTGGAACATGTGCCAGTTGCTGTTATCGAAATCCGCCAGCGGCAGGCCGAGACCCAGTTTTACTGCGGCACCGTCGGCGAGGCCGGCGAAATAAGCCTGCGCCAGTTTGCGGCGTTGTGCGGTGAAGCGTTCGATATGCGGTAACTGACCCAGCCCCACCCGGGCGGCGACATCCGTCAGGTTGTACTTGCCGCCCAGCACATCGCAGTCCATGCCGTCAAAACCCGTGCGCGTAATGCCTTGCAGCCGGTACTTTTGCGCCAGCAGCGCTTCGTCCTCGCTATTGAGCACGAGCGCGCCTCCTTCGATCGACGTCAGGTTCTTGTTGGCATGAAAGCTGAACGAGACGATGTCGCCCAACTGGCCAATGCGCGTGCCCTTCCAGCTCGAACCGAATGCCTGGGCGGCATCTTCGATCACGCGCAGCTTGTGGTTGCGGGCGATGCGGTAAAGATGATCCATATCGACGGGCAAGCCCGACAGATACACCGGCATGAGGGCTTTGGTGCGTGGGGTGATGGCTTGTTCCAGCAGGTTCAGGTCGATATTGCGGGTGCGCGGATCGATATCGACGAACACCGGCATGGCGCCGGTTTCGATGATGACGTTGCTGGTGGCGACCCACGATGCGGGCGTCGTGATGACTTCGTCACCCGGGCCCACGCCGGCGATGCGCAAGCCGATTTCAAGCGTCGCGGTGCCTGAATTGAAGGTGCGCACGGGACGCCCACCGCAATAGGTCGAGAGTTCGGCTTCGAACTGCTGGTTTTGCGGGCCCGTGGTGATCCAGCCTGAGCGCAGCACATCGGCCACGCCCGCGATGGTGGCTTCGTCGATTTCCGGGCGGACAAACGGCAAAAATGGAACAGAGGACTGAGTCATCGGGGTCCCGAATGATTGAGCTAAATAAAAAAGGGCAGCCAGGCCAAAGCATGCTGCAACAAAGGATTTTGTCTTTCGGCTGCGCGGGGTTGCCAGCGTCAGCGGATCAATCCGGGGGTGCCTAGCTGCGCGCCAGCACCACCACGCCGAGCAGGATGATGCCAATGCCGATCAGGCGTTGCAACGACAGCACTTCGCCAAACAGATACCAGGCCGCGAAGGCATTGACGACATAGCCCAGCGACAGCATGGGATAGGCAATCGACACGTCGACCCGCGACAGCCCGAGAATCCAGACCACCACGCTGATCACATAGCACGCAAGCCCGCCGATGACCGGCCATTGGGTGGCGAGTTTGAAACCGATGGGCAGGATGTTCGCACGGGTGAAATCGAAGTGTCCAACGGCATTGGTGCCCGCTTTGAGCAGCAACTGGGCGCAAGCGTTTAACGCCACGCCCAGCAGGATACAAACGAGCGAAACAGGATTCATGAATGCGTTCCGGGAGGCGGGTCAGGGTTGCGCTTTGGCAGCGGGTTTAGCGACGATCACGCGGCGCGAATCGCGGGCAATCACTTGCATCGGCACGTGCTGCGCCTGAAATTCTTCATATTTTTCCACGGGGAGCAGGGCGAGCGCATAGGGCTCGGCGGCCCAGCGCTGGCGCCATGCATCGAGGGTGGGTACCCATTTTTGCGGCTCGACGGAGACGCCAAACGCCAGTTCGTCGGCGTGCTGCACCATGATCGTGGTGTGGCCGATGTAAAACGGTAACGTGTGATCCAGCACGCCCACTGAGTAAAACGGCGTGTCGGGCGGCATCTTGTCCAGTACGGCGCGGATCGTGGGCGCGAGCGGCGCCCCTGAACTGAGGCGGCCAAAAATGTTGTGACCGGTGCCTGCAATCGTGCCTAGCAGCAGCCAGGCCGCGCCGAACATGACCACGGACGCCGCGATGCCGTTTTTGCTGCGGCGGTTCAGCCAGAGCGCGACCAGCGTCAGCGCGAAGGCCACCGCGAGGGCAGCCAGCACCCAGCCACGGTACGCGACATACAGCTCGTTGGGATTGCGGCTATCGCCCGCGCGGCCCAGAACAATCGCGGCGACGATGGCGGCGGCCAGCAGAAACACGGCATAGCCCGCCAGATGAAAGCGCCATTGCGTGCGTGTGACCAGCGGCAAATACAGGCCGATCAGCAGCGCGAGGGCGGGCGCGATGGGCAGCACATAAGAGACGAGTTTGGAATGCGAGGCGCTGAAAAACACGAAGATGAAGCCGGCCCAGACCAGCAGCAAGATCACGGGCGAAAAGCCATTGGGCTGGCGCGGCAGGCGCAGGGCATGGCGGATGCTTTGCACGCTGAGCGACAGCCAGGGCAAGAAGCCCACGAGGATCACCGCGACGAAGTAATACACCGGGCCGGGCCGGTTTTGCTCGGGGGTGAGGTAGCGCTGGAACTGCTGGACGATGAAAAAGAAATTCAGGAATTCCGGATTGCGTTGCTGCACCAGCACGAACCAGGGCATGGCGATCAGGAGAAAGAGAATGAGTCCGCTGGCCAGATAGAGGCGCTTCCAGACGGCCCAGTCGCGTGCCGCGAACGTATAGAGCACTAGCACGGCGCCGGGCAGGATGAGGCCGATCAGCCCTTTTGACAGCACCGCGAGGGCCATCGAGGCCCAGCATAGCCACATCCAGAGCCGCACCTGGCGGCCTGCCAGGTTGGGACGCTGCGCCAGCAGCAAGGCGCACAGCGAGAGCTCCATCCAGAACGACAGGCCCATGTCGAGCGCATTGAAGTGGCCCATCAGGTTCCAGTAGGGCGACGTGGCGAGCACGACAGCGGCGAAGAAACCTGTGGCGGCGTTAAACACCCGGGCGCCGGTATAGCCGGCCAGCAGCACGCCAGCGAAGCCTGTGAGCGCGGTATAGAGCCGCGCCTGCCAGTCGCCGATGCCGAACCAGGCGAACGTCAGCGCATTGGCCCAGGTTTGCAGCGGTGGTTTTTCGAAATATTTGTAGCCGTTGTAGCGCGGCGTGATCCAGTCGCCGGTCACGAACATTTCGCGCGCCATTTCGGCGTACCGGCCCTCGTCGCTCGGCAGCAGATAGCGCCAGCCGAGTGGTACGAACCAGACTACCGCAAGCGCCAGTATCAGCAGCAAGAGCGTGTTGCGCTGGAGCGTTAGCCGGTAAGGCGTATCGTTCATGAGGTTTTAACCTGTTGATAAAAAAGGACGTGCCGCTGGCGCGGCGCCGTGCGGGAGAGCAGGCCCACGCCGGCTGGCCGGGTGACACGCGGTGCAACGGCAGGACGGCGCAGGACGACATCGCCGGGCAGTTTACGCGATTGGCGCCGGCTGCTGGCATAAACCGCATGTTCGTGGGCTTAATCGAGTGTACGAATGTACAACTGGGGCCGCCAGCAACTGCCGCTAGCGCGGGCTTAGGCCTCGATGAGCAGTGCTGCCGCGACCTTGCGGCCTTCGGCGATCAGGATGTTATAGGTACGGCAAGCGGCCTTGAAATCCATGGTTTCGACGCCGATCCGCTGGGCGGAAAGCGCCGCTGTCAGGCGCGGATGTGGAAAGCGCAGGCGAGGGCCACTGCCAAAGATGACCAGTTCGGGGCCGAGCGCGAGCAGCAAGTCGAAATCGGCGGCCGTGAGTGTATCGAATGCCGTCACCGGCCAGGCGATAACCGGCACGTCAGGCAGCAGCACGATGCTGCCGCTATGCCGCTGAAGATTGATCTCGACGTAACCGGGGCCATAGCCGGTGACCGTATTGAGTGCGCCGCTGGAGTCCTGGTGGAGTTTCAAGTGGGTGTTCCGGAGGTTCGGGGTTCGTGGAAGGCGGGTATCGCCGCACGGCCTTGTGCGCCAGCCATTGCCGCCGCGGTCTGTGCAAGTTTGTGCATTGCGGAAGTCGGCTAAAATCCGCTAAATTATAACTTTTCGTCCGACGTTCGCAGCGGGGCTGGGCGTGCGTGCCGGATGAAGCGCTGGATGCGAGGCCGGGTGGAGGCCTGAGCAAAGGCTTGAGCAAAGGCCTGAGCGGGAACGCTTCGGATGCTTCTGGCGAGGCTTCCCGCCGCAGAGGTTCGTGATTTCCAGATTGTTGCGACGTTGTATCCGGGCTGTATTGGGGCCGTATCCGGGCTGTATCCATGCCGTTTCAATGTTTGTTTCAATGTTTTTTCAAGGCCTTTAGGGCTTGTCCGCTTGACTCAATTCCAGGATGAAGTACCCGCCGTGAAACCGATTCTCAAATCCAACAAGCTGCAAAACGTCTGCTATGACATTCGCGGGCCCGTTCTCGAACACGCCAAGCGGCTGGAAGAAGAAGGCCATCGCATCATCAAGCTGAATATTGGCAATCTCGCCGCGTTCGGCTTCGATGCGCCGGACGAAATCATTCAGGACATGATCCTGAACCTGCCGGGCTCGTCGGGGTATTCCGACTCCAAAGGGGTGTTCGCGGCGCGCAAGGCGATCATGCATTACGCCCAGGAAAAAGGCGTGCAAGGCGTCGAACTCGACGATATCTACATCGGCAACGGCGCCTCCGAGCTGATCGTGATGGCGCTGCAGGCACTGCTCAACAATGGCGACGAGGTCTTGCTGCCCGCGCCGGATTACCCGCTCTGGACGGCCGGTGTCAGCCTGTCGGGCGGCACGCCCGTGCATTACACCTGCGATGAAGCCAACCGCTGGATGCCCGATCCGGACGACATTCGCCGCAAGATCACGCCCAACACGCGGGCACTCGTCATCATCAATCCCAATAACCCAACCGGTGCGCTGTATTCGGACGCGCTGCTGCTCGAACTCATCGACATCGCGCGCCAGCACGGCCTGATGATTTTCGCCGACGAGGTCTATGACAAGATCGTCTACGACGGCTTGCAGCACACGGCCATCGGGGCGCTGTCCGAAGACGTGCTGACCGTGACATTCAATAGCCTGTCCAAGAGCTATCGCTCGTGCGGCTACCGTGCGGGCTGGATGTACGTGTCGGGGCTGATGGGCGCCAACCGGCAGCGCGCCAAAGATTATTTCGAAGGGCTGGGCATTCTGGCGTCGATGCGCCTGTGTCCGAACGTGCCGGGTCAATATGCGATCCAGACCGCGCTGGGCGGCTACCAGAGCATTCAGGACTTGATCATGCCCGGCGGCCGTCTTTATCGCCAGCGCCAGGTGGCTTACGACCTGCTCACGGCCATTCCGGGCGTGAGCTGCGTCAAGCCTGATGCAGCGCTGTATATGTTCCCGCGGCTCGATCCGAAGATGTATCCGATTGAAAACGACCAGCAGTTCATTCTCGATTTGCTGCTCGCCGAGCGGGTGCTGCTGGTGCAAGGCAGCGGCTTCAACTGGAAAACGCCCGATCACTTCCGCGTCGTGTTTTTGCCGAATGTCGACGATCTGACCGATTCGATTAGCCGCATCGCCCGTTTTCTCGACGGTTACCGCAAACGTCACGCGGCCTGATGGCCGGATGGCTTTATGGCTTGATACCTGATACGCCGGGTTCGTTGCCTGGGCGGTGGCGCTTGCCCGACGAGGCGCTTTTCGCCTTCCGCCTTCCGCCTTCCGCCTTTTACACCCGCTTTTTAATCGACACTTTTAACTGACACGACACGCTGCATGGAACCAATCAAAGTGGGATTGCTGGGCTTCGGCACAGTGGGCAGCGGCACCTTCACGGTACTGCGCCGCAATCAGGAAGAAATCAGGCGCCGCGCCGGACGCGGCATCGAGGTTACCCGCATCGCCGTGCGCAATCCGGCCAAGGCCCTGGCGGCGCTGGGGGATGCGGCTGGCAGCGTCGCGCTCACCGACGATTTCGCCGCGCTGGTGGACGACCCCACGCTGGATATCGTCGCCGAGATGATGGGCGGCACGAGCCTGGCCCGTGAGCTGGTGCTGCGCGCGATCGCCAATGGCAAGCACATCGTGACAGCCAACAAGGCGCTGCTGGCTGTGCATGGCAATGAAATCTTCGAAGCCGCGCACGCCAAAGGCGTGATGGTCGCCTTCGAGGCGGCCGTGGCGGGCGGTATTCCGATCATCAAGGCGTTGCGCGAGGGGCTGAGCGCGAACCGCATCCAGTACATCGCCGGCATCATCAACGGCACGACGAACTACATCCTGTCCGAGATGCGCGACCGCGGCCTTGATTTCGCCACTGCACTCGAGGCGGCCCAGGCGCTTGGCTATGCCGAAGCCGATCCGACGTTCGACATCGAGGGCGTGGACGCCGCGCACAAGGTGACCATCATGAGCGCCATCGCGTTTGGCGTGCCGGTTCAGTTCGAGCGGGCGTATATCGAAGGAATTAGCGATCTGGACGCCATCGACATCCGCTATGCCGAAGAGCTCGGTTACCGCATCAAGCTACTGGGCATTACGCGCCGCACGGCGGAGGGTATCGAGCTGCGGGTGCATCCGACGCTGATTCCCGAAAAACGTCTGATCGCCAATGTCGAAGGCGCGATGAACGCGGTGGTGGTGCATGGCGATGCGGTTGGCACGACGCTTTATTACGGCAAGGGCGCGGGGGCCGAGCCGACCGCTTCTTCCGTGGTGGCCGATCTGGTGGACGTCACGCGGCTGCATACCGCCGACCCCGAGCACCGGGTGCCGCATCTCGCGTTTCAGCCTGACCGGCTTTCCAGCACACCGATCCTGCCGATTGAAGAAATCAGCAGCAGTTACTACTTGCGCTTGCGGGTGGCAGACGTGGCGGGTGTGCTGGCCAGCATCACGCGCATTCTGGCCGATGCGGGCATTTCGATCGACGCCTTGCTGCAAAAAGAGTCCGAGCAGGTGGACGATCATGGCAAGGGCGAAACCGACCTCATCGTGCTCACGCACGAAACGCGCGAAAAACACATTAACGCCGCGATCCGCACCCTCGAAGCGCTCACCACGGTTGTCTCAAAGGTGACCCGGTTGCGCATGGAAGCACTGAACTAGGTCCCAGGTCTCATGAACTATCTCTCGACGCGCGGCGCCGGCGCCCATGAGCGCCATACGTTTTCCGACATCTTGCTGGGCGGGCTGGCGCGTGACGGTGGCCTTTACCTGCCTGCCTCCTATCCCCGGATCGCGGCTGACGAGCTGGCGCGCTGGCGCACGCTGCCGTATGCCGATCTGGCCTTTGAAATTCTCTCGAAGTTCAGCGACGACATCCCGCCTGACGATCTGCGTGCCCTGACGCGCCGCACCTATACGGCGCAGACGTATTGCAACGTGCGCCACGGCGAAAACGCCGCGCAGATCACGCCACTGCGTACGCTCGGCGTCGAACAGGGCGCGCCGCTCGCGCTGCTGGAACTCTCCAATGGCCCGACGCTCGCGTTCAAGGACATGGCGATGCAACTGCTGGGCAACCTGTTCGAGTACACGCTGGGCCAGCACGGCGAGACGCTGAATATCCTCGGCGCGACGTCCGGCGATACCGGCAGCGCTGCCGAATACGCCATGCGCGGCAAGCGGGGCGTGCGCGTCTTCATGCTGTCGCCGCACAAGAAGATGAGCGCGTTTCAAACCGCGCAGATGTACAGCCTGCAAGATCCGAACATCTTCAATCTGGCTCTCGAAGGGGTTTTCGACGATTGCCAGGACATCGTCAAGGCCGTGTCCAACGATCACGCCTTCAAGGCGCAACACCGCATTGGCACGGTCAACTCGATCAACTGGGCACGGGTGGTGGCGCAAGTCGTCTATTATTTCAGCGGCTATTTCGCGGCGACGCGCTCGAATGACGAGCGGGTGTCGTTTACCGTGCCATCGGGCAATTTCGGCAATGTATGCGCGGGCCATATTGCGCGGATGATGGGGCTACCCATCGAAAAACTGGTCGTCGCCACGAACGAAAACGACGTGCTCGACGAGTTTTTCCGCACCGGGGTGTATCGCGTGCGCAAAGCCGCCGAGACCTGGCACACCAGCAGCCCGAGCATGGATATCTCGAAGGCATCCAATTTCGAACGCTTTATCTTCGATCTGCTGGGCCGCGATCCGGCGCGGGTGTTGCAGTTGTTCCGCGATGTCGAGGAAAAGGGCGGTTTCGATCTGGCGGCGAGCGGCGATTTTGCCCGCGTGCAGGCGTTTGGTTTCGTTTCCGGGCGCAGCAGTCATGCGGATCGTGTTGCCACGATCCGTGATGTGTTCGGGCGTTATCAGACGATGATCGACACGCACACGGCCGATGGCGTGAAAGTGGCGCGTGAACATTTGCAGCCCGGTATTCCGATGATCGTGCTGGAGACAGCGCAGCCGGTTAAATTTGGCGAGACCATCCGCGAGGCGCTACAGCGTGAGCCAGAGCGGCCAGCGGCCTTCGTCGGGCTGGAGGCGCTGCCGCAACGCTTCGAAGTGCTGGCGGCTGACGTGCGCCCGGTCAAGGCGTTTATTGCCGCGCATACAGGGCAATAAAGGGGCGGGGCGGCGCTTTCTTCATCCGCGCCAGCCACGGCTACAATGACTGCTTTGCCCAACTTGCCCAACGGGCTTCCTCGCATATCCATGCCTTCGACCCATCCTGCCACCGCTGGCGCTGCGTTACGCTCAACCGCCGAAGCCCTGAAGGCATTGCTGGACGCCGCCGTCCCGCTCGGTGGCAGTGAATCCCTGCCTACCCTTGAGGCGCTCAACCGCGTGCTGGCTAGCGATGTCGTTTCGCCGCTCGATGTGCCGCCCATGGCCGTTAGCGCGATGGATGGCTATGCGGTGCGGGTCGCCGACCTGCTGCATGGCGAGCGCCGTTTGCCGGTGTCGCAGCGCATTGCCGCCGGGCACCCCGCACAGCCGCTCGCGCCAGGGACCGCCGCGCGAATCTTCACGGGGGCCACCGTGCCGCCAGGGGCCGAAGCCATCGTGATGCAAGAGCAGACCGAGGCCGATCCGCTTACCCACGAAGTGAATTTTCTGCATACACCGCAAGTCGGTGAATGGATTACGGCACAAGGCGCGGATATCCAGCGTGGCACCGTTATCCTGCCCGCAGGCACGCGTTTGACGCCTCAGGCGTTGGGGCTGGCGGCGTCGGTGGGCTGCGCCACGCTCGCTGTGACACGGCGCGTCAGGGTGGCGGTGTTTTTTACCGGCGATGAACTGACGATGCCCGGCGAGCCGTTGCAACCGGGTGCGATCTACAATTCAAACCGTTTTACCCTGCGCGGGCTCCTGCAGAACCTCGGCTGTGCCGTGACCGATTACGGCATCGTGCCCGATCAGCTTGACGCGACACGGGCGGCGCTGCGTGAGGCCGCGGAGGCGCATGACCTGATCCTGACGTGCGGTGGCGTCTCGGTGGGCGAAGAAGACCACGTGAAACCGGCTGTCGAAGCGCAAGGGCATCTTGCGTTATGGCAAATCGCGCTCAAGCCCGGCAAGCCGCTTGCGTTTGGCGCGGTGCGCCGCAGCGCCGCCGCGGGCGCATTGGGTCATTCGGACGCAACTTCGGGCGAAACGTTTTTTATTGGTTTGCCAGGCAACCCGGTCTCGAGCCTCGTCACCTTCTTGCTGTTCGTGCGTCCGTTCGTGCTGCGGTTGGCGGGCGCCCGCGTTGTGACGCCTCGCGCGCTGTCGCTGCGGGCGGATTTCACGCAGCACAAGGCTGACCGGCGCAATGAGTTTTTACGCGCCCGGGTCAACGCAGCAGGCGGGCTTGAGCTGTTTCCTGACCAGCGCTCGGCGGTGCTGACCTCGGCGGTCTGGGGCGATGGCCTGATCGACAACCCGCCGCATCACGCGATCAGCGCGGGTGAGACGGTGCGTTTCATTCCTTTTTCTGAATTGCTGAACTGATAACCGGCTACGGGCGCGAGCGCGTGGACATTCTCCGATGAAGATCCATTTGAAATACTTTGCCAGCGTGCGTGAGGCGCTCGGCTGTTCCGACGAAACGCTGAGCGTACCTGACGGCATCGCCACGGTGGGCGATGTGCGGGACTGGCTGCGCCTGCGCGGCGGCGCCTGGGCCGACACCCTGGCCGAAGGCCGGCCATTGCGCATGGCTTGCAACCATGTCATGACGGACGCCAGCCGGCGCATTACCGAGGGCTGCGAAGTGGCATTTTTTCCGCCGGTCACGGGCGGTTAGGACGGGCGATGACAGTTCGAGTCCAGACTGAAGATTTCGATCTCAGCGCCGAAGCCGGTGCACTGCGTGCCGCGAATCCACAGGCGGGTGCGCTCGCCTGCTTCGTGGGCCTGGTGCGTGATCTCAACGAGGGCAGTGCGGTGCATTCGATGACGCTGGAGCATTACCCCGGCATGACCGAGCAGGCACTGGAGCAGATTGTTGCCGCCGCGCAGTTGCGCTGGCCCGGAATTGACGTGCTGATCGTGCATCGCGTCGGCCCACTGGCGCCCTCCGCGCAGATCGTGCTGGTGGCGACGACAGCAGCGCATCGCGGCGATGCGTTTGCCTCGTGCGAGTTCGTGATGGATTTTCTGAAGACACAGGCGCCATTCTGGAAAAAAGAAGCGACTCCAGAAGGCGCACGCTGGGTGGATGCCCGCGTGAGCGACGACACGGCATTCGCCCGCTGGGGCGTGGCGCCGGACGACAACGGCGGCGCCCAGAACTGAAACCCTGACTTGACCTCTCACCCCTCGGCCGCGATGAACGGCATGAAAGGTGGGCCGGCTGGGACGGGCCCGTGCGTGCTACCCGCGCGGCTTGCCGTGCCGGAGTGCGTGTTCATGCGCCTGTTGATGCTCAGGCGAACGTTCACGCGGGGCGATATGCGCGAGCAGCGCTTTTTGCTCTTCAGGAATGACGTAATTCCAACCGAAACGGCTTAATTGCAAGCTTTGCGCAATACGCAGCGCGGGTTCCATGAAGCGCACAGCGGCAGCGGGTTCGTAGCGTGATTCGACGGTTGCGAGAAACAGGAACAGCCACTGGCTGAAATGCTGCGGCTCGATGCCAGAGAGCGGCTGGTGTACTTGCTGAACGTTGCCGCGATACTGCTTTGACCCGAGGACGAGGCTCGTCCAGAAGGCGCACATTTTGGGCAGATGGGCGTCCCAGCGGCCCGCGAGCGTTTGCTCGAACACCGGGCCTAATAATGGATCGGCGCGCACACGGTCATAGAACGCGTAGACCAGTTCACGAATATTGGCTTCCGTGGGTTCGGCGTGGCGGGGCAAGCTCGAGGCCAGGGCCAAGGCCGAAGAGGCGGCAGGCAAGGTATCAGTCATTGCACAGGAACACGGATCAGGAAGGCGCCCGTGGGCGTTAAACAACGGGCAATAGCGAGCTGCCAGCAGGGACGCCAGCAGGGACGCTAGCAGGGACATCACACACCAACTGCCCGGCCAAGCTAGCACGCAATGCAATGAAACAAAAATAAATGCTTGAAACTCGCATCATGCGCCTCATTTGGTGGTTATTCGTTACAGGAGATCGCTGCACATGAGAATAGACAAGCTTACTACCAAGTTTCAGGAAGCACTGGCCGATGCCCAAAGTCTGGCCGTCGGCCACGACAATCAATACATCGAACCGGTTCATTTGCTCTCGGCCCTGCTGGCCCAGCAAGACGGTTCCGCGCGTTCGCTGCTGGCTCACGCGGGCACCCAGGTTGCAGCGCTGCAAACGGCGCTGGATGACGCCATCACACGGCTGCCGCAGGTTCAGGGCACGGATGGCAACGTGCAAGTCAGCCGTGAGCTGACCGGGCTGCTGAACCAGGCCGACAAGGAAGCTCAAAAGCTCAACGATACTTACATCGCCAGCGAGATGTTCCTGCTGGCGCTGGCTGACGACAAGGGCGAAGCCGCCCGTCTGGCGCGCCAGCACGGCCTGACGCGCAAGGCGCTGGAAGCGGCGATTACCGCCGTGCGGGGTGGCGCGCAGGTGAATAGCCAGGATGCCGAGAGCCAGCGCGAAGCCCTCAAGAAATACACGGTCGATCTGACCGAGCGCGCCCGCGCGGGCAAGCTGGACCCGGTGATTGGCCGCGATGACGAAATTCGCCGCTCGATTCAAATCCTGCAACGCCGTACCAAGAACAACCCGGTGCTGATCGGCGAGCCTGGCGTGGGTAAAACAGCGATTGTCGAAGGCTTGGCGCAGCGCATTGTCAATGGCGAAGTCCCTGAGTCGCTCAAGGGCAAACGGGTGTTGTCGCTCGATATGGCGGCGCTGCTCGCGGGCGCGAAATATCGCGGTGAGTTCGAAGAGCGTCTGAAGGCGGTGCTCAGCGATATCGCCAAGGATGAAGGCCAGACCATCGTCTTCATCGATGAAATTCATACGATGGTGGGCGCGGGCAAGGCCGAAGGCGCGATGGATGCGGGCAACATGCTCAAGCCCGCGCTCTCGCGCGGCGAGCTGCACTGCGTGGGCGCGACGACGCTGGATGAATACCGCAAGTACATCGAAAAAGACGCCGCGCTCGAACGCCGTTTTCAGAAGGTGCTGGTGGATGAGCCGACGGTCGAGGCGACCATTGCCATCCTGCGTGGTTTGCAGGAGCGCTATGAGTTGCACCACGGCGTGGATATCACCGATCCGGCGATTGTCGCTGCCGCCGAGCTCTCGCATCGCTACATCACCGACCGCTTTTTGCCGGACAAGGCGATCGACTTGATTGACGAAGCCGCGTCCAAGATCAAGATGGAAATCGATTCGAAACCCGAAGAGATGGACCGTCTCGATCGCCGCCTGATCCAGTTGAAGATCGAACGCGAAGCCGTCAAGAAAGAAAAGGACGAAGCTTCGCAAAGGCGTTTGCAGCTCATCGAAGAAGAAATCGAGCGGCTCAACCGTGAGTATTCCGATCTCGAAGAAATCTGGATGGCCGAAAAGGCGGCGGTGCAAGGCAGCGCGCTGCTCAAGGAAGAGATCGAGAAAACCCGCGCCGAGATCACCCGTTTGCAGCGCGAAGGCAAACTCGAAAAAGTGGCCGAGCTGCAATATGGCACGCTGCCCCAGCTTGAAGCGCAACTCAAGCAGGTAACCCAGGCCGAGGCGAGCGAGCAGAACAACCCCGCGCGCCCGCGGTTGCTGCGCACCCAGGTGGGGGCGGAAGAAATCGCGGAGGTGGTATCGCGTTCAACGGGCATTCCCGTGTCACGGATGATGCAAGGCGAGCGCGAAAAACTGCTGCAAATCGAAGAGAAATTACACGAGCGGGTGATTGGTCAGGACGAAGCCATTACGGCGGTGGCGGATGCGATTCGCCGCTCGCGTGCCGGGCTGGCCGATCCGAACCGGCCGTATGGTTCCTTCCTGTTTCTCGGCCCGACTGGCGTGGGTAAAACCGAGCTATGCAAGGCGCTGGCCTCGTTTTTGTTCGATTCGGAAGATCATCTGATTCGTATCGACATGAGCGAATTCATGGAAAAGCATAGCGTCGCGCGTCTGATTGGCGCGCCGCCAGGCTATGTCGGTTATGAAGAGGGCGGTTATCTGACGGAGGCCGTACGGCGCAAGCCCTATAGCGTGATCTTGCTCGATGAGATCGAAAAGGCGCATCCGGACGTGTTCAATGTGCTGCTCCAGGTGCTGGATGACGGACGCATGACCGATGGCCAGGGGCGCACGGTCGATTTCAAGAACACGGTCATCGTGATGACGTCGAATCTTGGCTCGCACGTGATTCAGTCGATGGTTGGTCAAACGCAGGAGGCGGTGAAGGATGCGGTCTGGGAGGAGGTCAAGCTGCATTTCCGGCCTGAGTTCCTGAACCGGATTGATGACGTGGTGGTGTTTCATGCGCTCGACCGTTCGAATATCCAGTCGATTGCGAAGATCCAGCTACAGCGGTTGCACGACCGGCTGGCGAAGCTCGATATGCAGCTTGTCGTCTCTGACGCGGCGCTGGAGCATATCGGCAAGGTGGGCTATGACCCACTCTTCGGCGCCCGGCCACTGAAGCGGGCGATCCAGCAAGAGATCGAAAACCCGATCGCCAAGCTGATCCTGTCTGGCCGGTTTGGTCCGAAGGATGTGATTCCGGTGGATCTGAAAAACGGTGAGCTGGTGTTTGAGCGCAATGTGCACTAAGCGTTAGCGCGTATTAAAAAGTCAAGGGCAGCGGAGTGGTGAACTGACCCCGTAAAGTTGGACGGTTAAGTTATGCAGCTAAGGGCTGAGTTCTGTACTGCACAGGACTCAGCCCTTTTAGCTTTAGCTTGATGCGCTCGTGGTTGTAGTAGTGGATGTAGTTAGCAATAGCGCTGCGCAGTTGCTCCACATAATCGAAGCGGGCCAAGCGAAAGCACTCTGATTTGAGGGTTCCGAAAAAGCTCTCCATCGCGGCATTATCCAGACAATTACCTTTGCGTGACATGCTTTGCACCAAACCTCGCTTGGCGAGCCGCTCCCGGTAGGCGCGCATTTGGTAAGCCCAACCTTGATCGGAGTGCAGCATCGGCGTTTGGCCGCGCGACAGGCGTCTAAATGCCTTATCTAGCATTCCCTGGATGAGTGCAAAATCCGGGCGTTCGCTACTTTCCCAAGCGATGATTTCGCCGTTATAAAGATCCAAAACCGGCGATAGATATAGTTTCTTGCCACCGACGTTAAATTCCGTGACGTCCGTCACCCATTTCTCATTGGGCTTGCTCGCCTCGAATTGGCGCTTGAGCAAGTTCGGCGCGACTCGACCGAGTTCTCCGCGGTACGAGCGATACTTCTTGGGCCGTACCAGCGATTTGAGTCGCAATACCGACATCAAACGCTGCACCGTCTTGTGATTGACTAAGCTGCCGTCCTTTCGCAGGGCCGCCGTCACACGGCGATAGCCGTAGCGGCCCTTATGTCGAGCGAATATCTGAGAAATCCTGGCTTTAAGCTCGGCATGATGATCCCCGGCTTTGCGTGCAGCCATCTGGTAATAGAACGTGCTGCGCGCCAAGCCTGCAATGCTTAACAGTGCCCCGAGCGGATGATGCTCGCGCAACACGCTCACCGCTTGCGCTTTTTCTTTGGCGCTGTCTGCTCCTTGGCCCGGAGCAGCTCGTCCAACTTTTTTAGGTACGCCACCTCCGCGCGCAGGTATTCGATTTCTTTGAGCAAGTCTTCGCGTGGGCGCTCATCGCCTGGCGTCGTCGGTTGGGTGTGCTGTTTGGGCTGTGACATCTTGGGTGGCCGCCCCCTGGGGCGCGGCTTGAGGGCTTCGAGACCGCCCTCATGATACTGGCGCTCCCAGCGGCTCACACTATTGGCCTCGCGCAAGTCGAATACCGCACACGTGTGTTGGTACGACAGTTCGTGACGCCACATATGCTGGAGCACCGACATTTTGAACTCTGCGCTATACGTTTCGTGCTTCTTGCGAAGCCCGGCCTCACCATGTTGCCGAAAAGCGCCCACCCAGCGCCGCAACACCGAATAGCCAATTCCGTGCTTCTGACTCACGTGCCGCAAACCGCCTCGACCATCTAAATACTCCTGAACCACCTGGAGCTTAACCGCCTCGTCATACTTCGTCATGAAAAAACCCCCAACGATTGGAGTTATGTCCAACTCTTGGGGTCAGTTCAGATTCCGCTGCCCTTTTTTATTGCCACGGTGATAAGGCGCCCACCGCTTTAAGCGCCAAGCCGCGCTTTAAACGCTCTTGTCCGCGTCATTCTTGTCCGCTTCGCCCTTGCCGCCGAACAGCGAAGCGAGGCCCCCCAGGCCGCCTAGCGCGCCGAGGATGGCGCTGGGGTTGAGCTTGCCTTCATCGGCGACTTCGCCATTGGGCGTCGCGGCGTTGACCACATGGGGCAGGACTTGCGACAGCAGGCCCGTGACCTGATCCGGCTGAACCCCTGCCTTGGCGGCAAGGCCATTGACCGTGTCCGACCCCAGCACGTTTTGCAGCATGCCGCTGGCAATCGGCAGGTTGGCGCCGTTGCTGACCCAGGACTTGATGATGTCGCCTGCGCCTTTTTCATGGAATTGCTGGATCAGGCCGTTCAGGCCACCTGGCTGGTTGTTCACGAACTCGAGCGCTGTAGTGATCAACGCTTGCTTGCTGCCGCTTTCGGGCGATTTGCCGAGCAGGGAACCGAGGGTGTCGAGTAGGCTCATGAGGATTCTCTTGAATCAAGTGCCAATGCAGGCTGCACATCGGCGAGAGGAGACGATGCCGTGTAGCCGGAGCGGCTGCACGGCGCTGGATCAGCGCTTTAAGGCAATTCAAGCATGCTGTTGTTCATCGGGCGCTTCGGTTTCAGGGGTTGAGGGTTTTGAGTTATGTCGCTGAATCCGCTGTGGCTGAGGCGGCTTTACTCTTCTTGGCTTTTTTGGTTTTTTTCGGTTTTTGGGCTGGGCTGTCCGATGCGGTTGCATCGGCGTTTGCCGTATCGTCAGAAGCCGTTGACTTGGCTTTCTTCGATTTTTTCCGGGGTTTCTTGTTGCTGTCAGCGGGTTCGCTGGCGCTTGCCGAGGTGGCCGGTTCTGCCGTGGTAGCCGTGTCAGGAGCGGACGCGGTGGCTTTATGCGTGGTCTTTGTCGTGCTGTGGCCTGGTGTCGAGGCCTTGGCGCCACTCGGCGGTGCGGATGAGCCGTTCACGGTTAGCCCTTCTGCTGCGAGGTTGGCGCCTGATTGCGTGCCAATGCCCTTGATACGGTTCGCCAGATCATCGGCGTCCTTGAAGGGGCCGTGCTGCTTGCGTTCATCAATAATCGCTTTAGCGTAGACCGGGCCAATACCCTTGACGGATTCGAGTGCGGCCTGGTCGGCAGAATTGACTTCAACAGCAGAGGCGAATCCGGCTGACATCGACAGGACCAGCGCAGCGCATAACAGTAATAGTTTTTTCAGCATGGCAAGGGCTCCATTGAGGATAAAACGGACGTGAAAATGAAATGTGAACAGGCAGCTTATCGAGCCGGATTATCCAGGCTATTTATCCGGCTGAAGAACCCAGCCGGATTGTTTCATCACGAATGGCATTCAGGCCTGGTCATTGGGATCTAGCATAGGATAATCTGCACACTATATTAGCGAAAACCGAAGATTTATACCGGTCAATGCACGCCAAGTAAATCACTTTGGCCAGGTTTTAACTCATTTGTCTAATTAATTTGCGGATTATTGCCATGATATCGCATAGATTATGCACATTGCGCTGGTTTTTCAGGCTGCGATTATTTACGGTGAGCATTTCAGCATGAACATTGTGTAATGCCGCTTAAATCAGATGCCGAGGTTATCGCTAGCGCCTGGTCTGGTGCGCAAATAACGCGCACTGACTGTGCGCCAGTAAAACAGCAAGCCTATGCCTGCAATGGCGAGGCTAATCAGGTTCGCTAGCCAGAACCCAGGTGCGCCGGTGAGGGCGGCAGGCGTCAAGCCCGTCAGATTGAAACCCAGCACATAGCCGCCGCCTAGCCCAACACCCCAGAGCGCCACCGCATAGATGAGGGTGGGTACGACGGCGACTTTGTAGGCGCGCAGCACGAACGCGGTGATGACCTGTAGCGCATCGAAGACGTGATAGCACACGACGAGCGCCACGAGCGACGTGGCGCTCGCAATAACCTGGAGGTTCAGCGTATACGCCGAGATGAGCCAGGGCCGCAGCGCCATCACGAGCACGCCGTAGCAGCAGGCGAGGGCACAGGCGAGCAGGATGCCGTGGCGTGCCAGGGTTTGCGCCGCGGCAGCGCGCCCGGCGCCTAGCGCCTGGGCCACCAGCGTCGACACTGCCACGCCGAGCGACAGCGGCGTCATGTACAGCACGGCACCGATGTTCCCGGCAATCTGATGACCGGCCAGTGCCGTCGTGCCGAAACGCGTGATAAAGAGCGCCATGAAGGTGTAAGAGGTGACCTCGATCAGGTACGACAGCCCGAGCGGCAGGCCGAGCCGCAGCAGCGCCGCCTGGCGTCGCCAGGCAGGCCAGCAAAAGCGCGCGGAAATCGCAAATGGGGCAAAGACCTCATGACAGGTGAGCAGCAGCATGCCGACCAGCGCCAGTGTCCAGTTGATGGCGAGGCTGGCCAGTGCACAGCCCGGCCCGCCGAGCGCGGGAATACCGAGGCCGCCGAAAATCAGCAAGGTATTGAGCGGAAACTTGATCAGCAGCGCGCCGATTTGCAAAACCATCACGAGGCGCGGCTTGCCGATGGCGTTGGCCACCGAGCCATACACCCGAAACACCAGACTCGCGGGCAAGCCAAACGACAGAATGCGCAAATAAGTTTGCGTGCGCTCGCGCAACGCTTCAGGGGCACGGGCGATATTGAGCAGCGGTTCGGGAAAATACAGCACGACAAACCCCAGCAGCGCCAGTGCCAGCGCCAGCCATAACGATTGCCGTACCTCCTCGCCGATCTCCTGATAGCGGTGAGCGCCAAAGAGCTGCGCGGCGATGGGCTGCAGGGCCGTCAAGATGCCGGTCAGGCCAATATAGACCGATACGTAAATCGACGAACCCAGACCTAGTGCTGCAAGATCGAGCGCGGAAAAGCGGCCTACCATCGCGGTGTCGATGACGCCAAACGCGATGATGGCCAACTGGCCGATGAGTACCGGCCAGGCGAGCGTGATGATTTTGCGGATGTCCGCGAACATGATCAGTTGCGCCGGGCTTGCCACCCACGGCGCTGGCGCGGCGCTTGTGGCCGGTCGATGCGCACATAAAGGCGGAAGCGTTCGTCGCGGTCGGCGGCGCGGCGGCCTTCCCAGAGCAGCTTCCAGGCGAAATGGGACATCGGGCTGGGTTCGCCGAAGTCTTGCGTGTCCTGGCGCAAGATGACGTCGCAGTCTTCATTGAAGGCGAAGTGCATGTTGCCGAAATAGGCAAACGTGGCGATTTGCGCGTCGCCCAGGCGCACGGGCGAAATACAGGTGTAACCGGCAGGCAGATGGCTGGCGATCTGTTCTGCGACGTCCTTATACGTCCGGCTGTAATTGACGACAGGCAGCCACAGTGTCATGAGTAATACCCACATCAGCGTCGTGCCTGCGCTCGAAAGAACAACGCTGCGCCACAGTACCTTGGGGTGGCGCGCCAGCCGCCATTGCACCAGGAACAGCCAGCACACCGTGACGGCGATGGCGCAAACAAACGACAGAATCTTGAATTCGGGCGTGAAGCCGGGGGCGAGGCGAGCCAGATTGCGGGCGAGCGGCGGCGGAAACCCTGTCATGCCCGCGAGCCAGACCAGCCAGACAAAGCTGCCGAGAATCGTGAAGCTCAACAGCGCAAACCAGTCGATGGCATTGATGGCGCCGCGTTTGAGCGTAGGCAGGGCGAAGGCCGCTAGCACCGCCAGTGCAGGCAGCAGCAGCATATAAAGGCGGTTGCTCTGATGGCTCTGCAACGTGATGAGAATGAGCAGGGGCGCGATGATCGAGAGCGGAATCGCAATATGCGGCGCCCGGCGCAGCCCTGCCCAGCTAAACCAGGCCCAGATAGCTAGCGGCCAGGCCGGCCAGGTGAAGAGCGGCAGATTTTTTAACGCATAGTGCAGCACTGGCCCGGATGGACCCGCAAAGGCATTGAGGCTGTCGTACCCCCACTGGTTGAGAAACCAGACCGCATCTTCAGGAAAAGAAGCCAGCGCTGCGATGGGCCAGGTGAGCGACACGGCGAGCGCTACAGGTAGCCCGAGCAGCAGCAGCCAGCGTGAGCGCAGCTCCCGCACGCAGATCACCAGGGCCAGCGTGCCTGCGGCGAGTGCCGCGACGAACACCGGATGGCTGGCCAGCAGCATGAGCCCAAGCGCCAGGCCCCAGAGCACTGCGCCTTCCCGTGGCCGCTCGAGCAGGCGCACCAGCCCGTAAGCGAGCAGGGCGATGCAGGCAAATTGCGCGAGCAAGGGTGTGGTTTCATGGCCGCGTTCAGCCAGACCAAAGCAGGCGAGCAAGATCAGCAGTGCGCCGTCGGCGAGGGTGCGGCCATAGTCGCGCGGTTCAGGTTCACCGCCAAAGGCGTACTTGAAGGGCTGGACTTCAGCGCGCCGTCCTAGCAGATACGCGGTGTACCAGACAAAAGCGCAAGCGAGACAAAACAGCAAACCGGTAAACACCCGTGACGCATTGCTGGGATCGACCCAGGGCGCGAGCAGGCGGATCGCGCTGGCGCCGAGCCAGTAGCCGAGCGGACCATCGCTAGTCATGTATTTGCCGACCAGATTGGGCAGCAGCCAGTCGTGGGCGTTGCCGCGAGCCATGGTCCACATGACACCGAAGCCTGCTGCATCTTCGTTTTTCCACGGGTCACGGCCGAATAGCCCGAATGCGGCGTAGACGATGCAGATGGTAAGCAGCAGTGAGCGCGGGAGCGCGCTGGTCGCGGAGGCCGTGAGGCGAACGACAGGTCTCATGCAGATTTATCGGTATCAGAGAAGAGAAGCGGTTCAGACGGCGGTAGAACGGTGGCCGATGGGGCCGCCCCAGCATTGTAGGCGGGCGATACAGCTTGCGTCACGGTGGGGGTGGCGCGGGGGTGGTTTTAGGCCGGCGATGCGTGGCGTGTGTAGAAGGTGTTGCCTGGTTAAAACCGGCGTAAAAAAAGGCAGCGTGTGCTGCCTTTTTCGTGCTCAGGTTGTCAAGTGCCCAAGTTGGGCCTGAACGTTGGCAAACCCCCCCGAAGTGATTTCCGGGGGCCGGGCCAGCGAGCCTTAGGCTGCGGTTGTAGCCTTGCCGTTGGCGCGTGAGCCGAACTTCTTGTTGAATTTCTCGACGCGACCGGCCGTGTCCATGATCTTTTGCTGACCGGTGTAAAACGGATGTGATTCCGATGACACTTCAATCTTGGCGAGCGGGTAGGTCTTGCCGTTGAATTCGGCTGTTTCACGCGTCTGGATGGTTGAGCGTGTCACAAAGCGGAAGTCGTTCGACATATCGACGAACAAAACTTCGCGGTAATCCGGGTGAATACCTTCTTTCATGGTCTTTCCTTTGGTCTGGCGGTAGCCAACCCGCGTGCCGCCACACGTTCCGTGCGAACAGCATTTTGGCGCGAGCCACTTGCCTAAAGTCGAAAAACGGTGATTATGCCAGAAAATCAGTCAATTGACGTGACCTGTTCCGGTTTTTTCACCCTGTGGGTGCCGCTACGCGTGCTGTCGCGCCGGGTCCTGGCGGTAATAGCGGGAAAGCAACCGGTAAAGCTCAGGATATTGGGCTGCGAAGGCCTCGGGCTGGACAAAAAGAACTTCGCTGCAGACGGCGAAAAATTCAGCGGGATGATCGGCTGCGTAAGGATCGATCAACGATTCCTGCTCGAACCGGGGCCAGTGCCGCCCCGATACTGAATCCACCTGGGCACAGAACTGGGCATACGCCGGATCGAACACCGCGGCCCACTCAGCCGTATCGAGCGGGGCATGCCAGCGGCGAAAAAGCGGTGGATAGCCGTCTGCCTCGCCGTTGAGCATGTCGATCTTGTGTGCGAACTCGTGAATCACGACGTTGTAAGCCCCGGCGCTATCCGTGATCTGCACGTCCTCCCAGGACAGCACCACGGGCCCGCCTTCCCATGCCTCGCCGCTGGCGTCATGTTCGATTTCGTGGATCACGCCCGCTTCATCTTCGAGCGTTTTACGGATCATGAATTCACCGGGGTAAATAATGATGCCGACCCAGCCCTGATACAGCTCGAGGCCCAGATTCAGAACCGGCAGGCAGGCCTGGAGGGCGATGGCCACGCTCATCTCCTGCGTGAGTTCCAGCCCTTGCGCCACGGAAAAGCTTTTTTGCGCCAGAAACAGACGGGTGAGCTCGCGCAGGCGTTCGAGGTCGGCGGCACTGAGGCGGGCGGTGAAGGGCAAACGCTCAAGCGTCGTCTGCCACAACGCGTCATCCAGCGGATAACGGCGTAACAAACGGGCCTGGCGGGCGCGGCAGCGGGCATCGAGCCAGCGGGAGAGTATCTGGCGCATAAGATCAGTTGATCTGCTTTTGCCACGCGGCGAACAGGCCACCACACAACGTGATGCCGATCAGATAATAAAAACCGTCGAGCGAGGTGAGAAAACTGGCCTGTTGCGTCACCATCTGGCTCAGATGAATCATGGCAAGCGCGTGCGCTTCGCTCGCGGAGCGGCCGGCAGCGGCGAAACCTTGGGTGAGCGTGGCGAGCAGCGTCTGAAACGCCGGGTTGAACGGGTTGATAAATTCAGTCAGCCGGGTTTGATGGAGCGCCAGGCGGTGCTGCTCGACGATGATCACCGATGCCGTGGCAAATGAAATGGTCAGTTGCCGCACGATATTTTTCAGCCGGTAGCCATGAGCGAATTCTTCAATGGCAAAGATGCTGAAGGTCAGGTTGGCGACGGGCAGCATGATGAACAGCAAGAGCAAGCCGCGCAGTAACAGCGGTACGAGCAGGGCTTCCTGGCCTACGCCTGGCGACATGCGCGTCATCCATGCGGCGGCAAAAGCCGCAAGCGCGAAGCCAGGAATAATGATCCATTTTTTGTGCGTCAGCAGTTTGGCGTAACGCAGATAGACGAACAGCGCGCTAGCCGATGCGAGTGAGGTTAAACCCACCAGACGGCCGGCGTTTTCGACTGGAAACCCCAGCCCGCCTTCAAGAAAACGTGAAATCAGATAACTGAAAACGGTGGATTCATAGTAATAGAACATATACAGCACGAGCCCGACCTGAAAGGTCTTTTCCCGCAAGGCATGCAGTCGCATCAGCGGTGAGGGGTGATGCCACTGCTGCCAGACGAACCAGGCGAGCGCGACGATACCGGTGACGCTTAAGAGAATCAGCTCAGGAGAGGCGCTCAAGACTTGAAAGCGCACTTGCTGCATGACGATTTGCAGTGCTCCCTGGGCAAAGGCAAATATCAGATAGGGCCAGAAATGTATGCTGCCACGCTCAGCGGGTGGCCGGTCGCCGGAGTCGGGAATGATGATGAGCGCCAACACGCCGAACAAAAAGCCTAACGGTACGGTGCAGGTGAATAACGCACGCCACGTGAAATGCGCGACGAGTGAGCCACCGATCAGCGGCGCAATGGCGCTACTGGTGACGATGAGGATCAGGAACGAACGCAGTGCTCCGGCGCGTTTTTGTGGCGTGAAACTGTTCTGAATCAGAATGCGGCACACGCCCATCATCGGTCCGATGAAATACCCCTGCAAGCCACGCGCAAAGGTGAGCTGGAGTGAGGTGTCGCATAGCGCTGCCGCGACGGCGCTCGCTGAATAAAGCAGCATGCAGCCTGCGATATAGCGTCGATAACCGACTCGTTCGACCCACCATTGCTGCTGCAAGATTCCCAATACGGCGGCCATGGCGTAAGCGCTGGATGACCACACCAGTTCATCCGGGGAGGCATTCACGCCGCCCGCAATGTAGCTGACGAAAAAAGAAAAGATGGCGTTGTCGAAGTAATCGAGCCCTGTAATGAGCGCGAGCACCCAAGGGAAAAAATCACTCCGCAGTTTCTGCTTGCTAAATAAGGCTGGGCGCATTGAAACGGTATTCATGATTTTTTGCGCCTGCTTGCGGCTGCCGTGGGGGCAGCTTGACGACGTATCGCCGGACGTGCCTGGCGGCGCTGTTCGAGCAGGGCCTCAGCATTTTCGCCAGCCAGACGGCGGCTCACGTAATCGAGATCATGGTCGAGTTCGGTTTTCAGTTTTCGGGCTTCTTTCAGTTCACGGCGCATGGCGTCGATGCGCTGGTCGAGCGCGCTGACTTGCTGTGCCAGCGCATCATGGATACCGTGCAGTGATTCGGCGGAAAACCGGTTGCGACCAGGGATGCCTGATTCCAGCGGGCGCTTGAGCATCTCGGTGATGCCATATAACGAAAAGCCCAGCGAGCGTAGCCGCAAAATGCGCACGAAACGTTCGAGATCGTCTTCCGTGTAAAGCCGGTATCGGCCTTCGCTGCGGGCGGGTGAGACAAGACCGCGTTCTTCGTAATATTTCAGCGTGCGAGGCGTGACGCCGAGCGTTTTCGCGGCATCACGCACGGTGAGCAAAAGGGGAGTGACTGGCATGACATCTATAGTTGAAACGGGTGCGCGCAGTATAAGTCAACGTGAACGTTTGGGTTCAGGTTGGTCAGGGCAGGGCATGTACCAGATGAATGCCGCCCCAGGCGAAAAAAAACCGCCCACGAAAGGCGGGCGGTGGCGAGCGTTTGAGGCTACCAAACGCTTGACGCTCGATGCGGATTAACCACTACGACGCATCATGTCGAAGAATTCAGCATTGTTTTTAGTCTGGCGAACTTTATCGAGCAGGAATTCCATCGCTTCGACTTCGTCCATATCGTGAATGAACTTGCGCAGCACCCAGATCTTTTGCAGGATATCCGGCTTGATGAGCAGCTCTTCGCGGCGTGTGCCGGACTTGTTCAGGTTGATCGACGGGTACACACGTTTTTCGGCGAGACGGCGTTCGAGGTGGACTTCCATATTGCCCGTGCCCTTGAACTCTTCATAGATCACGTCGTCCATGCGGCTGCCGGTTTCGATCAACGCGGTACCGATGATGGTGAGCGAGCCGCCTTCCTCGATGTTGCGCGCGGCACCGAAAAAGCGCTTGGGGCGCTGCAGCGCATTGGCATCAACACCGCCTGTCAGTACTTTGCCCGATGCCGGTACCACGGTGTTGTAAGCCCGTGCAAGACGCGTGATCGAATCCAGCAAAATCACGACGTCGTTTTTCATTTCGACGAGGCGCTTGGCTTTTTCGATCACCATTTCCGCTACTTGTACGTGGCGGGCGGCGGGCTCATCAAAGGTGGAGGCAATGACTTCGCCTGCCACGGAGCGCTGCATTTCAGTGACTTCTTCTGGCCGTTCGTCGATCAGCAGGACAAACAGCATGATATCGGGGTGGTTTTGCTTGATCGCGTGCGCGATGTGCTGAAGCATCACCGTCTTGCCCGATTTCGGCGAGGCCACCAGCAAGCCCCGCTGGCCTTTGCCGATCGGGGCAATCATGTCGATGATGCGCCCTGTGACGTTTTCTTCGCCGCGCATCTCGCGCTCAAGCAGCATTACCTTGTTCGGGTGCAGCGGCGTGAGGTTCTCGAACATGATCTTGTGTTTCGAGGCCTCGGGCGGTTTGCCATTGACCTTGTCGACCTTGACCAGCGCGAAATAACGTTCACCATCCTTGGGGGTGCGAACCTCGCCTTCGATCGTGTCACCGGTATGCAGGTTAAAACGGCGGATTTGCGACGGGCTGATGTAAATATCATCCGTGCTGGCAAGATAGGAGGTTTCTGGCGAACGCAGGAAGCCAAAACCGTCTGGCAATACCTCGAGCGT
Source organism: Paraburkholderia hayleyella (assembly GCF_009455685.1). Classification (NCBI taxonomy): domain Bacteria; kingdom Pseudomonadati; phylum Pseudomonadota; class Betaproteobacteria; order Burkholderiales; family Burkholderiaceae; genus Paraburkholderia; species Paraburkholderia hayleyella. The sequence continues at coordinate 2,074,648 of NZ_QPES01000001.1, read as the reverse complement.
GCCGTCGCCGAAGATCGTGTCGCCTGTTTTAGCGCGTTTTTTTAGAATAGCGAACATCAGTTCCTGCTTGCGCAGGCGGTTCGCACTTTCGACCTCAAGGCCATTGGCCATTTCGATCAATTCGGATACGTGCAGCGTTTTAAGCTCGGATAAATGCATACGGAGAACCCGCAGGAGAGAAGGTGCGACTTGATTTGGAGTCTGGGAGGAGGGTGAGCGGAACCGCTCAAGGACTTACACGTCTTTTCGACGTCGTGCGGATACTAGCATAGCACGGGGCCATTTCCACGCGTGGCGCGAAAGGACATCTTTTAAGTGGTGCATGTTGTCCATGGACAACATGCACCGCATGCATCGATAACGCTGGCTGGCTATGCCTGGCCGACTCCGTTCAGCAATGCGTCCAACTGCCGCGTGAAGCCATGTCTGACGACAGGAGGTGCGAAGGACGGGCGAAGCTAAGCTTGAAACGAAAGTTGAAACGAAAGCGACTTAAAGATTGCCGTCGAGAAACGCGGTGAGTTGCGACTTCGACAATGCGCCCACTTTTTGTGCGGCAACTGCGCCGTTTTTGAAGAGAATCAGCGTTGGGATACCGCGCACGCCGAATTTGGCAGGCGTTGCCTGATGCTCGTCGACATTAATCTTGGCGATTTGCAGACGGCCCATGTAATCCTTGGCCACTTCGTCGAGAATTGGCGCAATCATCTTGCATGGACCGCACCAGTCAGCCCAGAAATCGAGCAGCACGGGTTTGTCTGAGTTGACGACGTCCTGTTCGAACGATGCGTCGCTAATGTGCTTGATTTGTTCGCTCATTGTATGAATACCTCTGTCGGTTCGAGGCCTGCCTGAATAGCTCGCCACGAGACTTCTGGATAAAACTGAAAAAATTCGGTTCGCATTGCCGCAAGGTGAATCTGGATCGAACCTCGGCGAAAAGCGCTTCGCGGGCGGCTGAATGTTCGGTTTTGAAGGTCATCCGGGCGCCAGTTTAGCCTAAATTGCTATGCATTGCCTGAGGCGATAGTCGATGCCGGCAAGCCGTAACTGCATCCAGGTGAAACTTCGGAGAAATGCAGGCCGTGCCTGCTGTATCTGGCGTCAACGGTCATGAATGCAAGTATCCGGCGTGTTCAACCGGACTTGTTGTTATATGTATAGGGGTATAGGGGCTCTTGCGCTTTGGCTTGATTTGACCGATTTGACTTTATTTAGGGGGTTTAGGGGCGGCGGCGGCGTGGACGGTGTCATCCGGACCCGGACGTCAAGTTTCAGCAGCACATGCATAAAACGTGCAAATCGGTCGCGTTAAGCTCCAGCCGGTGATAGAATGCTGCGTGACGGGCCTCCTCGCATGGAGGGGCGGTCAACCTGGTCAGATCGGGAACGAAGCAGCCACAGCCGTTTTCCGCCAGTGCCGAGGGTCAGGCTCGTCACCTTCTTCTTTTGCTTCGCGTCGTTTTTGGCGTTGTTTCAGCGCGGTTTCAAGTTTTTCCTGCTTTCCTGCAAAGCCTGGCTTCTTGCCATTTCTGCTTGTTCCTTCCTGTTTTTTCCTGTTTCTTCCTCTTCTTTCCTGTTTTGTTTCTTGCTTCGCTAGCGAATTGAATTCGTCTGGCGAGTGTATTTGCGTGTACTCAAACTGCTTAAATGCAGGGTTGTTGCTGATACAATTTCCGGATGACCTATCAAGTTCTCGCACGCAAATGGCGGCCGAAAGATTTTGCCTCGCTCGTCGGACAGGAACACGTAGTACGCGCGCTGACGCATGCGCTCGACGGCGGACGCCTGCATCACGCTTATTTGTTTACTGGCACACGGGGCGTGGGCAAAACAACGCTCTCGCGTATTTTTGCCAAGGCGCTCAATTGTGAAAAAGGGGTGAGTTCGACGCCGTGCGGTGTATGCCGTGCGTGCCGCGAAATCGATGCCGGCCGTTTTGTCGATTATGTCGAAATGGATGCGGCGAGCAATCGCGGGGTCGACGAAATGGCGGCATTGCTTGAGCGGGCTGTCTATGCGCCGGTCGATGCGCGCTTCAAGGTCTATATGATCGACGAAGTGCACATGCTGACCAATCACGCGTTCAATGCCATGCTGAAAACGCTGGAAGAACCGCCCGCGCACGTCAAGTTCATTCTTGCCACCACCGATCCACAAAAAATTCCCGTTACTGTGCTGTCGCGCTGCCTGCAGTTCAATCTGAAGCAGATGCCAGCCGGTCATATCGTGTCTCATCTGGAGCATATCCTCGGCGAAGAGCAGGTGCCATTCGAGATCCAGGCATTGCGCCTGCTGGCCCGCGCGGCAGACGGCTCGATGCGCGATGCGTTGTCGCTGACCGATCAGGCCATTGCCTACTCGGCCAACCAGATCACAGAAGACGCCGTGTGCGGCATGCTGGGTGCGCTGGACCAGAGCTATCTGGTGCGGCTGCTGGATGCGCTCGTGGCAGGCGATGGCGCGGCCGTGCTGGCCGTGGCCGATGAAATGGCGCTGCGCAGCCTGTCTTTTGCGACGGCGCTGCAGGATCTGGCGAGCCTGCTGCACCGCGTGGCCTGGGCGCAATTCGCGCCGTCGTCGGTGCTGGACGAGTGGCCGGAAGCCGGTGATTTGCGGCGCTTTGCCGATGCGCTGAGCGCCGAACATGTCCAGCTTTTCTATCAGATCGCCACGATAGGCCGCAGTGAGCTGGGTCTTGCCCCAGATGAATACGCTGGTTTTACGATGACACTGCTGCGAATGCTGGCGTTTGAGCCGGCATCGGCCATTCCGGTCAATGGTCCGCGCCGGGTCACGCTGGAAGGGCACACGCCTGCCAGGCGCGACGAACGTGCCGCGCCCGCAGTTAATGTTCAGGCGGCGCAGGAAGTTCAGGCGGCGCAGGCCTCTGTTTCTGGGGCCGGGTTCGAAAAATCGCGCCCAGCGCCCAGTCAGGTGGCCGTCCCAGTACAGGTTGCCGAACCCAGCGCTGATGCGCTTGCTCAGACAGACATGCCAGGCGAGCCTGCATCCCTTGCCCTGAAACTGGAACTGGATGCGACGGTTGTCACAGCGGCATCGCAGGCAGGGGACGTGAACGTTGTGCCGCAGGCCGCTGCCGCAGTGGTTGATGAGATCGCGCCAGCGTTCGCCCCAGAGGAAGTCGCTGTCGCTGTTATTCCCGATACAACGGATTCCCAACGGAATACACCTGTGGCGATATCCGCCCCGCCCGAACCTGATCACGGAGCGAATGCGGCTGAACGGCCCGCCGCGCCGTCGCGTCCGGCGGGCGGGGCAAGTGCTGCGCTGGATGTGTTGCGCAGTGCGGGCATGAAGGTTTCAGCGGATTCCCGAGCGTCCACTGCGACGGCCGGGCACGCTGTCGTGAAGCCCCGGGCCGCTGCGCCACGCATCAACGTACCGCTGCCGGGTGCGGCAAGGCGTGTGGCGCCATCGGGCACGAGCACTCCAGACAAACACGGCAGGGAACATGGCGCCGCACGTTTGTCCCCTGGCGCGCCGTCCGAAAGCGCTACAGCCACGCCCCCCTGGGACGATGCGCCTTTTGCGGATTATCAGCCGTTCGCGCCGGACGAGGTTTTTTCCGCCGCACCTGATGACGCTTATCTTTCCGTTTCAACGAGCAAGCCGGCCGCCGCAGGTAAAACATCCTCTGTTGCGCCTGCGCTGCCGGTCGTTGATCTCGCCAGTTTGCCCGCCACCATTGCGCTGGATGCCATCGGTTTTGCGGGCGACTGGCCCGCGCTGGCCGCGAGTTTGCCGCTCAAGGGCATCGCTTGCCAACTGGCTTGCAACAGTGAACTGACAGCGCTTGAAGGCAGCACGCTCAAGCTGAGCGTCGCGGTGCCGCAATATGCCGATGCAGCCCAGGTGGCCAAGCTCAAGACGGCGCTCGCAGAGCGTCTTGCCCGGACAGTCGAAGTCCAGGTTGAGGTGGGCCCGGTGCACCGCACGGCAGCCGTGATCGATAGCGTGTTGCGCGCACAGCGTCAGCAGGAAGCCGAGCGTGATATTCACGCCGATCCTTTTGTCCAGGCACTGATCCGCGAGTTTGACGCACGCGTCGTTCAGGATTCGATCAGGCCTGTTTTGCCTGCTCCAGCCCCTGCTGCGTCGGGTGGCAGTTTAGGGCTCTCCCCAGATTGATGACGGCGCGAGGCGCGCCGTTTCCCCTGTTTTTGATAATCCAGTTCAGATAAAGGAGCACGTCCATGATGAAAGGCCAACTCGCAGGGCTGATGAAACAAGCTCAGCAAATGCAGGAAAACATGAAAAAGATGCAGGAAGAGCTTGCCTTGATTGATGTCGAAGGGCAGTCCGGTGCGGGTCTGGTCAAGGTGGTCATGACGTGCAAGAACGATGTGCGCCGTGTCGTGATTGACCCGAGCCTGCTGGCCGACGACAAGGATATGCTCGAAGACCTCGTCGCCGCGGCATTTAACGATGCGGTTCGCAAGGCCGAAGCCGAAACCCAGAAAAGAATGGGCGGCATGACCTCCGGCATGCCGCTGCCGCCTGGCTTCAAGCTGCCATTCTGATCTGTACCCTGCTTGTGCGGCGTATCTCGCACAGCCGCTGCCCTGATCGTTTTGCCTGATTTTCTCCCGGGCTGGCCGCCTGCGCGGTTCGCCCGGTTGCGCGATTTCTTCTTTCGCCACGCTGGTGCAGCATGAAACAACCTTCCGCCTTATCGGCGCTCGTCGAAGCGCTTCGCGCACTGCCAGGTGTCGGGCCAAAATCCGCGCAACGCATGGCCTATCACCTGATGCAGCATGATCGCGCGGGCGCTGAAAAACTCGGACGTACGCTGCTCTTTGCCACCGAGCATCTCCAGCATTGCGAGAAATGCAATACCTTCACCGCGACACAGATTTGCGAGGTGTGCAATGACGAGCAGCGGGATCCGACGCTCTTGTGCGTCGTCGAAACCCCTGCCGACCAGATCATGCTTGAGCAGACCCTGACTTACCGCGGCCTGTATTTTGTGCTGATGGGGCGTCTGAGCCCGCTCGACGGTATTGGTCCCAAAGAAATTCATTTTGACCGCCTGGTCCGGCGAGCACTGGACGGCGTCGTCTGCGAAGTCGTGCTGGCAACCAATTTCACGAACGAAGGCGAAGCGACGGCTCATTATCTCGGGCAAACGCTCAAGGCACGTGGCCTGAGCGTGACGCGGCTGGCGCGGGGTGTGCCGGTCGGCGGAGAGCTCGAATACGTGGACGCGGGCACGATTGCCCGCGCGATGCTCGACAGACGCTCGCTGTAGCCCGCGGTGTTGTCGCGTAGTCCGCTTGTCCGATCCCGGCTGCACTGACACTGACACTGACACTGACACTGAAACAGGATATCCATGAGCGAAACGACTTCTTCAGGAGGCCCGCTTGCGGGCGTCAAGGTGCTCGAACTCGGCACGTTGATCGCAGGGCCCTTTGCCGCGCGCTTGCTGGGTGAATTCGGCGCCGAGGTGATCAAGATCGAAGATCCTCGTGGTGGCGATCCGCTACGCAAATGGCGCGCGTTGTATCCGCCTGTTGGCGGCACGTCCTTATGGTGGGCCGTGCAGGCGCGCAACAAAAAATCCGTGACGGTCAATCTGAAATCCGCCGAAGGTAAAGAGATCGTGCGGCGCCTGGCCGGGCAAGCCGATATCGTGATCGAGAACTTTCGTCCGGGGCTGCTGGAAAAACTCGGGCTCGGGTATGACGTGCTTTCGGCCAATCATCCGGGGCTCGTGATGGTGCGGCTTTCAGGGTATGGGCAAACGGGGCCTTACCGGGATCGCCCTGGCTTTGGCGCCATCGCTGAATCCATGGGCGGATTGCGCCACATCACGGGTTACCCGGACATGCCGCCGCCGCGCATCGGCATTTCCATCGGCGATTCGATTGCGGCGTTGCATGGCGTGATCGGCGCGCTGATGGCGCTGCATCACCGCAACGTGAATGGCGGCGCGGGGCAAGTTGTCGATGTCGCCCTGTACGAAGCCGTGTTCAACATGATGGAAAGCGTCGTGCCCGAGTACGGGATGTATGGCATGGTGCGTGAGCGCACGGGTGCGGCGTTGCCTGGCATCGTGCCATCGAATACCTATGCTTGCAGCGATGGCAGCATTGTGATTGGCGGCAATAGCGATCCGATTTTCAAACGGCTGATGCAGGCGATCGAGCGTACCGATCTGGCCGACGACGTCACGCTGGCGCACAACGATGGCCGCGTGCCGCGGACCCAGGAAATCGATGAGGCGATTGCCGCCTGGCTCGCGCCGCGCACCATTGATGCCGCGCTGGCGGTGCTCCATGCCGCGGAGGTGCCGGCCGGACGCATTTACAGTGCCGCGGAGATGTTCAGCGATCCGCAATATCTGGCGCGCCAGATGATCGAGCGTTTTGGCTGGCAGGATGATTGCGAGATTGCCTTGCCTGCGGTGACACCGAAATTTTCACAAACGCCTGGCGCAACCCGCTGGCTGGGGCCGGAGCTGGGTGAGCATACCGACCAGGTTCTGGACTCACTGGGCTACACCGCGGAGGACATCGCCCGCTTGCGGGCACAACAGGTGGTCTGAACGCGTAGCGAGTGCAGGGCACCGGTTTATCCAGGTTGTTTGCCTGCCTTGGCCGCCGTGCCTGTTTTCCTCTGAATCCAGCACAAAGCGCGGAGGCAGGCTTGCCTCCGGGCGCCGCTCTCGCGCTCACATTCCTCGGTTACAATCGCCGGATGCGAATCTTACTCAGCAATGATGATGGCTATCTCGCTCCAGGACTTGCGGCGCTTTACGAAGCGCTCAAGCCGCTGGCGGAGATCACCGTCATGGCTCCGGAACAGAACTGTAGTGGCGCATCGAATTCATTAACGCTGTCGCGGCCGTTGTCGGTATTGCGCGCGTCGAATGGTTTTTATTATGTCAATGGCACCCCCACTGATTCAGTGCATATTGCCCTGACTGGCATGCTCGACGAGCGGCCCGATCTGGTTGTGTCTGGCATCAACAATGGCCAGAACATGGGCGAAGACACGCTGTATTCGGGCACGGTCGCCGCCGCGACCGAAGGCATCATGTTCGGTGTGCCGGCCATTGCCTTTTCGCTCGCGGACAAGGACTGGGGCCATCTCGCGGATGCGGCGCGCGTGGCTGCGCAAATCGTGGCGCATTATCTCGCCTATCCGTTACCGGGCCATCCGCTACTCAACGTCAATATTCCCAATCTGCCTTATGACCAGCTCGGCGACTGGCGCGTGACCCGTCTGGGCAAACGCCATCCGTCCCAGCCCGTGATTGCCCAGACCAACCCGCGTGGTGAACCGATCTACTGGATTGGCCCTGCTGGCAGCGCGCGCGATGCGAGCGAGGGCACCGATTTTCACGCGGTCGCTAACGGCCATGTTTCAATTACGCCGCTTCAGCTTGATTTGACGCATACCCAGATGCTCGACGCGACGGCGAACTGGGCCGGCACGCGAGGCGAGGCTTCATGAGCGGCGGGCGCGCCAGACGTTTTCCACTGGGGCTCGAAGATCTGGTTCGTGAGCCGCGCCGGGTTGAAGGGCGCACCGAACGCGGAGCGGCATCAGCGGGTGCTGGCGCGCGCGCCGAGCCCAATGCGTCTCGTCCGCCATCCCGGAGCAGTGAGCGGAGCAGCACGCCCAATATGGTGCTCAATCGTACGCTCGCCCTGACCTCGGAGCGGGTGCGTGAGCGCATGGTGGAGCGGCTTCGGGCCCATATTACCGATCAATCTGTACTGAATGCGATGGCCAGCGTGCCGCGCCATCTGTTCGTGGACCCGGGGCTTGCCGCTCAGGCTTATGAAGATGCCGCGCTTCCCATTGGCCATCATCAGACAATCTCGAAGCCCTCGGTCGTGGCGCGGATGATTGAGCTGGCCGTGGCGGGCCGCCGCCTGAAAAACGTACTTGAAATTGGCACGGGCTGCGGTTATCAGGCAGCCGTATTGAGCCAGGTTGCCCATGACGTGTATTCGATCGAACGGATCAAACCGCTTTATGAGCGCGCCAAGACAAATCTGCGCCCGTTGCGTATTCCAAACCTGCGGTTGCACTATGGCGATGGCCGCATCGGCCTGCTTTCCGCCGCGCCGTTCGATGCCATCGTGATTGCCGCAGCGGGCCTCGATGTGCCGCCTGCGTTGCTTGAGCAACTCACGATTGGTGGCCGGCTGGTTGCGCCGGTCGGCGGGCAGGAAGGGTCCGCGCAGGTGCTCACCCTGGTTGAGCGCACAGGTGCCGCGCAATGGCGTGAATCGCAGCTTGATCGCGTTTTCTTTGTACCTTTAAAATCCGGAGTGATTTGACACCGATGAGTATGCTGAGCGCGATGCAAAAAACCCTTCCGAATGTTCGTCTAAGCGCCATGCAACGCAGCGTGTGCGTGATTGCGCTGTCTTTGCTGATGACAGCGTGCATGTCTTCACGTTTTGACCAGGCGCCTGTCATTGACCGTTCCGGCACGCTTGGCACGCAGGGCAGCCTGCAGCCTGCCGTGCCGCTTGGCCCGCCGCCGCCGGGATATTACAGGGTCAAGCCCGGCGACACCCTGTACCGGATTGCGCTCGAAAATGGACAAAACTACCGCGACATCGCAGCCTGGAACAATCTGGTCAACCCGAACCAGATCGAAGTCGGCCAGTTGCTGCGCGTCGCTCAAGGGGGCGGGAATGCCGTGACGAATGCCTTGACGCCGGGTGTGGTCACGTCGCCTGTGGGCGGCATGGGCACATCGGCCGGCTCGTCTGGCATGGCCACGGTGCCGCCGGTTTATGGTGCTGGCACGACGGGCACTTCCGGGGTGTCGCCGGCCAGCACGGTGAGCGGTGACACGTCCGCGGCGGCAGGCGGCGTGACGTTCGCATGGCCCGTCCAGGGACCGATTCTGGGCACGTTCGACGATTCAAAAAACAAGGGTTTGAATATCGGCGGGGCGGCGGGCGATCCGGTCAAGGCTTCTGCTGATGGCCGTGTGGTCTACGCCGGAAATGGACTGCGCGGCTACGGCAACCTGATTATTATCAAACACGATGCAACTTATCTCACGGCGTACGCACATAACCGCGCTTTGATGGTAAAAGAAGGTGATGCCGTGACTCGCGGGCAGAAGATCGCCGAAATGGGCAATAGCGATTCAGACCGTGTGATGCTGCATTTCGAAGTTCGCCGGCAGGGCAAGCCTGTCGATCCAATGAAGTATTTGCCGCCGCAATAAGCGATACGACCATGCCGAAATCGAAGCGCCCCTCGCTGCAAGCCGATGCCGATCCGCTCCGTCAAACCACGCCGGCTCCGGTGGAAGACGAAGACGTTTCGGACCTGGCCGATGACAGCGATGGCGATTTCGATGAGGTTCAGGCGGCTGACGATTCCAGCGGTGCCGGTGCCGGTGGTGTTTTGCCTGATGTGCACGAGCGTGCCGCAAGCGGAGCGGCCATTCCGGACGCCGATGATTTCCGCGCAATACTCCAGGCCGAACTGACCGCTGACACCATCCAGCATTACCTGAACCGGATCAGCGTCAAACCGCTGCTCACCGTTGAAGAAGAACAGCGCTATTCCAGGCTGGCGAAAGCCGGTGAGTTCGAGGCGCGGCAAGTGATGATCGAGCGTAACTTGCGGCTCGTCGTGAGTATCGCCAAGGGTTATCTCAATCGCGGTGTGCCGCTGCTGGATTTGATCGAAGAAGGCAATCTTGGCCTGATGCATGCGATTGAAAAATTCGACCCCACGCGGGGTTTTCGTTTTTCGACCTATGCGACGTGGTGGATTCGCCAAAGCATCGAGCGCGCCATCATGAATCAGGCACGCACCGTCCGTTTGCCGGTGCACGTGATCCGTGAGCTTAACCAGGTGCTGCGCGCCAAGCGCCATCTGGAAAAAAATTCGATGAATACCGGCGAGGCCGCTGAGCGCCGCGATGCCAGCATCGACGATATCGCCTACCTGACCGGCAAGACGCACGACGAAGTGATCGATATCCTGGCGCTCAATGAACACACGGCATCACTGGATGCCCCGCTCGATCTTGATCCCGCCAGCAGCCTGCTCGATTTGCTGTCTGACGATCAAAGCCATTCTCCGGATACCGAAGTTCAGCACCGTGAGCTTGAAACGCTAACAAGAGTGTGGCTGGCGCGGCTTTCGAACAAGCATCGGCACGTGATTGAACGCCGCTTCGGCCTGAATCACCTTGAGCCGGCCACGCTCGAAGAGCTGGCTGATGAAATGGGCCTGACGCGCGAACGCGTCAGGCAAATCCAGCAAGAAGCGCTGCTCCGGCTCAAGCGCTTTTTCGCCTCTAACGGTGTGCGCAAGGACGCCGTCTTATAACGTCATGACCCCGATTCTTGTTTTTGACATCGAGACTGTTCCCGATGTGGCAGGCCTGCGCCGTCTGCACGATCTTCCCGTCACGCTGAGCGATGCCGAGGTGGCCGCGCAAGCCTTTGCCGCGCGCCGCGAAAAAACCGGAAGCGATTTTTTGCCCCATTACCTGCAGCGGATCACTGCGATTTCATGCGTTTTTCGTGACAACAACGGTTTTCGTGTTCGTTCGCTGGGCACGGCGGCTGATGGCGAGGCCGCGCTGGTTCAGTCGTTTTACCGGGTGATCGAGAAGTACACACCGCAACTGGTGTCATGGAACGGTGGTGGGTTCGATTTGCCCGTGCTGAATTACCGGGCGCTGCTTCACGGGATTGCCGCCAGCCGTTACTGGGATGTTGGCGAAGATGATCGTGATTTCAAATGGAATAACTACATCAGCCGTTACCATGCGCGGCATACCGACCTGATGGACGTGCTGGCCATGTACCAGGCACGGGCGAATGCGCCGCTGGATGCACTGGCGCGCCTGTGCGGTTTTCCTGGCAAGCTCGGCATGGATGGCGCCCAGGTGTGGCAGGCGTTCCAGGATGGACAGCTCGAAGCCATCCGGGCGTACTGCGAAACCGATGTGGTGAATACTTATTTGCTGTATTGCCGTTTTCAGTTGATGCGCGGTGGGTTTTCATCCGCGGAATATGCGGACGAAATCGTGCTGGTCAAAAATGCGCTAGCGCAAGAAGCCGCGCCGCACTGGGCCGAATATCTGGCTGCATTCGACAACGAGCGCTAGCCGGCGTGTCTTGCATTCGCTGTTCCAGCGAGCTATCCCGCCTGGTTATCCGCGTATTCATCGCTACATCGTTACATCATTACATCGTTATTCAGGAAGTTGCAGGTGTCCCGTTCTTCTCCCTATCGCTATCGTTTGAACAAAAAGAAAAAGCCGGTCGCAGCACAGGCTTCGAGCGTCGATTTCGTTGCGCCCGAACTTGAAATTGAATCACTCGATATGGATGCGCGTGGTGTTGGCCGCATACGTAATGAAGACGGCTCGCCGGGCAAGGTGATTTTCGTGGAAGGCGCATTGCCGGGTGAGCGTGTCAGTTATTCGAGCTATCGCAGGAAGGCGGCGTTTGAACAAGCCGACGCCGTTGCTATTTTGCGCAAAAGCGTGATGCGCACCGAACCCGGTTGCCGTTTTTTTGGCCAATGCGGTGGCTGCTCGATGCAGCATCTTGATGTGCGTGCGCAGATCGCCGTCAAGCAGCGCGTGCTCGAAGACAATCTGGCTCATCTGGCGCGGTTGCGCGCCGAGACGGTATTTCGGCCCATTCATGGGCCTTCCTGGGGATATCGCTATCGGGCGCGCCTGTCCGTGCGTCATGTGGCGAGCCGGGGCGGGGCACTGATCGGGTTTCGTGAGCGCAAGAGCAGTTATGTGGCCGACATGACAAGCTGCGCGGTGCTACCGCCTCATGTGTCGGCGCTGCTGATGCCGTTGCGCGAACTGGTCAATCAACTGTCGATCAGCGACAAGATGCCGCAGATTGAAGTGGCGGTTGGGACCTCGGTGACCGCGCTGGTGCTGCGTCATCTCGCACCCCTGAGTGTTGCTGACCAGCAGTTGCTGCGCAGCTTTGCCGATACGCATGCGGTGCAGTTCTGGCTTCAGGCCGAGGGGCCTGAATCGGCGCGGCCGTTTTATCCGCTCGAGGCCTCGCTGGCGCTGGATTACACGCTGCCGGAATTCAATATCCGCATGCCGTTCAAGCCCACCGATTTCACCCAGGTGAATCACCCGATCAACCGTGTGCTGGTCGGGCGGGCATTGCGCTTGCTTGCGCCGTCACGACAGGATCGGGTACTCGATCTTTTTTGCGGCATTGGCAACTTTACGCTGCCGCTGGCCCGTATCGCCCGCGAGGTGGTCGGTATCGAAGGCAGCGAAATGCTCACGGCGCGTGCGCTTGACAACGCCCAGCTAAACGGCGTGGCGGGCCATACCACGTTCGCCTGCCGCAATCTGTTCGAGGTTTCCGCGGACGATCTTCGCGCACTAGGCGCGTTCGACAAATTCCTGATTGATCCACCGCGCGAGGGCGCCATGACGGTGGCCAAGGCTCTGGCTGAAATCGCACAAAGCGGCGTGGGCACGCTGCCCAGCCGTATCGTTTATGTTTCGTGCAATCCCGCGACGCTCGCCCGCGATACGGGCGTGCTCGTGCACGAGGCAGGTTATCGTTTGAAGGGCGTGGGCATCATCAATATGTTTCCGCATACGTCGCATGTGGAATCGATTGCCCTGTTCGAGCGGGAAGCCGCTAACGGTTGATGGCTCAACGCGGATAAGCGCTGAGATTGAGGTTGGATAAAAAAACCGGCAAAAAAATGCCACGGCACAATAAATGGCCGTGGCATTTTGCTGAAGACGATACAACGAACGGGCTTAAAACTGCCACCAGGATTTGGCTTTGCCCGGGCGGGGCCTGCCTGTCACAAACGGGCTATCAGGGAACGTGCCTGCCAGCACGCGTTGGGTGTCGTTGGCGAGTTCTGGCTGGTTCAGTTTTTGATACGACAGCATCATGATGTGCAAGGCATCTTCGATAGCCGGCGTGTTTTTGTACTGGGAGATGGCCAGTTGCGCCCGGTTGACGGCTGCCACATAAGCGCCGCGACGATAGTAATAATCGGCTGCGTGAACTTCGTGTGAGGCCAGTGCATTGACGATATAGCGCATGCGTTGCGCGGCATCGGCGGCATATTTGCTGTTCGGATAACGGTCCACGACGACCTTGAAGGAATCGTAGGATTCACGCAGCGATTTGGGGTCGCGCTCGCTCATGTCCTGCCCTGAGAAGCGGCCAAAAAGGCCCAGATCGTCATTGAAATGGATCATGCCTTTCAGATAGAACGCATAGGCGATATCGGGATGATCCGGGTGCAACTGGATAAAGCGGTCAACCGCCTGGTCTGCGGCAGCGGGTTCGTTGTCTTTCCAGTTGCAGTAGGCCACGTTGATTTGCGCCTGTTGCGCAAAATGGCCGAAGGGATCGCGTCCTTCGAGCATTTCGAAGTATTTCGCGCATTTGCCGTAGTCGTTGCCGGAGAGGGCGTCTTGCGCCTCCGTATATAATTTGTTGTTGTTCCACGTGGTGGCTTCGTCGGTTTTTTCTGGCAATCCATGACAGGCTGCCACGGCAGCAACGGCGGCGGCGCATGCAATGTATCTGGCCATGTTCCTGGCCGTCGTTCGGGCAGTATTTGTAATGGTGTTCAAGGCTTGTATTTCCCAGTTCGGCTGTATGGCTTTATGTCCAGGTGACCCAGACTCCAATGACCCGCTCAAATAACCCGGTTACCGCAGCCGGCTCCCGGAATAGCTCGAAAGATTATAGCCCAAGCGCTGAACCCGCCGATTCACCAACCTCCCATCCACTTGTCACGGCTGCCGCGGCGCTGGATTCGCGTGAATCTGGCCGTCATGACCATGACGCGCCGCGCCTCGTCGTCGTGCCACCCGAACTCGCTGGCGAGCGGCTCGATAAAGTGCTGGCACGCGTTTTTCCGGAATTTTCCCGTAACCGCCTGCAAAGCTGGATTGAAGCGCAGCGGGTGCGTATCGACGGGGTTCCAGGCAAGATTCGCCAGCCTGTGCCGCTTGGCGCGACGCTCGAACTCAACGCCGATCTCCTGCCTGGGCAACTGGCGTTTACGCCCGAGCCGGTCGAACTGGCCGTTGTCTACGAAGACGACACATTGCTGGTGCTCGACAAGCCTGCCGGGCTGGTGGTGCATCCGGCGGCGGGCAACTGGAGCGGCACGGTGCTCAATGGCCTGTTGCATCGCTATGGCCCGGCTGCGGCGGGTTTGCCGCGCGCCGGGATCGTGCACCGGCTCGACAAGGAAACCTCGGGGCTCATGGTGGTGGCACGCACGCTCGAAGCGCAAACGGATCTGGTACGCCAGTTGCAGGCGCGCACGGTGAAGCGCCGTTATCTCGCGCTGGTGTGGGGCAACATGCCCGCGAGCGGCACGATCGAGGCGCCGATTGGCCGCGATCCACGCGAGCGCACGCGCATGGCGGTGGTGAAGAGTGCGGCAGGCAAAGCGGCGCGCACGCATTTTCAGCGAATAGGCTCGGCAATTTGGGAGCATCAGCCGGTTTCCGCGATTCAGTGCGATCTGGATACCGGGCGCACACATCAGATCCGGGTGCATTGTGCTTATACAGGACACCCCTTGCTGGGCGACCCTGTATATGGTCATGCACGCGGCAAGCGTTCTGTCGCGCCGCTGCCCGGCGGCTTTGCGCGTCAGGCGCTGCACGCGTGGCGGCTGGGGCTGGTTCATCCGCGCACGGGACGCACGATGCAATGGCGGGCCGAGCTCCCGGAGGATATGACGGTGCTGGCGGCGGCGCTCGGGCTAGGGCGCGCGGATTGCGGCGAATTCGACCTCTCTTTCGCGGAGGCTGGCATGGACGAGGGCGCATTCGACGATACTGACGATGCTTTCGATGATGAGGATGACGAGGTATGACAGCCTCTGGGCTAACGCCAGCCGATTTGCTCTATCCCTCGTGGCCGGTCGCGCCGCGTGTGCGTGCGCTCATGACAACGCGCGCGGGCGGCGTCAGCCTGCCCCCTTATGGCCGCTGGCAAGCGGGGAGCGAAGCGCCTGGGGGGCTGAACCTGGGCTTGCATACGGGCGACGATCCCGCGTGTGTCGCGGCTAATCGCGCGCGGCTTCTGGCGTGTGCCGGCGTGCAGAACGTGGCGTGGCTGGAGCAGGTTCACGGCGTGAGCGTGGTGCGCGCCGAGGATGCGTTGTTGCAGCAGGCTGAAGAGGCTCCGCTGTTGCGAGCGGATGCGAGTGTGGCGGACCAGCCCGGTGTGGTGTGCGCGGTGATGGTGGCCGATTGTATGCCGGTCTTGCTGTGCGATGCGGCGGGTCGCGCAGTGGGCGCGGCGCATGCGGGTTGGCGCGGGCTGGCCGCGGGCATTCTCGAGCGCACGGCGCAGCAGGTGGCGCAACTGGCCGGAGCGCCCACGTCGGCCTTGCATGCCTGGCTTGGGCCATCCATTGGCCCCACGGCGTTTGAAGTCGGGGCGGAGGTGCGGGAGGCTTTCGTCAGTGAAGCCCCTGAGGGGGTGCCGCGCGAGGCAACGCAGCGGGCTTTCGTCGCGCGTCCCGGCGCAGGCGGAAAATATCTCGCTGATCTGCCTGCGTTAGCCCGGTTGCGGCTGTTGCGCGTGGGCGTGACGCGGGTTACGGGGGGCAACCTGTGCACGGTCGGTGATCCCGGGCGTTTTTATTCGTATCGCCGCGATCAGGCCACGGGCCGCATGGCGGCGCTGATCTGGCTTGCCAGCTAGACGCCACGCTAAACATTACGCTTGAAGCTACGCATCGCGGTAACGCATCCGACCCCACTCGTCTAGCCTCACGCTCAACCCGCTGCTGAGCGACATGGGGGAAAACGATAATTTAAAAAATCGCTCTGCGGCAAAATCGGGAACAACCATTGACACGCATTATCAGAGGGCGCAAGAATGAGCGTTCCCTCCGCTTCAAACAGGGCGTGAGCGGCTACGAATAATCGTCTTCGTGCGCAGAAAATCTGTCCCCATCCTGTCCACGAAGACTCACCGGTCATAAGCAGGCATGGTTGCATCCTCAAGTTCTTCAAGCTTCTCAGGCACTGACCCCTCATCGGCAACATCCTCCCAGCAGCAGCCCGGGGCAGGCTTGCCCATGCAGCAATGGCTGGAAGGGTGGCAGCAGGCGTGGCGCATGTTTGCCGCGCCCGCAGTGCCGCCTACCGCCACGATTCCCACGCAGCGTTTGCAGCAATTGCAGGCCGACTATTCGCGCGAGGTGCTGCAGTTGTTGCAGCAGATCGCGCAAACCAGGCCCAGCATCCCCGAACTCAAAGATCGCCGCTTTAGCGCCGAGGCTTGGCGCGCCACGCCGGCTTACGCGTTTTCGGCGGCCTGGTACTTGCTCAATACGCGCTATCTCGAGGCGCTGGCGGATGCACTTGAGCTCGACCCCAAAGTGCGCGAGCGGATTCGTTTTGCAGTCCAGCAATGGAGCGCGGCGGCGGCGCCCAGCAACTTCTTCGCGTTCAATCCAGAAGCCCAGAAAACCCTGCTCGACAGCCAGGGCGAAAGCCTGCGTCAGGGCATGAGCAATCTGCTGGCCGATTTACAGCGCGGCAAGATTTCGCAAACCGACGAAACCGGTTTTGTCGTGGGCAAAAATCTGGCGAACACGCCGGGTTCGGTGATCTTCGAAAACGACCTGATCCAGCTGATCCAGTACGCGCCGCGCACAACGACAGTGTGCGAGCGGCCTCTCCTGATCGTGCCGCCTTGCATCAACAAGTTCTACATCCTCGATTTGCAGCCCGAAAACTCGCTCGTCGTGCATGCGCTCGAGGCGGGGCATCAGGTCTACATGATTTCGTGGCGTAACGCGGATGCCTCGCTGGCCCATAAAACCTGGGATGACTACGTGAGCGAAGGTGTGCTCGCCGCGCTCGATGTCGTGCGCGAGGTGAGCGGGCGCGAACAGGTCAACACCCTGGGGTTCTGCGTCGGCGGCACGTTGCTGGCCACTGCGCTGGCCGTGGCGGCCGCGCGCGGCGCGCATCCCGCCGCATCGATGACCCTGCTGACGGCGATGCTCGATTTTTCCGATACCGGTGTGCTCGATGTCTTCGTCAACGAGGCCCATGTGCAAATGCGCGAGCGCAACATCGGCGGCAAGGAGGGCGGCAAGCCAGGCCTGATGCGCGGCATCGAGTTCGCCAATACGTTCTCGTTCCTGCGGCCCAACGATCTGGTATGGAATTACGTCGTCGATAACTACCTCAAGGGCCACACGCCCGCGCCCTTCGATCTGCTCTACTGGAATAGCGATTCCACCAGCTTGCCGGGGCCGATGTTCGTCTGGTATCTGCGCCATACCTACCTCGAAAACCGTCTGTGCAAACCGGGTGCGCTCACGGTGTGCGATGAGCCGGTCGATTTTTCCCGCATCGATGTGCCGACTTTCATCTATGGTTCGCGCGATGACCATATCGTGCCGTGGCACAGCGCCTATGCTTCGGCGCCGCTCCTGAGCGGGCCGCTCAAGTTCGTGCTGGGCGCCTCGGGGCATATCGCGGGCGTCATCAATCCGCCCGCGAAAAATAAACGCAATTACTGGGTGCTTGAAAACGCGCCCAGGCATTTGCCGGCTTCGGCGCAAGCGTGGCTGGCCGATGCCGTGTCCGTGCCAGGCAGCTGGTGGCCCGAATGGACCCGCTGGCTCGACCAGTACGGCGGCAAAAAGATTAAACCCAAAACGCTGGGTTCGGCGCGGTATCCGGTGCTTGAACCGGCCCCCGGGCGTTATGTCCAGCAGCGGGACTAAACGCTTCGGGCAGGCTGGGTAGACAGACTGTAAGGGTGACGCGCAAAGCGGCGAGCCATGCAGGTGTGCAGGTGTGCAGGTGTGCAGGTGTGCAGGTGTGCAGGTGTGCAGGTGTGCAGGTGTGCAGGTGTGCAGGTGTGCAAAGGCGCTGGGCGCGGCATGACAAACAGGTTCTTAACGTAATCGTAATGGGCGGCGGCGTGGCTGGCTGCGAGGCCCCGAGGAAATAGCAATGACTGATGTAGTGATCGTATCGGCTGCCCGCACTGCGGTCGGCAAATTTGGCGGGTCGCTGGCCAAGGTTGCGGCGCCGGAACTGGGTGCGGTCGTGATTCGGGCCGCGCTGGCGCGAGCCGGGCTCAAGCCCGAACAGGTGAGTGAAGTCATCATGGGCCAGGTGCTGACGGCGGCGTCGGGACAAAACCCGGCGCGCCAGGCGCTGATCAAGGCTGGTTTGCCTGATACGGTGCCGGCCATGACGATTAACAAGGTTTGTGGTTCGGGCCTGAAGGCCGTCATGCTGGCAGCCAACGCGATTATCGCGGGCGACGCCGATGTGGTTATCGCCGGTGGCGAGGAGAACATGAGCGCGTCGCCGCACGTGCTGCCAGGCTCACGCGAGGGGTTTCGCATGGGCGACACGAAGCTGGTCGACAGCATGATCGTCGATGGCTTGTGGGACGTTTATAACCAGTACCACATGGGCGTGACGGCTGAGAACGTGGCGCGTGAATACGGCATTACCCGCGAGCAGCAGGACGCGTTTGCGGCACTGTCGCAAAACAAGGCGGAAGCGGCGCAAAAGGCCAACCGTTTCGCCGACGAAATCGTGCCCGTCGAGATCGCGCAACGCAAGGGCGACCCCTTGCGTTTTGCCACGGATGAGTTCGTGCGCCACGGCGTCACGGCGGAATCCCTCGCGGGTTTGAAGCCTGCTTTCGCCAAGGATGGGACCGTGACGGCCGCCAACGCTTCCGGCCTGAATGACGGTGCGGCGGCGGTTGTCGTGATGTCGGCCAGGAAAGCGGAGGCGCTGGGCCTTAAGCCGTTGGCGCGGATCAAGGCTTATGCCGCGGCCGGCGTTGATCCCAAAGTGATGGGCATGGGCCCGGTGCCGGCTTCGCGCCGTTGTCTGGAGCGCGCGGGCTGGAGCGTGGACGATCTCGACCTGATGGAGATCAACGAGGCCTTTGCCGCGCAAGCGCTGGCCGTGCATCAGCAGATGGGCTGGGATACCTCGAAGATCAACGTCAACGGCGGGGCGATTGCGCTGGGCCATCCAATTGGCGCATCCGGTTGCCGCATTCTGGTGACGCTGCTGTATGAAATGCAAAAGCGCGAGGCAAAACGCGCGCTCGCCTCGCTGTGTATCGGCGGGGGGATGGGGGTGGCGCTGGCTGTCGAGCGGATCTGACGCTGCTCACCCGCCGCGATGCAGCGGCATGAAGCCAGAAAGATACGGAAAGAAGCACTAATGAGAGACAGGGGCGCTAGCCAGCGCCTCGTAAAACGATAACGGAGTGTTTTATGTCACAACGAATTGCGTATGTCACAGGTGGGATGGGCGGTATCGGTACGAGTATCTGCCAGCGGCTGCACACGGAGGGTTTTAAGGTGATCGCCGGATGCGGGCCTAATTCGCCGCGCCGCGCCAAATGGCTCGAGGAGCAAAAAACGCTCGGTTTTAATTTCATCGCCTCCGAAGGCAATGTGGGCGATTGGGATTCCACCCGCGAAGCCTTCGACAAGGTCAAGGCTGAAGTCGGGGAAGTCGACGTGCTGGTGAACAATGCCGGCATCACACGCGATGTGGTATTTCGCAAAATGACACATGAAGACTGGACCTCGGTGATCGACACCAACCTGACGAGTCTCTTCAACGTGACGAAACAGGTCATCGACGGCATGGTGGAACGCGGCTGGGGCCGGGTCATCAGCATTTCGTCGGTGAACGGGCAAAAAGGCCAGTTCGGCCAGACCAATTATTCGACCGCCAAGGCCGGGATTCACGGTTTTACGATGTCACTGGCCCAGGAAGTTGCCACCAAAGGCGTGACCGTCAATACGGTTTCGCCAGGCTATATCGGCACTGACATGGTGAAATCGATTCGCCAGGATGTGCTGGAGAAGATCGTGGCGACCATTCCGGTGCGCCGTCTGGGCCAGCCTGATGAGATCGGCTCGATTGTCGCGTGGCTCGCATCCGACGAGTCGGGTTTTGCCACGGGCGCTGATTTTTCGCTCAATGGTGGCCTGCACATGGGCTGAGCCCCAAGCCGTGCCAGCCGTCGTGGGCGGCTGGCACGGCTTGAGTTCCTGAGCGTATTCTGGCGGCGGCTTTGGCGCAGCCAGGCGCGCCGCTTCCATGCTTTTACCATGCTTTTACCGGTGCCCTAAGTGATGTTTCAAGCGATGCGTTAAGGCGAGCGATATGACAACGACAAGAAACACGGCTGAACGGCTGATCAAAAAGTACCCCAACCGGCGGTTGTATGACACGGAAACCAGCACTTACATCACGTTGGCCGACGTCAAGCAGCTTGTGCTGGATCAGGAGGTTTTCAAAGTCATCGATGCCAAAAGCAGTGAAGACCTCACGCGCAGCATCCTGCTGCAGATCATTCTTGAAGAAGAAAGCGGTGGCTTGCCGATGTTTTCGTCGCCGATGCTGTCGCAGATCATCCGGTTTTACGGACATGCGATGCAGGGCATGATGGGCACCTATCTGGAGAAGAACATCCAGGTGTTCATGGATATCCAGAACAAGCTGGCGGATCAGTCGAAAAACCTCAACGAGGGCCGGACGATGAACCCGGAAGCCTGGTCGCAGTTCATGAACATGCAAGCGCCGATGATGCAGGGCATGATGACGAGCTACATCGAGCAGTCGAAAAACATGTTCGTGCAGATGCAAGAGCAGATGCAAACTCAGACGCGCTCGATGTTTGGCGGTTTTCCGTTTCCGCCTGGCATGCCGCGCAATCCTGAGCCGGGCAAGAAGTAAGAGGTTGAGATGCTGATACGGGCGGAGCGCGCAAACGATATTCAAGCGATCCGTGCGCTGGTCGCGGCGGCTTTTCGTGCCGGCTCCAGCGAGCAGCAAGATGCGCCGGAACCCCAGGAGCCCCTCATGATCGACGGGCTGCGGCAGCACGGGGCGCTGACACTGTCCCTGGTTGCCGAAGAAGCAGGCGTGCTGCTGGGACACATTGCCTTCTCACCACTTCAGATCAATGGCCGGTTGCAACACTGGTACGGGTTGGCGCCGCTCGCGGTGCTCCCGACGCGGCAAAAATCAGGCATTGGCCGCGCCCTTGTCGAAGCCGGGCTGGAGCGCTTGACGCAGCTTGGCGCCCACGGTTGCGTGGTGCTGGGCGACCCCGCGTATTACAGCCGTTTGGGTTTTGCCATGCATCCGGGGTTGACGCTGGATAACGTGCCGCCCGAATATTTCATGGCGCGGGCTTTGGGCGGCGCGCCCATGGCAAACGGCACGGCGACGTATCACAAGGCGTTTGGCCTCGAGGGCTAAGCCAGATCTGGTTGAATACCCCCATAAAATAATCATTATGGTGTACTTCGGAGGTCTCCTGGCCCCGAACGTGTCATGCTCCCGGTCGAAGCGAACCTGGGCCCGATGCTGAATGTGTCTTCGCCTGCCAGACAGAGGCGAGGTTCGCCTGGGGCCAACCGGGTCGAGCGATTTGGCCCGCGAGCAAAAAGACACAACGGGAGCACCAGTGGACGCGATACCCGCATCGGATCTCAAGAATATTCTCCATTCGAAGCGCGCCAATCTTTATTACCTGGAACATTGCCGGGTGCTGGTAAGCGGCGGACGCGTCGAATATGTGACCGATGCCGGCAAGAGAAACCTGTACTGGAACATTCCCATTGCGAACACCACCAGCATTCTGCTCGGTACCGGGACCTCCGTGACCCAGGCGGCGATGCGCGAGCTGGCCAAGGCAGGGGTGCTGGTGGGTTTTTGCGGCGGGGGCGGCACGCCGCTGTTCAGCGCGAACGAGGTCGATGTCGAAGTGGCATGGATGTCGCCGCAAAGCGAATACCGGTCGACCGAATATCTGCAGGCATGGGTGCGCTTCTGGTTTGACGACGCGCTGCGTTTGCACGCAGCCAAACAGTTGCAGACGTACCGCATGCAGCGCTTGCAGCAGGCATGGAACACGCGTGCGTTGCGCGAAGCCGGTTTTACGGTGGACGTCGAACGGTTGCAGGCGCTGGTGCAGCAGTTTGGCGCAAAGATCGCCCACGCACCGGACGTAAGCGGCTTGCTGACCGACGAAGCGCGCCTGACCAAGGCCCTGTTCAAGCTGGCCGTGGATGCGGTGGATTATGGCGAATTCACGCGTGCCAAGCGCGGCAGCGGCACCGATGCCGCCAACCGTTTCCTCGATCACGGCAACTATCTGGGCTACGGCCTCGGCGCCACGGCGACCTGGGTGCTGGGCCTGCCTCATGGCCTGGCCGTGCTGCATGGCAAGACCCGGCGCGGTGGCCTGGTGTTCGATGCGGCCGATCTCATCAAAGACGCCGTGATTTTGCCGCAAGCCTTTCTGTCCGCCATGCGCGGTGATGATGAGCAGCAGTTCCGTCGTCAATGCATCGAGGCGCTGACACGCGATGAATCGCTGGATTTCATCATCGACACCCTCAAGGCTATCGCCAGCGACACGGCACGACGGGCTGAGGCGCCGCAGGCACGGCCATGAACGTCCTGTTCGTCTCGCAATGCACCAAACGCGCGCTGAGCGAAACCCGGCGCATCCTCGACCAGTTCGCTGAGCGGCGCGGCGACCGGACCTGGCAGACACCGATCACCCAGGCAGGGCTCGACACGGTACGCAAGTTGTTGCGCCAGCGCGCACGCAAGAACACCGCGGTTGCCTGTCACTGGATTCGCGGGCGCGACCATAGCGAGTTGTTGTGGATCGTCGGCGATGCGCGCCAGTTCAACGAAGCCGGTGCGGTGCCGACCAGCACGACAGCGAACGACGTCTTGCGCGCCGAGGATGAAAGCACATGGCACGCGCTGCCCGCGATGAGCGCGCTCACCGCATTGGCCGCGCTCTTGCATGATCTGGGCAAGGCCACGCAGGCGTTTCAGGATCGACTGCGCGAGCCGGGCCTGCGGGAGCGCAATCACTATCGCCACGAATGGGTGTCGGTGCGGCTGTTCCAGGCGTTCGTTGGCGAGGCCCAGGACGACGCCGACTGGCTGGGCCGCCTCGCGGCCTGCGCGGAGACGCAGGCTGAACCCCAGGCTGAACCCCAAGCTGAACCCCAGGCCTTCGAAGCGCAATGGCTCGATCATCGTCAAGGCCGGCTGTTGCGCGATGGGCTGGATCAGCAGGCCGCACAGCACTTGCCGTTCGCCACGTTACCGCCGCTGGCGCAGGCCGTGGCCTGGCTTGTGCTGACCCATCACCGGATGCCTTGCAAACCCGTGCAGCGCATGCAGGACAGCGCGGCGGCCGATCTTGGGTTCACACACGATCATTGGTGCCGCTTCGGCGCGCACCTGAACAACGTCAACAGTCATGAGCTGACGGATCTGCTCCGGCAGGTCAGCGCGGACTGGAATGAGCCCAGGGAGGAGACGGAGCCCTCCGTCGTGGCCGCGTACTGGCGTTTTCCTTTTGGCCTGCCAGTGGTCACCGCCGCCTGGCGCGGGCAGGCCGCGCGGTACGCCCGCAAGCTGCTGGCCTTGCCACGTCAGGCGGCGATGTCGAAGGCACTGGATGATCCGTTCGTGATGCATGTCTCGCGGCTGTGCCTGATGCTGGCCGATCACCATTACTCCAGCATCGAGGACGAAGCCCGGCGCAAGCCTTATCTCAATGCGGGCTATCCGCTGTACGCCAATACGCGTCGCAACACCGGGCATTCGCAACGAACAGGCACAGGAGGCGTAGAAGGCGCAGGGCCCTTTTTCAATCAAACGCTCGATGAGCATCTGCTCGGCGTGCAGGCTCATGCTTCACTCGTGGCGCGCTCGCTGCCGACGCTCGCGCGCAGCCTGCCCGCGTTGCGGAACCATCGCGGCCTCAAGAAGCGCACTACCCATGCACGTTTCCATTGGCAGGACAAAGCCGCGGATCTCGCCGCGGGTGTGCGCCAGCGCGCGGCCGAACAGGGCGCATTCGTCGTCAACATGGCTTCGACCGGTTGTGGCAAGACGCTTGGCAACGCCCGCATCATGAATGCACTGGCGGACCCGCAACGCGGCCTGCGCTGCGCGTTTGCGATCGGCCTGCGCACGCTCACGCAGCAAACCGGACGCAGTTTCCAGCGCGACCTCGGGTTGAACGACGAGCAGCTAGCGATCAAGGTAGGCGGGGCGGCCAGCCGCGACTTGTTCGAATACTGGGAAGCCCAGGCTGAAGCCACCGGCTCAGCCTCCACCCAGGCCTTGCTCGATGAAGGCGGCCAGATGCTGTTCGAAGGCAACGAGCTGCATCCGCTGCTGCAACGGCTGAGCGACGATGCGCAGGTGCGCTCGCTGCTCGCCGCGCCGTTGCTGGTGTGCACGGTCGATCATCTGATCCCCGCCACGGAAAGCCTGCGCGGCGGACGCCAGATCGCACCGATGCTGCGCTTAATGACCAGCGATCTGGTGCTCGACGAGCCCGACGATTTCGACATGGCCGATCTGCCCGCGCTCACGCGGCTGGTGCATTGGGCGGGATTGCTGGGCTCGCGCGTGCTGCTGTCGTCGGCCACGCTGCCGCCCGCGCTGGTGCAAGGTCTGTATCGGGCTTATCTGGAGGGCCGCTGCCATTACCAGCGCAATCGCGGCGAGCGGCCAGCGGAACCCCCGCGAATCGCGTGTCTGTGGCTGGACGAGTTCGCGCAAGCGCATGCCGATTGCGCCGATGGCGGCAGTTTTGCCCATGCTCATGACGCCTTCGTGCAGAAGCGCTGCAAGCAGCTTGCCCAGGCCGAAGTCCGGCGGCGCGCCAGGCTGGCGCCGTTGCCCGGAACATTGTGGACCTCATACGGGAAGCACGAGCGCCGTGAAGCCTTCGCCCAGCTCGCGTTACAGCGCGCGTGGGCCTTGCATCAGGATGAACAGAACCACAGCGTCGATCCGGTGAGCGGCAAGCGCGTGAGTTTTGGCCTGATTCGCATGGCCAATATCGCCCCGCTGTTCGATGTCGCTCTGGCCATGTACCGGCACGGCACGCCCGCGCCCGGCGTGAGGCTTCACCTGTGCGTGTATCACTCGCAGTTTCCGTTGCTGGCGCGCTCGGATATCGAGGAGCAGCTCGATGCCGTGTTCGATCGGCGCGCGTTACGCACGGGCGACGATCCGGCGCTATCGCGGCCCGCGGTGCGCGCGTTGCTTGATGCGCATCCTGAGCCGCATCAGCTCTTCGTGGTGCTGGCCTCGCCGGTTTGCGAAGTCGGCCGCGATTGGGACGCGGATTGGGCCATCGCCGAGCCATCCTCGATGCGTTCGCTGATCCAGCTTGCGGGGCGGGTGCGGCGTCATCGGTCAGGGCCGGTGACGCGGGCCAACATGGAAGTGTTCGAGACGAACCTGCGTTATTTCGAGCGGCATGGCGACACTCGAGCGGTGTTCTGCAAGCCGGGGTTTGAAATGAGGAAGGTGCCCACCGCACCGAACCGTGGCAAACCGGTGCGGCAGGATTCGACGGTCTGTTTTCATTTGTACAGGCATCGTCTGGCTGATCTGCTGCCGCAGCTCGATTGCGCCAGGGGCGACTGGCCTGTCGATGCCCAGCCGCGTATCCAGCAGGCCGCCGAACTGCAGCCGTCGCGTAGCCTGATCGACCTCGAGCAAGGCCGGATGCGCGACACCATGCTGCCGCGCGATGACAGCAGCGCGTTCTATACGCCTGTCATACGTGATGCCACCCGGCACTGGTATAGCCGCGACCCCGCTCATGGCTCGCAGCTCTGGCTGACCGGCCTGCTGCCGCAACTCCAGCGTTTCCGGTATGACCCGCGAAAACGCGAGGACGTGGTGTTGCTGCCCACGGAAGATGAGGAGGCGTTGCGGCTCTACCGCGTCATCGGTTGGCGCGAGCGCGGGAAAACGCCTTATGTGGATATCCGCAATCTGTTGTTGCGGGTGCCGGATCGTGAGCTGGACGGGCCGGGTATCGGCCCGTGGTGCCATGTCGATCTGCTGGAACGGCTGCGGCACTGGAGCGAGACGCAGAAGCAAAGCCTGCATGCCAGCGCGGAGGAGGTCAGTACTGTTAGCTTGCCGGAGTCGGATTTGGGGTGGAGGTTTCACCCGCTGTTGGGGTTCAACAGCGAGTGAAGGGGAGGCTGCCTGTGCGGCAGAAGAGCGCGGTTAACACCGGAGAGCTGATTTTTATAAACAGTCTGTCTGATCACGCCAAGACAGATAATCCAGTCATTTTCAGCTCGAAAATATATGTTTAACGTGCCCTTGTTGGGATAGCGGTTAAGCAGACTTTTGGTAGAACTGGATTAATACCTTGAATAGGATTTTATTGATATAGGGGTTCGGTTAGAGTGGCGCAGCGATTTTGAGAGGTCGCGGCAGTATCAGAACATTTCGCTCTAAAGGAACCCAGATGTCCTACTTACCCGTAACGGGGGCCAACTCAAGCTTCCGTGCAGTCATCGACGCCTTCCTGCATGACCGCCTCCAGACCCGGATTGAAAAACTCCCACCCGACGATCCCAAGCGAGCAAAGCTGATCGCTAAATATCAACGCGGCGTGTGGCTGGCAGATGCAGCAAAACGCGTTGAAAAGATCCAGGCCGTTACGCATTCGCTCAAACCCATCCATTCCGGTGCAAAGGGGACCAATCTCTACGTTGAACCGTCCAGTTTGCCCATGCTCGACGAACTGGGCAGCCATGCGCTCGGTAGTCGTTTTACGACTGATGTGGTGTGCGATGCAGCTGTACTTGACGTGTACGGTTTGCTGAAACTCGAAGCCAATGGACGCAGCCTGTTACAGGCGCTCATCGCTAACGACGCCGATGCCTTGCAGGCGCTCAGCGACAACCCCGCCGAAGCCCGCTTGTTGCGCGATGCGCTGGTCAGCCTGACCGCTGCGCGCGAAGGCGGCGCCCGTTCTCATGTGCTTGCCAAGCAGTTGTACTGGCTCACAGGCGACGACGCCACCGACGACGCGCAGTACTACCTGCTCATGCCGCTCTATGCCACCTCGCTGGCGCAGGTCGTGTACAAGGAAGTGGAGGATGCCCATTTTGGCGAAGCCAACAAACTGGCGCGCCATGCCCGCCGTGACGGGGCGCCACACGATGGCGTGTACCGCGAATATCGCGGTCTCGCGGTCCAGAAGATGGGCGGTGAGAACGAGCAAAACATCTCCTGGCTCAATAAAAAACGTGGCGGCAAAAACTACCTGCTAGCTTCGCTGCCCCCTGTCTGGCGAATCCAGCGCAACTCTCTACCCGTCAACGCGAAATCCATCTTCGAGCGAATTTTTGGCGCACGGCCCTCGGTGCGTGCCACCACCCGTAAATTGCAGACGTTCTTGCTGGGCAATCCACCACCCAACATCGATACCCGTAACCGGGTCCGCAACCTGACGGAGCAGCTCGTGGACGAACTGGTCATCTATGCCGGCGAACTGCGGGACCAGCCCGCAGGCTGGTCCCGCGAGCGTGCGTTTGACGATCTGGCTGACGACGAGAAGCTCTGGCTCGACCCTCTGCGAGCGGAGTTGCCAGAAGAAAGCGCCTTCGCCAGCCGCTGGATGTTCATGGACTGGCCCGCCCAGATCGGCGAGCGCTTCGGCAAATGGCTGAATGGGCAGTTGAAGGACCGCTTGCCCGATGTCGGCTATGACGAATCACGAGCATGGCGCAAGGTGCTGCTGAGCGAGGAGGGCACCTGGGTGCAGCAACTACGCGAGATGCGCGAGCGGCTCGATGCGCCCTACATTCCGTTGCGCAAGGCCCATGACGAACTGACAGCACAGCAGGAGGAGCGATGAATAGCACGCCCCTGACAACCTCACCTCAGGCATTGCTTGTCCTGCCGCATCTGCGCGTGCAAAACGCCAATGCCATTTCCAGTTTCATGACCCATGGTTTTCCCTCCATCACCGCTTTCACCGGGCTGATGTGGGCCTTGCAACGCCAGCTTGCCGCTGCCGGCATTCCGCTGAAACTGCAGCAGGTCGGGGTGATCTGTCATCACCATGAAGAGCAGGTGACGGACGGCTACGTCAAGACGTTCCGGCTGACGCGCAATCCCGTGAAAAAGAACGGTAACGCAGCCTCCATCGTCGAAGAAGGACGGATTCATCTGGAGATCACGCTCGTGTTTCAGGTGGAAGTGATGCAGCAGGCGTTGTCGGCCGCAAGCCCGGCGCTGGCAGGTGACCCCGACCCGCAACTTGCCGAATGGGCCGCGCAGATTGGCGAGATCGTGGCGCACATGCGCATTGCCGGTGGGACGCTGTTGCCTCAGCGCCCTTTGCCGGGACAACGCACGCGTCCCTGGATGGCGTTGCTGCCCGAGGCCTACGAGGATCAGGCACAGGCCTTTACCCGCTGGCGGCGCCAGTGGCTGCCGGGTTATGCGCTGGTCGGGCGCGACGATCTGCTGGCCGAGCGCCACCGGACATTGCGCGACGAACAGCCCGATGCCACCTTGCTCGATGCCTGGCTCCACGCGGCACGCTTCAATCATCAATGCATGACGGATACCGAAACCGATACCGGCGAGACAGCCGACAGCGCAGCATCCGGCGGTGCGGCACGTCGTTCTGGCGGCAAGCTGCGCTGGGCGGACCCCGCGAGGCAAAAGGGCGCTGGCTGGACCGTGCCGATCCCCGTGGGCTATGCCGCACTGACGCAACCGCTACCGTCCAGCGCTGTCGCCAATACGCGCGATACCTCCACGCCCTGCGTGTTCGTGGAATCGGTCTATTCGTTCGGCCAGTGGCTCAGCCCGCATCGGCTGAACGATCTGCACGAACTGTTGTGGTGGCCCGAAACCGACGCCGCGACTGGCCTGTACCGCTGCCGCAGCGGTTACATGCACCACAGCCCAGGCGAGCCATGGGCTGCCGACGATTTGCCTGAGTTCGACTGAATCCGGCCGAGTTTGCCTGACCCGTAGACAAGCGATCCGTGCCGGATCGCGTTGTCTTGCTTCCTCTTTTTTTACCAGGATACCTGACATGTCCGAAAAATTGACTACTGCTTCCGTCCTCGCCTTCGAGCGCAAGCTGGACCCCTCCTATGCGGTTTTCCATTCAGGGAGTTGGGATGACCGCGGGGATGACCGCGCCAACGCCGCCGCCTGGGCGCCGATCGGCATTGACGAGAAATCCGTGCGCGGCACCATCTCCAACCGTCTCAAGACGAAGGATCAGGACCCGGCCAAGCTAGATGCCGCTATCGAAAATCCCAACCTCCAGACCGTCGACATCGCCACGCTGCCCGCCGATGCCGACACGCTTAGAGTGCAGTTCACATTGCGTGTGCTGGCCGGCGCGGGCACCCCGTCGGCCTGTAACAGCGCCCCGTATCAAGCCAGACTGCGGAGCGTGGTGAACGACTATGTCGCGCAGCACGGCTTCACCGAACTGGCCCAGCGCTATGCGGCCAATCTGGCCAACGGACGCTTTCTATGGCGCAATCGCATGGGCGCGGAAAGCGTTCAGGTGGAGGTCGCGCAATTGCAGAACGGCCAGCCCGCACAAACGTGGTCGTTCGATGCGCTATCGCTGAACCTGCGCGCCCTGGATGAACCCGAGCCGCAGGTGAAGGCGCTGGGCGCGCTGATCGCCGAAGGCCTCGCAGGACGCGCGCATGTGTTGTTACAGGTGAGCGCTTATGCGCGCCTGGGGCGCGGACAGGAAGTATTCCCGTCGCAGGAGCTGATCCTCGACAAGGGCGGCAACAGCGGGAAAAAAAGCAAGACGCTGTATGACGTGCAGAAGGTCGCTGCGATCCATTCGCAAAAGATCGGCAATGCCGTGCGCACCATCGATACCTGGTACGAAGGATTCGAGGCGGACGAGGGGCCGGAAACACTCGGCCCGATCGCCGTGGAGCCCTACGGCTCGGTGACGACGCAAGGCAAAGCCTATCGTCAGCCGAAGCAGAAGCTGGACTTCTACACCCTGCTGGACGACTGGCTGCTCAAGGACCGGACACCGCCGCTGGAACAGCAGCATTTCGTGATGGCCGTGCTGATTCGCGGCGGGGTGTTCGGCGACGCGAGCTGACAGCCATGACGACCCACTACATCGACATCACGCTACTACCCGATCCGGAATTCAGCCACGCGCACCTGCTGGGTGCGCTCGTGGCCAAGCTGCATCGGGTGCTAGTGCAGCTTCGGAGCGAGGACATCGGCATCAGTTTTCCGCAATACCGTTTGGGTCCGCGCTCGCTGGGTCAGGTGCTGCGCCTGCATGGCGGTGAAACGGCTCTGCAGCACCTGATGACGCAGCCCTGGTTGCAGGGCATGCGCGATCACGTGAAGCTGAGCGCCGCCATGCCGGTACCACCGGGGGCTGGGCATCGTATCGTGCAACGGCGCCAGTTCAAGACCAATGCCGAACGTTTGCGCCGCCGCCGCATGCGACGCAAGGGCGAGACCGCCGGACAGGCGGCGGCGATTCCTGACAGTATTGAACGACGGCCTGATTTGCCTTATGTGCAACTGCGCAGCGCCAGCACCGGGCAAGCGTTTTGCCTGTTTGTCGAGCAGGAGACGAGGCTAACCGGGGCGGTGTCGGGGCGGTTCAATAGTTATGGCCTGAGCCTGGGAGCGAGCGTGCCGTGGTTTTAATCGCTCGCATGATTTCAAACCTTTTTTCCACCCTTTTTTCCACCCTTTTTTTGTGGGGAGGTTTGTTTCTATATAAATCAGTGGGTTAGGAGTGGGCCGGAAATTTGGGGGAATTCCGGCCTGGGAGAGGATGTTCTTTGATAATCAATGGGTTGGGGTTGAGATGGGGTAGTTTGCTGCCGCGTAGGCAGCTTAGAAATGAGCAGCGTCGGGCCGCGCTCAAGCGTCCGGGTTTGCTGCCGCGTAGGCAGCTTAGAAATGGCACTGTGCCGCATCGCTTCCGCAAATGGGGTTTGCTGCCGCGTAGGCAGCTTAGAAAGAATGAGAAACAAATAAAAGCGGCTTTGCGGCGTTTGCTGCCGCGTAGGCAGCTTAGAAAAAGGTCTAGCGCGGCGCAAACATCAGCGGCAAGTTTGCTGCCGCGTAGGCAGCTTAGAAATCGGTAATCGCGCGCTCATTGCTTGCCATAGCGTTTGCTGCCGCGTAGGCAGCTTAGAAATTGATGATTTCGTTCATGTCACACCTCTGATTGTTTGCTGCCGCGTAGGCAGCTTAGAAATACCAGACTTATATCGACCGGGGCTATTTCCGGTTTGCTGCCGCGTAGGCAGCTTAGAAAGATAATTAATGTTTCCGACTCAAAGTCCTGCCGTTTGCTGCCGCGTAGGCAGCTTAGAAAGTGCGGGCATTAGCGAGGCGGCGCGTGAATATGTTTGCTGCCGCGTAGGCAGCTTAGAAAGATCCAGCGCATCGGCGGAATCGCCATGCTGTGTTTGCTGCCGCGTAGGCAGCTTAGAAATTACGTGTTTCTTCATGTGATTTTGCTGTGCGGTTTGCTGCCGCGTAGGCAGCTTAGAAAGAGCATGTCGATCATGTATGCTCCGCCCTGTTGTTTGCTGCCGCGTAGGCAGCTTAGAAACTCGAGCACTCTCTATCGCGCGGACGTCGATCGTTTGCTGCCGCGTAGGCAGCTTAGAAAACACTGCGTCGCGCGGCACGTCGAGAAGATGGGTTTGCTGCCGCGTAGGCAGCTTAGAAAAAGAATGTGCGGGACAACATACTCGGCCACACGTTTGCTGCCGCGTAGGCAGCTTAGAAACTGCCATCAGCATCATGGTGGCGTAGGTGTGCGTTTGCTGCCGCGTAGGCAGCTTAGAAAAGGCTGCGGCGCAAAAAATCGAGGCACTCGATGTTTGCTGCCGCGTAGGCAGCTTAGAAAATTTGAAATCCAATTTGCTCGGCAACCCAGGAGTTTGCTGCCGCGTAGGCAGCTTAGAAAGCGCTGCATGGCCGCGAGCGTGTTCGTGAACGGTTTGCTGCCGCGTAGGCAGCTTAGAAACAGCATCCACTTCAAAAGTGTGAGATCTGTTCGTTTGCTGCCGCGTAGGCAGCTTAGAAATCACGATATCGGCGTATGAGATCGGTTTCATTGTTTGCTGCCGCGTAGGCAGCTTAGAAAAGAGCGCGTCATCGGCAACTGGCTACCAGAGCGTTTGCTGCCGCGTAGGCAGCTTAGAAAAGTTCACAGAAACGTTTAATGCGCGCGATACCGTTTGCTGCCGCGTAGGCAGCTTAGAAATGTTCTTCTCATGTGATATTTACTCGATGACCGTTCGCTGCCGCGTAGGCAGCTTAGAAAATGTCAGCAAATCGCCGTCAACGTCAAACGGTGTTCGCTGCCGCGTAGGCAGCTTAGAAATTGAATTTCTGCGGGGACGGACAGCGCGTCGCGTTCGCTGCCGCGTAGGCAGCTTAGAAAAATCAAGATACTCCACCGAGTCCGGATCGACGGTTCGCTGCCGCGTAGGCAGCTTAGAAAGCAGCTGCTGCGCTGACGCTGCGATGATGATCGTTCGCTGCCGCGTAGGCAGCTTAGAAAGCGCATCCGCAGGCTTGAACGAGTTCTAACGCGTTCGCTGCCGCGTAGGCAGCTTAGAAAGGCCTGAGGGACGAAAAATGATGAACGTTCTCGTTCGCTGCCGCGTAGGCAGCTTAGAAAATCGAAATTTATTGCAAATACTTGCCCCTCCCGTTCGCTGCCGCGTAGGCAGCTTAGAAACCGCCGAAGCCTGGTTTCTCGGCATCAAAAAAGTTCGCTGCCGCGTAGGCAGCTTAGAAAGGACGGGTTAATCGGTGCAGACGGCGGTTACGGTTCGCTGCCGCGTAGGCAGCTTAGAAAATCAAGCTGGGCGTCGCTGTCATACATTACGCGTTCGCTGCCGCGTAGGCAGCTTAGAAAATAGCGCGCCTTCCCGGGCCGGTCTTCAACCGGTTTGCTGCCGCGTAGGCAGCTTAGAAAACGATGGCACTGTCGAAGCGTGCAAGTCCGGCGTTTGCTGCCGCGTAGGCAGCTTAGAAAACATCGAAACGATTTTCTCCGCGCTCGACAGCGTTTGCTGCCGCGTAGGCAGCTTAAAAAAAGTATCGTTTGGAAAAGCCCACCCCTTTTTGGTTTGCTGCCGCGTAGGCAGCTTAGAAAAGAACGCGTGCGAAGCTGACTCTTTGTAGCGGGTTTGCTGCCGCGTAGGCAGCTTAGAAAGCTCCAAAAATCGCCGCATCGCCGATTTTCCCGTTTGCTGCCGTGTAGGCAGCTTAGAAAAGAACGGTATTCCCGATTTTCGAAGCCACGCGGTTTGCTGCCGTGTAGGCAGCTTAGAAAGTACAAGTCCGCTCTGCACAAGTCCGCTTCGCGTTTGCTGCCGTGTAGGCAGCTTAGAAACGGTCGCAGCACCGCCAGTCGCGCGGCCTCTTGTTTGCTGCCGTGTAGGCAGCTTAGAAAGGATCGCTTGAAGTTTATGCCGGCGCGTGGTCGTTTGCTGCCGTGTAGGCAGCTTAGAAAATCAACGCGCGAGTCAACGCCCGCCACTGCCTGTTTGCTGCCGTGTAGGCAGCTTAGAAAGCAGTGCTATAGCCAATCGGAAGCGACAGCAGGTTTGCTGCCGTGTAGGCAGCTTAGAAATGCTCGTCTGTTACGCATACAGCGCGGTAGCCGTTTGCTGCCGCGTAGGCAGCTTAGAAAATCCGCGCTCTCTAATTTAGCTTCGATGTCTTGTTTGCTGCCGCGTAGGCAGCTTAGAAATCCCCAGGAGATGAACATGACCACGATTCAAAGTTTGCTGCCGCGTAGGCAGCTTAGAAAATTAATAGGATTAACGACTACGGCCGCGCAGCGTTTGCTGCCGCGTAGGCAGCTTAGAAAAGAATTCAGCGAAGAGTGGAAGCGCTGGATCAGTTTGCTGCCGTGTAGGCAGCTTAGAAAGATTATTCCCGCCGGAGCATTACTTCCGTTTTGTTTGCTGCCGGGTAGGCAGCTTAGAAAAAAAAGTATCCCCGACTTTCGAAGCCACGCGGTTTGCTGCCGTGTAGGCAGCTTAGAAATATATCGTTCAGCGTGCAGTGGCCAAGGCTTCGTTTGCTGCCGTGTAGGCAGCTTAGAAAATAATCATGGCGGCGTCAACAGCACCCGCATAGTTTGCTGCCGTGTAGGCAGCTTAGAAAATTCGCAGAAAAGCGGGTCGCGGGGCAGCATTGTTTGCTGCCGTGTAGGCAGCTTAGAAAGAGCAGATAAAGATGATGCCGAGTCGAAACAGGTTTGCTGCCGTGTAGGCAGCTTAGAAAGGGTACGGATATCACAACGTCTGGAACATAAAGTTTGCTGCCGTGTAGGCAGCTTAGAAACGCCAGCCGGCGTGACGAGCGACGCCGCGCTGGTTTGCTGCCGCGTAGGCAGCTTAGAAAAGACGATGAGCGCGACCCGTTCGAAGGCACTGGTTTGCTGCCGCGTAGGCAGCTTAGAAATGCACGTACTCACACAGCGGCGATGCTAAAACGTTTGCTGCCGCGTAGGCAGCTTAGAAAGTCATCACGCCGATAGCGCGCGCGAGATCACACGTTCGCTGCCGCGTAGGCAGCTTAGAAAAAGCTGGGCGAGGAAATCCGCAACACTATCGAGTTCGCTGCCGCGTAGGCAGCTTAGAAAGATTGCGCAAAAGACCCTCCAGCTCGTGACATGTTTGCTGCCGCGGAGGCAACTTAGAAAACTCGGAAAAGCCGCGAGAACGGCCTGTAATAGTTTGCTGCCGCGTAGGCAGCTTAGAAACATGATCCATGCGGGCAGCTTACGTGACACAAGTTTGCTGCCGCGTAGGTAGCTTAGAAATTGCAACGTATTCAATGCGCCAGATTCGATCCGTTTTCTGCCGCGTAGGCAGCTTAGAAAACGACGGATCAACAGCGTTGTCGAACACGTCTGTTATAGCGTCAGCTATCCGTTGCGTTCCTGTCTGTTTTGCGCCGCGCCAACCTGTTTTTCTAACGACCGCTCCAGCGCGCTGACCCCGTCCGGGTCGGGCTCGCTCCATTGAGCAAAGTATGAATGCACCGTGCACCGTGCGCCATTTCGACAACTCCCGGGGAAGCATCCTCCACTGGCGCCCGCTTCGCAGCAGATACAGCACCGCGCAGAACACTTCGTACAAGTCCACCGTAGTCGGCTTCGTGCGCTTCCTCATGCTTTGCAGCGACGGCAGGCCCTTCGAAATCGCTAGCAGGCCGCCCGCGGGCGGTTCAGGCTGCGGCGTGAGGCCGTGCGTCATTGACCGGAAAATCGCCACCCCCTCCGCGCTTCCGGGCTTCACTTGACAGGAAGGTTTGGGTACACGGGGCAATCCGGCCCGGCAGACCTTGTAGCGTGAGAT
Source organism: Paraburkholderia hayleyella (assembly GCF_009455685.1). Classification (NCBI taxonomy): domain Bacteria; kingdom Pseudomonadati; phylum Pseudomonadota; class Betaproteobacteria; order Burkholderiales; family Burkholderiaceae; genus Paraburkholderia; species Paraburkholderia hayleyella. The sequence goes on along the minus strand of NZ_QPES01000001.1, from coordinate 2,039,380 downwards.
TCCAGGCGTTTCGAGGTGCCCGGAAATCGTGCGTTTTTATGTACGATGATGCGAATCGACGCGCGGACGCGCCAAGCGTCCGGATACCCGGCGGCGTTACGGCCAAACCGCGGCGTAGTACGCAAGGTAGAAAACCGCGGTTCCGGCAACAAGTGCGAGTGTCACCGCAGGGGACCGGATAGACCCCGGTGCCTGGGCGAAGCCTGCGATGCTCCACGCAACGGCAGGCCCGAGAACGAACAAGGCAATTGCGGCGTAGCCCGACCAGGACACCCTGCAGTGTTCCGTGTCCCAACAGCCGTGCCACCGGGTAGAAATGAGGGGCCAGGAATAGTGCATCGCCAAGCGGCTTGCCAGCACGGCACACAATGCGGAAAAGAGCAGCCCGCTGATCAGATAGAGCGACGACGAGAGCAATCGCCTCATTTAATTTCCCAAAAAAGTATTTGTTTGGATTTTCCAAGGTCGGAGTACCAAGCGGCCCCTACACCAATCCGAAAGCGCATAAAGGAAGTTAGGCGCGCGCCAATTCCGGGCGATGTAAGTGTGTCCTTGTTCCAAAGGTCGATGTGGTCGCCGGTGGTTTGTCCGTGAGCGTCGGTATCACGTGCCCAGTAGCTCGAGAAATAGACGATTCCCGTGCGTCCCTCGATCTTGCTGCGCCAATCGGTTCCCGTGATATTGACTGGATTGGAGAGTCCCGCTAAGGGCTTCCGCTTCAACCAGTCGGCCATCTCACGAGCACGCAGCGCGGTCCGCTTCCCATCGATACGAATTTGTCCTTCCCCGCGGAAAGATTGCATCTCTACGCCAACCTTATGGAGGGTCATGCTTAACCGAATTGCACACTGGTTGTCCGCGTACGGTGGCACTTCTCCGGTCTTCGGATCAACGAACGGGTCTTTCTTGTCAGGGTAGGCGGCCCAGAGCTCGGAAAATGGAACGGCATGCAGGTGTACTTCTTTGGCTGATTCGCGCGTGGTATTGGTGTGAACAAGGGTCTTTTTGTTCGGCATGGTTATGCTCCGTCTTGCTTCGCAAGAGCTTCATCACCCCAATAGACATGGTAGCTGTCAGCGTCCACTGTAAAGACTCGTGGTAAGCGGCCGTGCGCGTCCAGTTTGCCCGAAAACGTTCGGCCGTCCGTCGTTTCGATGAAGTACGGATAGCCTTCGGACGCGCCCGGTCCAACACCCTGGGCGCGCTCGTCGAACAACAGCGGAAGGCCTGCTTCGCGGACGGTATTGTGGTCGCCTTGCTCGCCCTGGCCGGCCCCCATATCGTCGAACCATGCGGTTGCTATCATCCCTGCAACCATATGCGGCGGTCTCGGACATGCGCAAAGCAAGATGTCTCCATCCAACGCGAGTTCGTGGTTCATGTGGATGTGCCTACGTGGGCCTCCGGCCTTGGCGATCACGCCCGTGCTTTTGCAGGCATTGCAATAACACCGTGCTCCTATTTTTGCCGGTGAATGCCCGTAAAAGCTTATTGGCGATCCCGAGTACGGCTCAATTGCGCCGCCGGTTTCTGGCTGATCGTCCACGCTCAAATAACGCCGCATCATGTTTCGGCCTCCATACACGAGTAAAAACCGTATCGTATGACCAATGCGGCCCAGAGCTTTTGTAACGGTAAAAATTTGACAATGCGTGACATTGCGCTGGATGTGAAGCAACAGCGGAAGATAGCCGGCAAGTGCAGCTAAATTACAGCTCGAGTGGTCATGCCCCCCGTTTCCCCTCCGGGTCACGTAAATAGCTGTAAACTCCCGGTTTTTCCGCCATTCCCCAAAGCCCTACATGTCCAAGCCGCACAGCGTCACCCCGTCCGAAGCACCACGTATCGGTATGGTTTCCCTCGGTTGCCCCAAGGCCCTGGTCGATTCCGAGCAAATCATCACCCAGCTTCGCGCCGAGGGCTACGTCATCTCCGGCACCTACGACGGGGCTGACCTGGTGGTGGTCAACACTTGCGGTTTCATCGATGAAGCCGTGCAGGAAAGCCTCGATGCAATCGGCGAAGCCCTCGCCGAAAACGGCAAGGTGATCGTCACGGGCTGTCTCGGCGCGAAAAAAAGCGGAAGCGGCTCGGGGCTGATTGAAGAAGTCCATCCGAAGGTGCTTGCCGTCACCGGCCCGCATGCGCTGGGTGAGGTGATGCAGGCGGTGCATAAGCATTTGCCCCGGCCTCATGATCCGTTCCTCGACCTCGTGCCGCCCGCGGGCATCAAGCTCACGCCGCGTCACTACGCCTATCTGAAGATTTCCGAAGGTTGCAACCATCGCTGCACGTTTTGCATCATCCCGTCGATGCGTGGTGATCTGGTTTCGCGGCCTATCGCGCAAGTCATGCTCGAAGCTGAAAACCTGTTCAAGTCGGGCGTGAAAGAGTTGCTCGTGATCTCGCAAGATACGAGTGCCTATGGCGTCGATGTGAAATACCGCACCGGGTTCTGGAACGGCAAGCCGCTCAGAACCCGCATGACCGAGCTGGTCGGCGCGCTGGGCGAGCTTGCCGCGCAGTACGGTGCCTGGGTGCGCCTGCATTATGTCTATCCGTATCCGAGTGTCGATGAAGTGATCCCGATGATGGCGCAAGGTCCGCTCAAGGGCCATGTTTTGCCCTATCTCGATGTGCCGTTTCAGCATGCTCATCCTGATGTGCTCAAGCGCATGAAGCGTCCGGCCAATGCGGAAAAAGTGCTGGAGCGCGTGCGTGCCTGGCGTGAGATCTGTCCGGATCTGACCGTGCGTAGCACGTTTATCGCTGGGTTTCCCGGCGAAACCGAAGCGCAGTTCGAAACGCTGCTCGATTTCATCCGCGAGGCCGAGCTGGATCGCGTGGGCTGTTTTGCCTATTCGCCGGTTGAGGGGGCGACGGCCAATGAGCTGGATGGCGCCTTGCCCGATAGCGTGCGTGAAGAACGCCGGGCGCGCTTTATGGAGGTGGCCGAAGCCGTCTCGGCGGCGCGCATTGCCCGCAAGATCGGCCAGACGCTCAAGGTGCTGGTCGATGAAACCGGTGCGGATGGCGGCATTGGCCGCACGGCGGCGGATGCGCCTGAGATCGACGGCGTGGTGTATCTCGCGCCGGCCACCAAGGCATCCAAACGGTACAAGACGGGCGATTTTGTCCAGGTGAAGATCACCGGCGCCGATGGTCATGATTTATGGGGTGAGGTGTAAGCGCGAGGGAGAGCCGATGAAACAGACGTCCTCTGCTGCGATCCTCGCACTGGGTGAGGCGATGGTCGAGTTCAACCAGTGCGCGCAGGATGGGGTTCATTACCTGCAGGGTTTCGGGGGGGATACCTCGAATTTTTGCGTGGCGGCGGCCCGTCAGGGGGCGGCGACGGGCTTCGTGTCGGCGCTCGGTGACGATCGTTTTGGCTGCTTGCTGCGCGAGCTCTGGCAGCGCGAGCGGGTTGACGCGACCTGGGTGCGCACCGATGCGCTTGCACCGACGGGGGTGTATTTCGTCTCGCATGAGGCGGCGGGGCATCGGTTCGATTATTTGCGCGCGGGTTCGGCGGCTAGCCGCTATGCCGTGAGCGATTTGCCGCTGGAGGCCATTGCGGCCGCGCGCGTCGTGCATGTGTCGGGCGTGAGCCTGGCGCTTAGCGCAAATTGCTGTGATGCGATGCTGGCGGCGATGGCTCATGCACGCGCTCATGGCGTGCGCGTGAGCTTCGATACCAATTTGCGCCTCAAACTGTGGCCGCTTGCGCGGGCGCGTGCGGTGATGCTGGAGGCGATTCGCCAGAGCGATATCTGCCTGCCGAGCTGGGATGATGTGACGGGCCTGACCGGTCTTGCCGGATGCGATGAGATCGTCGATTTTCTGCTGGCGCTGGGGCCGCGTGTCGTGGCGCTGAAACTCGGTGAGCAGGGCGCGTATGTCGCCACGCCCGATGAGCGGCGGAGGGTGCCGGGCTATCCCGTCAAGGCGCTCGATGCGACGGGCGCGGGAGACTGTTTTGGTGGCGCCTTCGTCGCGCGCCTCATCGCGGGCGATGATCCGTTCGCGGCGGCACGTTATGCGAATGTCGCGGCGGCGCTGTCAACCCAGGGGCTGGGCGCGGTGGCGCCTATTCCGCGGCGTGAGGAAGTCGAACGGGCGCTGGCGGGGTAGGGGATAAAAGGAAATATTCGTTTGCTGTCCTGTTGTGCGATGGGTGCGATGGGTGCGATGAATGCGATGGATAAAACGGCAAAAAAGCGATCAAGAAAGCGATACATGAAGCCAATTCTTGCGAGATTTTCACGCGCCGCGCGAGCGCGGCGGCTCACCGTTGCACGGTTGTTACTGGCACTGGCGGGCATTGGGCTCACGCCGCTGGGGCAGGCCTATCAGGTGCCTGTTCAAAACGACGAGGCATCGTCAGCGTCTGCTGTCGCGCAGCCCCTGCGGCCCGATCCTGCCTTTGCGGCGCTGCCGGCCTATAGCGGAACCCTGGGCACTCGCCGCATCCTGTTGCACCTGGGCACGAAAACCGACGATCCCTCGGGTGTGCACGGCGAGTACCAGTTCGCCGATTCCGGCGAGACCATCCTGATCGCTGGCGAGCGCGATGGCACCACGCTGGAAGCCGAAGAATCAAACGATGGCACTCATATCACCGGCAACTGGGTGGGCACGTTTGCCGCTGATGGCTCGCTGACGGGCACGCGGATGAATCCCGATGACTCCGAACCCGAGCCCTTTGTTTTACAACCGGTGAAGGCAGGGGCTGCAGCGGCTGTGGGGGCTCGTCCCGTGAGTGGTGTCAGCAATCTCAGCACGGGCGAATAAAAAAAGAGGGCTGGCCGAGATTCGCTAAAAATCCACGACTCCACGACTCCACGATGTCTCGGCCCAACTAGTCGAGTCGAATGGGGAATCCATTTTTATAGGGCATCGCATAGCCGTTCAAGCGGCACGCGCGGCGGCATCCGCCGCCGCTACTAGAACTTCTTGCGGAGTCCCAGGTCGCCCTTTACGCCTGTCATGTAGCCTCCCGAGCCGGGGCCGCCCAGATAGACCGCATTCAGATACAGGCTGGTGCCCTTGGCGATCATGCCGTTGAAGCCCAGGCCGGCTTGCCACGCTTCGCGTAGCGCTCCCCCAATGAAACCGGTGCCCCCAACCTGCACAATCGGCGCCGCACCGCCGCGCAACAGCAGATCGGCCTTCAGATAAGCCGACCATGGCCCGTGGCGGCTCTCGCCATCGTGTCCGAAGCGCCCGCCTACCCGGCCGAGCACACCGTGAGTGCTGCCATAGCTCACCGGGAGCCCCTTGGCATCGTTGAACGACGCAAGCTGTGTGCCGAGATAGTTGATCTGCACTTGCGGCTCGGCGAACAGGCGCTTGCCAAACCTGAACGGATAGCCCGCTTCGAGCGATGCGGCCCAGCCCCATCCCTTGGTCGCGCCGGTCTCGTCCTGCGCGCCCGCGGACGTGTTGCTCCACATCCGGTCGCCCTTGAGCACGCCGTCGACATAGAAACCGCTGCGGTGCTGATACGTAGCGATCCAGGCGAGCCCGGTGCTGTTGTAGTTCGAATGACTGTTGCCATCCGGCGCATTCACCTGCACGTTAGCCGCACCGAATGTTGCCGCCGCGCCTATGCGCAGCGACGAATCGTCCATGTGCCGCGTGTAGAAGTTGCCGCCGAACTGCACGCCGCCGTAGTTCTGGTCGAAGTTGAAGCCGTACTGCATGAACGAGCGGTTCGTCCGGTAGCGTTCGTCGGCGCCCAGCACGCGTGCGAAGGCTTCGATCGAGTGGTGTCCGGCGTGGTCGAAGCGGTCGCTGCGAATCTCGCCCAGCCGTTCGTGCAAATCGCCAAGCGTGTCATAGAGGTAGCCCTGCCACGCGGTGGGTAGCGCGATGTACCCCGGCACCTGAGGCACCAGCGCGGCCCGCTGCTGAGAGTGGTCCGCTGGTGTCTCCTTGCCTTTGTCTCCCTTATCCCCTTTGTCCCCCTTATCTCCCGCGTCCCCTGTCGTCCCCGTGTCTCCATTGGGGGTGATGTAGACGTTGGCGAGCCGGTAGTCCCAGTAAGCGTTGCCCGTGCCGTCGACGAGCCGTTGCCCGGCATCACTCGCATTGGGCGCAAAACTGAAGAGTTCGTAACGGTAGGCCCCGCCTGCAACGTATCCGTTCTTGAGTGAGAAGGCATTGGGCGTGCTGCTACCCGCGACCTGCACGACTGAGATGCCCTCGTTGGCATTGGCCAGGCCGTTGCGGTTGGTGTCCGTGAGCGCGCCGGCTCCTGCGGGAATAATGGTCAGCAGGGTGGTGCCGCTTGCATTGGCCTCGATCAGCAAGCGGTCGGTCTGCTGATTCGCAAGCGCACCGCCGTCATTGAGCGTTGAGCGCAACACGACGTGGCCACCGTTGCCCGAATAATTGCCGCCGACGTGCAACACGTTTCCGCTTATGCCCCTCAAGCCTGCGAGCTGGATCACGCCACGATTGTCGAGATGACTCTGCAGCGTCAGCGTGCTCGCCGCGCTCGTACCCGAGCCGGGCAGGGCGTTGAGCGCGGCTATCGCGCCTTCGTTGACGACCGCGCCGCTGACAACGCCCGTGCCCGACAGGGTGCCCGACGAAGCCACGCGCACGGTTCCCGCCAGCGCACCGCCAAGCGTGACGGGAGCCGCCACGCCCAGATTCGAGGACGCGTGTTCTCGCATCGTCCGCTGCATCGGCGACAGGGCATCGTTGCCGACGATCAGCGTGCCATCGAGTACTTGCGTCTCGCCGGTGTAGCTCTGCGAGCTGCCTACGGTCAGTCGGCCTGCGCCAGTCTTGACGAGATTGCCGTTTCCGCCGATCGGGTTGTTCAGCGTCCAGTCGCTCGCCGTATCGAGCCGGACAGTACCGGCATTCTCAAGCGCGGCGCTACCCAGGCGCGTGTGGCCGTCGGCAGACAGCGTTGTGCCCGGATCGATCTGGAACACGCCCGAAAACGCGCTATTGTCAGTCGTGATGGCGACATCGGCGCCGTTCGCCAACTGCACCGTGCCCGCTCCCGCGAGCGTGTTCGAGAATGCCCCCGCGACACCGCTCAACATGAGGCGGCCCATATTGGCGATGCTCGCGGTACCGAGGCCGCCCACGTTATCGAGCGCGACGATCGCGTTTCCGGCGATCGTCGTGGCCACCGAAAGCGCGGGATTGGCTCCGGCGATGTCGAGCTGGCCGCCCGCCACGACGAGCGTGCCCGTGCCCGTCAACGTGCCCACCGAAACGCCGCCGTCCGCGAGCGTCAATTGCCCACCACCGAAGTCGAGCGTCGAGCCTGCCTGGCTATCGAGCTTGCCGATCGTCTGCGCATAGCCGCCGAGGTGCGCACCCGTGCCGCTGGTGAGGCCCAGGCTCGCGGTTTGTCCGAGCGCATCGTTGGCGGCGAGCACCAGGCGGCCGGAGCGCACCGTCGTCGCACCACGATAACTATTGGCCGCATTCGAGAGCGACACGCTCGCGTCCGTATCGATGACAATGCCGCCGTCCCCGGTCAGACGTGCCGACATGTCGGCCGCCGCGCCGCTTGCCCCTGGCGCTGGAGTGAGCGTGAGCGCATGGTCCTGCTGAAGTTCGACACGGTTGAGACCGTAGTTCACATACAACCCGTCGTCGGGCGCGGTCGTCATGCGGTAGTCGTACGTTCCCTTTGCGACGAGATGGCCGTCCTGCTCGATGTCGATCGTCCGGGCCGCCGAGACGATGTTGCCCAAGCTATCGCGGAGCGTGAGCGCTCCGCCGCTGCCCACCGTGTGGTCGGCATGCACGAGCTTCACGCCGATCGAGTGGTCATCCTGTTCGAGAAGCCCCGCGGTATTGGGCGTGCCGGGTATGTTTGGCAGATACGACGCCGGAATATCGACGCGAATGTCGCCAATGCCGCTCGCATCGACTGTGCCGGTTTCGAGCAATGCCTGGGCTGTCGCGCTATCGGGAATCCGTGCATTGAGCACCACGGTGCCACCGCTGAACGCCAGTCCGCCGATACGGGGTATGCCTTCTCCAACTGTGACGATACCTTTCGTACCGGTTTCGAGCATGCCGCTGCGCAATGCCGATGTATTGTCGCCGCTCACATCGAACGTGCCATTGCGAAGCCTCAGCGTGCCCGTAAAGCCCGCTCCCGTATCCGCTGCGTTCGCGGCGCCAAAACGGAACGCATGCCCTTGCGTATCGGTTGTGACCGTTCCCGCACCGAGCAGGCGGTTGTTCAGTTCGTAGCCGGAATCAGCGACCGACGTGGGTAACACGAACAGCGTGCTCCCGCCGTCGATCTCGATCGCACTCATGTGGGTACCGTCGCGCGTGCTGGCCAGGGCGTGCTTCAAGACGACCTCTGCCCGGTCCGTCAGACGCACGGTGTCGAAGCGGCGGATCGCATTCGCGTTGTCGTAGGTGTAGTGCGCGCCGTCGAACACCAGCGTATCGAAGCCCGCTGCGCCGCCGTCGATCGATGAGAAGCTCGCGCGGTCACGAACGATCACTGTGTCGTCGTTCGTGCCACCGACGAGCGTGCCGTTCAATACACTGCCGCTTTCCAGACGTGCGGTGTTCGTGCCATTGCCAAGGCGCACTTCGCCGGTAATGCTGCCGCCCGCCGCGTTGACGAACGCATGCCCCGTATCGTTCAGATCGATGGCGAGCGCATCAGCGGTAGCGGCGACGAGCGCGCCAGCATTCGTCAGCGTGCGCGGGCCGCCCGAAATCAGGACTGCGTTGGGATTATCCGACTGCAACGTGCTGTTCGCGCCGATCGTCAAGCTGCGCGCTGCCGCGACATTCACGCCGGTGGCGGCTTCTGTGCCGCTCAGGCTGAGGCTCGGACCGTTCAGCGCCACGTCTCCCGTGGTGTTGGCGAACACGCCGCTGCCGTTTCCTGTGACACGTATGTTCCAGTTGCCATCAAGGGTTGTGTTGGCATCGGTCTCGCTCAAGCTACCGGTTGCGCTGGAAATGGCGATGCCTTTGCCGGCCGATGCGCTCGACACGAGCACCGTTCCGTACGATGCGGCATCGAGCCCGCTGCCGAACAGCAAGGCGGCCCCCGCGCCTTGCATTTCCAGCGTTGCGCCGTTGACTAGCACGCGGTTCGTCGTGCTGCGATTCACGATCAGTTGGCCATACCCGGCGTCACGGCTAGTCAAATGCGTGTTGGCGTCGAGCGAGACCGCGCCGGCGTCCGCTTCGACCAGCAGCGCGGCGGCGCCATGATCGACCGTGACGGAGCCCGCCGTGGTCAGGCTCGCGTTGTCGCTTACGCGAATACCGGCAACGCCGCCGTCGACCGTGACTGCGCCTCGCACGCCGTCTGTCCCCGGCGTGACCACCGAACCTGCACCGCTGATATCGATGCCTGTGCCGTGCGCCACGTGAATGGAGCCGCTCGTGGCAAGTTGCGCGCCGTTTTTCAGCACGAATGCGGTTACGTCGCGTGCACCGGTAAGGTTGAGATCCGCCGCGTTCGTAAACGACGTATTGCCGGTGCCGGTCACGTTGCCGTTCAAATCGTATTTGTTGTTGTCGACGACGGCAAAGCGTGTGTTATCGCCTAGCGAGAGCTTTGCTGTACCGTCGATGCGGCCGGAAGCTCCGCCATCCAGGCTCACGGCCGTGCCCCCGCTGCCGGACACCAGCATGTCCCAGCCGGTCAAATCGACGGCTGTTCCCGTGCCGCTTGCCTGGAGTATCGTCGCGCCGGGGCCGGATGCGATCAGCCTCGCTTTCGCCGAGTTGCCGATGGTTGCGCCATTCTCGATGCGAAACAGCACCGAGTTTTTCGTTTCGACCTCGAGCCCAGCCACGGGCGCCGAGTCAATTGCGATGTTCGCACGCAGGCCGTAGGCAAAGAAACCGATCTGCTGCTCGCCGGAAACGAAATCGACGCTGCCGCGGTTGATGAGCACTTTGCCACCGTCACGAGCGTGAATGCCGATGCCGCCGTTACCGCTCAGACGGACTACTCCGCCAGCGATCGTGGCGACCGCATTGGTGCCTTCCGCCCAGATGCCGAAATTGCGCGTGCCCGACTTGGGATCCAGATGACCTTTTACATTGACCGTTCCGGACGACACCACATTCGACTGCACGGCCTCCGTTTGCACCGCCTTGATGCCGATGCTGTTGATACCGTTCAGATCGATCACTCCCGTGTTCGAGGCATACGCGGTGCCGTTGACGAGCATGCCAACGTTTTCCGATGGTGTGTCGATGCCGGAACCGTTCAACGCAATGTGGCCGCTATTGACTCCCTTCGCATTGTTGACGATCTGCATCGCGCGCACATTCTCGGTTAGCGTGCCGCTCACGATTTCGCCGGCATTTTGCACGTTGGCACGCGGGCCGCTTGCATAAATGCCGACGAGCGGCGATTTGCTGTCCAGGCGCACGGCCTCCACGGCCTCAGGGTTTTTCACGTCGTACTGCGGGCCACGCCCGATATACATCGTGCCGGTTTCCGTATTGACAAAGTTCGCCGAAGTGACGAGCGCGCCGTCCAGTTCGGCCTTCGTGCGATGAGGACTCACGCCGATGTTGACTGTGCCGTTGTTCGTGCCCGAGGCGCCGTTATCGATCTGCAACACCATCGTGCGTGCCATGCTGCCAGCCGTGGGATTGCCTGCACCGTTGATGATGCCGTTGTTTTCGAACGTCGTAGCCGCACCGCTCGCAGTCGCTGCAAGCGCCAGTGTGGCCGCGATTTGTGCCGACGTGGGGTTGCTGTCTGCCGCGAAAAAGCCGCTGTTGATTACACCGTTATTGATGCCCCGGCTAGCGCTCAAAACGTTGATGGCCGTCCCGGTTCGTCCGGACCCGGTTGTGGTTACGGAGATTTGCCCATCGTTGATCACTGTTGCGGAGTTTTCGCCGAACAGCACGCCACCTTGGCCCGTGGTGGAACGGCCTGCGGAGCTGACATCCAGATGGGCCCCTTCGGCCACCCGCGCCGTGGCGCGGGCGCCTGTTGCATGGATCACCGCGGCTATGCCGAGCGGCGCTAACACCTCGTCGCTGGAATCCAGCGTGTTTGAAAACGTGATGGTCCGGGTGGCCAGGGTCACGGCCTGATTGAACGCGGCGTCGTATTGCGCCTGGGTCGTAATGCGGCCGGCCTGGGCTTGGCCAATCAGCCATTGGTTATAGACCTTGAGATCGGCGGCGTTGTTGACGGTGCGAACCGATTTGTCGAAGGCCGTGAATGTGCCGCGATAGGTCGCCTGGTTCAACACCTGGCTTTGTCCCACGCCGGTTTGGGTCGGCGGTATGGTGGACACGAAGCGGATACCCGCGTGTGGTGCGTTCCAGGTCACTGTGCTGTCCGCATTGCCGGTGCCGATTGCCTCGAACAGCGCGGACTGCTTCGCCACGACGGAGAAGTTATTCGCAGCATCCGTCGATGGCTTGGCTCCATCGCCGATGTTCACGTCGAGGCTACCGCCGCTCGCCTCGACCGTACCCACGCGCAGGTCGATGTATTGCTGTCCCTTCACGTCGTACCAGGCTGCGCCGGTCTGATTCGCGGTCGTACTGGGCACGAACTTCACCGAATCGTTCACGGAGATGACTTTCTGTGTGCCGGTGACCGGGTCGGGCACCGTGATGTTCATCCGGGCGCCGAGAGAAAGCGTGCTTGCTAGCGAGCTCGCCGGGTCAAGATATTCGTTGCCGGAAAGAATGCGGCCTGCCGCGAGCAGTTGCGTGAGCAAGACGCTACCGAAACCCACATCGCCGGTCTGGAATTGTGCGGGCCCGACAAGCGTTACGTGATCGCCGTTTACCACTCGTGTCGCACCGGCTTTTTGATCGTTGTTGAGAGGATTGAAAACGCCGAGCGTCTCTACAAGATCGGCGCCGCCAGCCGAATTCGATAGAAGTGCGACAAACATTGATGCCGTCAGTTCGCTGATCCGTTTGCGTGCCTTGCGGCGCTTTACAGCAAGTTTGATGTTCCATTGGCAATTCATTCGATAAATGATCGACATGATTTCCCCCGATTCCCACTCTGATTCGAAAATATTTATATGCCTTATAGAGCGAAAATGCTGTTCCTGTCAGTCAGTCATTGACAAAAATGCATCATTTCGAGCTCCAGATAATCCAGGCATTTCGCATTTCTTATTTCGTATGCTGCATTTGCAGTCTACTCCTGGCCATATCAAAAAACACTTTCATTAAGGTAAATCTCAACCCCGCAGTGGACTGCCTGATAAATATCAACCCAATCGCAAATAAACTATCCATCTTGAATAAAATCCAATTAGAATAATTTCATGATGCATAAAACATATTCAAAAAAATGCATAAAACATAAGCAAAAACTTATTATGAAAATAACAAGTATTCGTTAGACAATAATAAAAAAATCTTTTAGTGTTCACTGAATTCATAAGTAGTTCATATTGAAAATTAGGCGCATGGAGGCGGACATGATCGTGAGTTATGGCGCGTTGGTCCCATTGCTGGATCTCAGCGTGATATTCATCGGCGCACTGGTTGCATCAATCGTCGTGCCCGAGGCTGCGTGGCCTGTGATCTCTCACACCGCAGTCATCGTGTTCGCTGTCGAGAGTGCGCTTCTCGCACTGTTCCTGGCCGGTGCCTATCGGCCCGCTCGTGGTCAAAACCGCGCGATATTCGTCCTGCGTGCGCCGGCTGCCTGGATCGCCATGCAATTCACCTGTTTCGGCCTTGCCACGATGATCTGGCAAGTCCCGTCGTCATACGATTTATGGTTTGCTTGCTGGAGTGCTGCCGCCGCAGTTGGACTCGTCATCCTGCGTCTGTGTCTTTCTTCGACGCGCGCTCGCGGAGACTTCGGCGCACCGCCGACTAAAAAGAAGGTGGCAGTTTTGGGTTATGGCGCGCGCTACCACCAACTGGTCAACGAGATGTTGCGCCCGTCCGCGCTGGATGCCTCTTTGCCAACCGTGTTTGACATGTACTCGTCCAGCACCTCGCACCGCATAGGCGAGCGAAAAAAGCCCACCGCACTGGGCGAGTGCGCACGGCAAATCCGTAAGGCCGGCATCCAGGAAATCTGGGTCGTGCTGCCTCTTGCCCAGATGAACGCGATCTACAGTGTGCTCAAGGAGTTTCGTGACGATCTCGTCGACATCCGGCTCATGCCGGATGTCACCGGCGTTGCCGTGTTCGATCCCGGTCTCTTTGGCATGGGAGGCTCGTCCGACATCAATCTGACCGCGCCACCGATGTCGCTGCGTGACCGGTGGATCAAAGTGCTGTTCGATCGTGTTTTCGCTGCCACCGTGCTCGTTATGCTTTTGCCGCTGTTTGGCGCCATTGCCTCAGCCATCAAGCTCTCGTCGCCAGGACCGGTTTTCTTCCGTCAAAAACGCAAGACCTTGGGCGGAAAGGTCTTCAAGATCTATAAGTTCCGCACGATGTGTGTCCACGCAGATGGCCCCGGTGTCGTGACCCAGGCAACGCGCAACGACGTGCGTGTCACACCCGTCGGCCGCTTCCTGCGCCGCACGAGTCTCGATGAGCTGCCGCAGTTCCTGAATGTGTTGCGTGGCGAAATGTCGGTGGTTGGACCGCGGCCTCACGCTATCGAACACGACGAGTTTTACCGTCCGTCGGTGATCGATTACATGCAGCGTTACCGCATCAAGCCCGGCATCACGGGATGGGCGCAGATCAACGGCCTGCGCGGCGAGACCGAGCATGTCGACAAGATGCGCCGCCGTGTCGAATACGATCTCTACTACATCCGTAATTGGTCATTTACGTTGGACTTGCGCATCATCGTGGCGACTGTCGTCAACGGCTTCAGGCATTCGGGTGCGTATTGAGTGGATGGTTGCATGACTCCTTACGTTGACTATTGCCATTGCCATTGCCATTGCCATTGCCATTTCCGTGCACGTTTTTTGCTGCTTGCGATCGTTTTTTTACTGGCTGCGTGCGGTCTTGCGCCAGGCATGAGAATGGATACGACGGATACACCCGCTGCGGCAGGAGGCGGCGCAAGCCCGCCAGCCGCACAGGCTGCGGTTCCGTTTATCAACATCGACGCCAGCGTTATCGACCGGCTACATGAGGAGGCGCAAGCGCAAGTACTTGCCACGAGGCAGGCTGAGCCGCTTGAGCGAGCCGATGCGGCTTACATCATCGGCCCAGGCGATGTGCTTCAAATCACCGTGTGGGATCACCCCGAGCTGGTTGCTGCAAGCAACGGGACGCGTCCCAGCTCGCAGGGTGCGGCAGACCCGGTGGCCGGGTTCGCTGTCGATCACAACGGGAATGTGCAATTTCCCTATGCGGGGTCCGTTCGCGTTGCGGGATTGCGGCCCGATCAGGCCGATGCGCGGCTTGCCAGCGCACTGTCGAAGTTCTTTCGCAAGCCGCAAGTCACGGTACGCATCGCATCGTTTCGTGCGCGGTATATCCACGTGATCGGTGCGGTCCGCTCGCCAGGCGGATACCCGTTCAACGATGTCGCCATGACGCTGCCCGAGGCCATCAGCCGCGCAGGCGGCCTTGCCGTGGAGGCCGACAGTAGCCGGATTGTCATCGTTCGCGGTGGTCGATCCTATCCGGCGAACCTTGCACGCATGCTCGACAATGGCGAAGATCCGGCACACCTGATCCTTGCTCCCGGCGACATTCTGCGTGTCCCGTCGCGTAGCGATAGCGCCGTCTACGTGATCGGCGAAGTCAGGCATCCCGTGCTCGCATTGCCCGATCAATACGGCCGGCTCACGCTTGGCGACGCGCTGCTTCAGGCGCATAGCCTCGACCTCGACACCGTCGACGCGAGCCAGCTTTTTGTGATCCGCGGTTCCGCCGCCACACCGCATGTGTTTCGCCTCGATAGCCGCTCGCCTGTGGCGATGGTTCTCGCCGGCCAGTTCGAGCTGCAACCGAAGGATGTCGTGTATGTCGGGAGCGGTGACCTCGTGCGCTTTAGTCGCGTTCTGAGGCTGATGTTACCGGCCTTCAACGCGGGCGCTTTGGGATCCCATGTCGCGGATTGACCGAAATGCCGCTTCGGACAAAACACCGATGCAGGGTGATACGGATGCACCGCCTCCCGCTGCGAGGACCCCGGACGACGATATCGACCTCATCGGTGTGCTCGATTCGCTCGTCGATCAGCGCTGGCGCATCGCGCTCACGGCTGCGGTTTTCACTGTGTGCGCCGCGTTCTACGCGTTGCTGGCCGAGCCGCAATATCAGGCCAGCACCATGATTCAGGTCGACGATGGCGACAATACCTGGGCCTCGCGTAGCCTGCTTGGCGACGTCTCGTCACTGTTCGATCTCAAATCGACAACGACCGCGGAAACCCAGGTGTTTGCCTCGCGGCTTGTCGTTTCGCGGGCGGCAGAAACGCTGCAAAGTTTCGTTCGCGTGCAGCCGAAACGATTTCCCTTGATTGGCGGATTCGTGGCGCGCTATGCCAACGGCATCCATGTGCCAAGGTTTCTGGGAATCGGCGGGTATGCGTGGGGCAGCGAGTGCGCCACGGTCAAGCGCTTCGAGGTACCGGCGCCGCTCGAGGGCAAGCACTTCACGTTGACGGTGCTTCCTGGCAATCGCTATCGGCTCTCCGGACGCGATCTCGATGCCTCGTTGACCGGTGTCCTCGGCCGGCTTGAACGGTTCCCTACGCCGTTTGGCCCGCTCGTCCTCGAGGTGGAACGCTTCGACGCGCTGTCCGGTACACGCTTTTCCCTGGTTCGGGATTCCAGCTGGAAAACCATTCAGCGCATTCAAAATCGCTTGACCGTTCAGGAACAGATCAAGCAGTCCGGCGTGTTCATCGCAACACTGCGCGGCCCCGATCCACAGGAAGTCAGCACGCTGCTCAAGGAAATCGCCAACGTTTATATTCGCCAGAACATCGAACGCAAATCGGCCGAAGCAGGGCAGTCACTCAAGTTCATCTACAAGACGCTACCGTCGCTCAAGAACCAGTTTGACAACGCGGAGAACCGCTATACGCATCTGCGTTCGGCGAGCGGGTCCGTCGACGTGAAGGAGGAGGCGCGCCTGATGCTGCAAAACGTCACGGTTATCGAAGCCAAACTTCTCGATCTGCGGCAAAAGCGCACCGCGGTTTCGGCGACGTTCGCCTCGACGCACCCGGACCTGGTTGCATTAGATACGCAAATCAAGGCACTCGAGAGCGAACGCAGCGCGTTGCGCCGCAAAATCGACCTCATGCCAGCGCTTGAGCAGGATTTATCGCGTTTGTGGCTCGATACGCAGACAGCCCGCAACCTGTACACAACGTTGCTTACCAACGCGCAGCAGCTCGAACTCGTCAAAGCCGGCATGAACGGCAACGTCCGGATAGTCGATGCCTCGACCGTTCCTGAGGATTCCGTGCGGCCCAAACGTACGATGATCGTCGCTGCTGCGGCGATGGCGGGTGTCGTCGCCGGTATCGCGCTGTCGTTCGCCCGCGACTTTCTGTTTGGTGGCCTCGTGTCGGCCACGCAGATCAAACGTCATACCGGGTTGCACGTGCTGGCGAGCGTTCCGGACGTTGGGCGAGCACGCCGCTCACGGCGGCGCGCCATATTGCACGATGCCGCACTCGACAGCCTTCGTGAACTCAGTACGCAACTCATGCCAATGCTGCATGCGGCGGGCCGCAATGTCGTGCTGATTGCCTCGCCTGCGCCAGGCGCTGGCGCATCGTTTCTGTCCATGCATCTTGCCGCCGCGTTTGCCGCTTGGAACCGGCGTGTTCTGCTCGTGGACAGCGATGCCTATCACGGTGAACTGCATCGTTACTTCAGCGATGAACGTCATCAGGATGACAAAATACAGGTGAAAAATCTGCGCTTTCGCGGCAACGTCATGGTTGCTCGATGCAACGCCGGGACGTCCGGCACGCTGGATTTTCTCTCAGTTGCCGGTGCATCGACGGCCGCGTCGAACGAGGGTGTGCCTGAGCGAATACGCCATGCACTCGCCGGCATGGCGACGAACTACGACGTCGTCATCATCGATGCGCCCCCCGTGCTCGCGGCCGGTGATGCGCTCGAACTCGCCGGTCTCGCCGGTGTGATCCTGCTCGCCGCGCGCTGCGGCATTACGGTGGCCGGTGAGCTCACTGAAGCCTGTAGCAGGCTCGCGCGCCATGGCGCCACGGTTGATGGCGTCATCCTGAACGGCGTGCGTCTGCGTTCGAAGCGCTTCGCGTTCCGCTCGAAGTTCGGTAACTATCGCCCGGTGGCGTATGACTACGACACCGCACCCGCGCAGGTGAGAGCCGGCTTCAGCCTGCGTAACCTTATCGCTGCTGTCCGTGCCGGCCGTCGCCACGCGGGCAAGGAGAGCCCATGAATGTGAACTCACCCACCACAAGGTTGCGCGTCGTTCTGTTGACGGAAGCGGCCGCTGGCGGCATCGCTGTGCACCTGGCTGACCTGATCCGCGAGTTGTGCGCACGTGGAGGCATCGACGTGCACTTGATCGTCCCGCGCGGCCCGCGCTTCGATGCCACGATTCTCGATGCGCAGGTCGTCGCGCAATGCGCGTCGTTTCATGCGATTGACATGCACCGCAGTGTCGGCTGGCGCGATGCGCGTTCGTTCATGCAGGTGCTGCATTGCCTGCGCCGCATCCGCCCAGACATCGTCCACAGCCATAGTTCGAAAGCTGGCGTACTCGGCAGGCTTTGCCCAGGCTCATGGCAGAACGTCTATACACCGCACGCTGTGTATACGCTGAACCCCTATCTGCCGAGGTTCCAGCGCAGCTTCTATGGCGCCATCGAAGCGCTGCTCGGGCGTTTTCGTTCGAATCGTATCGTCGCGGTGTCCGAACATGAGGCGCAACATCTGCATCGCGTCCTGCACATTCCGTCCGGGCGGATCGCTACGATTCCCAATGGCGTGGACACCGCGCCGCTGCTGCCTTGCGACAGCGCGCGCCGCGCGCTCGGCTTGCGGCACGATGCAATCGTGGTGGGATTTGTCGGACGGCTCGATTTCCAGAAAGGTGTGGACCGTCTGGCACAGATCGCACAGGCGCTCGAACATCGCTTTGCGGATCGCCTGCAGTTCGTGGTGATCGGCCCCGGCGATTTTGCCGCCGCGGCTGGCCTCGCAAACGGCTCCATACCGAAAAATGTGCGGGTACCTGGCGCACTGACCGACGCTCGCCGCTATTTTTCGGCATTCGACATGCTCGTGTTGCCGAGCCGTTACGAAGGCTTCCCTTATGTCTGCCTTGAAGCGATTGCAGCGGGCGTGCCCATTGTCGCAACCCGCGTCGCGGGCGCCGCAGAGCTGATCGAGGCGTGGCACGTGGGCCTCGTTGTCTCGAACGAAGACGATACAGGCGAGCTGGAGCGGGCTATCGCCGAGCTTGCTACGAACGAGGGTTTGCGCCAGCAAATGAGCACGAACTGCAAAGCCGCGCACGAACACTTTGGCGTCGAAGCCATGGTCGATCGAACTCTCACGCTGTACCAGAGCCTGCTGGAGCCCACCGTATGACTGCTGCACCTCACATTGTTTTGCTGCATGCCTATAGCACCCGCAATTCTGGCGACGGCTTGCTTGTCGATCTCTCCGTCGCGCTGTTGCAGGAGGCATTCGGCCCCGACGTGCGCGTCTCGATCGTCGCCGCTGATCCGGGTTCGTTTGGCGCACATGCCCATGTTTATCCGGCGCCGGTATTGGCGCAGCAAGGCTGGCGCCGGCTAGCGACCGCGGCCTCGGCGCTGCTGCCGCCCGCCATGGCCGGCGTCAACGCCGAGCTTCATACGCTGTATCGGCTGCTCGATAGCGCCGATTTGATCGTGGGCGTCGGCGGCGGATATTTGCGCTCGCGCAGCGCGACCGAAATACTCAAGCTCCACGCAGGACATCTGGTGCAACTGCGCGCCGCCAGAGCCAGCGGCAAGCCCGCCGTCTATCTGCCGCAAAGCATCGGACCCGTGCTGCCCCAGGGACCGCTTGCCGGACACCTTGCACCGCTGCTCGCGGGGCTTTCCGCCGTGTTCGTGCGTGACGACCGGTCCGCCGAATTCTTGCGCGATAACGTGAACACGCAGCGCGCGGCCGATCTCGCTGTGCTCGATTTCGCTAACCGTGGCGAGCACATCCTGCGCGAGGCCGCCCGGGCCACTCGCTCACACATGGCGCACGTCGCACTGGTGTTGCGCGCCGCCCCTAACTGGAGTCAGACGCAGCACGAGCGCTACCTGAATGCGACGAACGCCTTGAGGCAAACGCTCAGCGCATCGTGCCGGCTGAGCATCGCCTTGCAAAGCAGCGGACGCGGTAACGATGATGGCGCTTATTGCCGACGCATCGGTATCGAGGGGCCGCTGCCGACACTCAAGACGCTGCTTGAGACCGACCGGCCGGACGCTGTCGTTTCGGTCCGCCTGCATGGCGCGCTGGAGGCGGTGCTGCACGGCGTCCCTGCGTTCCATCTGAGCTACGAACGCAAAGGGTTCGGCGCCTATGCCGATCTCGGGGTTCCCGGTTGGGTCGTCAATGCTGCCGATTTCAATGCCGGGCAAGTCGCTGCCACGTTGTTCGCGCCTGATGCCGCCGCCAACTTCTGGCACGCGGCAAGCCTTGGGCTCGCCCATCTCCGGCGGCAGCGTCATACCCTTGTCGAGGTGCTCCGCAGCACCTGTGCGTGCTGAACATGCGCCTCGCTGACGGTGTGCCCTTGCTGTTCCGGCTGATTCTTCGCTGCGCGTCGCTCGCGTTCAAGTTTGCCCTGACGATCGTCATTGCCCGCAAGCTCGGGTTCGATGCCGTCGGTGCCTATGGGCTAGCCATTGCCGTTTCCGTTGTCTCCTCGAAATTGCTGGGGCTCGGTTTTAGTGCCGAAATCAACCGGCGCTTGAGCGGTCCTGAGCCGCTTGTTGCCATTCGCGTTTCTGGCGTCCTAGCGGTGCTCTATGCCGCACTGTATCTGGTGTTGTGCGGGGCTATTGCACTGGCGCTTTCGTTTGGACTTTCGGCCCGTATCGGCTTGCATGCGCCACTCTTATGGGGCGTCGCGCTGGTTGCGCTCTCGGAACACGCGGCGCTCGAGGCGAACAGTTACGTGTTTTCGTTGCATCGCGCAGCAGCGGCTTCCGTACTGCTGTTCGTGCGTACGGGCGCCTGGGCTTCAATCGCTATCGCGGGCTTGCTGCTGGGCACCCTGCAGACCATAGAAAGTGTTTTCGCGCTATGGTTCGCGGCCAATGTTGGCGTTGTCCTCGCAGCGGGATGCCTGATCGTGCGAGCAAGAATGACGCTCGTACGATCAGGCCTGCGCGAGCAGCAGGACAGACACACACAGCCGTCCCGCTTGCGGGCCGATGTGTTGTCGATCTGGCGGCACGGCTTGCCGTTTTTTGCCGCCGTCACATTGCTGTCGCTCTTGCAATATCTCGAGCGTTTCGTGGCCTCAGGCGTGCTCGATCCCACGGCGCTTGGCCGCTATGTGTTCGCCTGGTCGATTGCGAATGCTGTGCAGACGCTTGCGTTTGCGAGCATCACCGCGATTGGCGCCCCCCGGCTCGTGCAGGCCTGCCACGCATCGCCCGGCGAATTCCGCGCGCTGCTGCAACGCATGATGCTTGCCGCAGCGGCGCTGACGCTCGCCATCTCGGCTGCGATCCTCGCCGCGAGCCCGCTGCTCTACACGCTCGCCCACGAACGCGCGAGCCGAGCCGATACGGCCGGGCTCGGCATTTTGCTGGTGTCGTTCGTCCTGCGTTCACTCTGCGATGTGATGTGGGCCGCTGCAGTCGCTTTGCGGGTCGGCGGCCGGGTCGCCGCCGCGATGGCCGCGATCGTCGTGCTGTGCGCCCCGGCCGCGTGGGGCCTGATGGTCTGGCTCGGCGTGACGGGAGCGGCGCTTGCGCACCTCACCGCCAGCATGGCGATAGCGCTGGCGCTGGCCAGCGTCGTTATGCGCGCCCAGCGGCCCAAGCCTCTGCCAGAGCAAGCCTATGCTGCATAGCCTGTTTGCAAAAGGCCCGCAATTGAGCGAAGGCGTGAGCCGTGCGTTCGCCACCGCCGCTGTGCTCGGCTACCTCGCACTGTTCGCCGCCGGCAGTGCCGTGCTGCCGGAATTCATCTTCCGCGATGCCGACAAGATCCAGGCGCAGATTGGCGGCTCGAACTCCTACGAAGGCTCGACGTTCGATACCGTCGGCAAGTTCTACGGCGCGCTCGGCGACGTGGGAACGAAGGTGTTCGTGGGCAGCATTGGTGCCGTGTTCGTCTGGATGATGCTGCGCATGACGCGCCGGGTGGGCGCGCTCGCTATTTGCATCGTGCTGCTCGGCGTCTGCGTGTTCTTCAATTTGTTCGTCGCCAGCAAGGACACGCTCGTCGTGCTGATTTCGATTGTGATCGCGCGTACCGCGCACCGTTTTTCATGGCACCAGGCGACCATTACGGCCATCGTCCTATACGGCGCCTATGCGGCTATCGTGCGCAGCTACTACGCGCTGATCCTGGCCATAGCCATCGTGGCGTTTGTGTTTCGCCTCGGCGGGGCGCGCATGAAGTTGCTGCTCTTGATAGCGATCCCGGTTGCGGTCTTCCTGCTGCCGGATACCGTGTACTACGCACTCGGATCTCCGCGCGACGCGGCGGTCGATTACCTCATCTACGGTTCGCCGTTCGGCGCGCGCACCGCGTTCTACAACCCGTTCCCACCCGATTCGTTCGTGAATTTCAGTGCGAATTATCTGTACTCGCTCGCTCGGCTGAACATGCCGATCGTGTTCGAAGCCGGAGTCAAGGAGTTTGGTTTGCAAGCGTTCATCTGGACTGCGCTCTGGGCCGCCCTGCACGCGCGAAGCCGCGCCGAGCGCCGCGCACTGCAGCGCTACGACATGCTGGCGTGCCTGCTGATCGGTCATGCCGCGGTATCGATGCTGTTCGAACCCGACCTTGGCAGCTATCCACGCCATTTGTCGAGTGTCGCGCTATTCTCGGCAACGCTGCTGGCCGTGCAAACAGCGTATGCCGAACGCGTGGCGATGCGCGGCAAAAACGTGCGTGACACGCCAGCTCCACAGGCGGCAATTCATTGATTCATTGATTCATTGATTCATTGACATACCTGAGGGCGATGCCGGAGCGGGATCAGTCTCTCGGAGCCATCTTCGTGCGCGAATTGTCGATGGGCATCATCGGATTGCGGTAGTAGCGGTAGCGCAAGGCATTCGCTACGACGTTCAGCGCAGGCTTGGCCGCGCCCTGCGCGGTGACGAGACCGAAGTTGCGCTCGCGCAGGGAGCCGGTCGTCGAATCCTTCCACGTGTAGAGGGAAACGACCGGTGTGCCTGTCGTCCTGATCCAGTCGAGGAAATTGCCGACCTCCTGGGCTTGCTGCCAGGGATCGTTCGCCACATCCGATGACCACCCCCACTCGGTAATCAGCGCGGGCAGCCGGTAACGAGACTGAATATTGACGTTGGATGCTTTGACCTGTTCCTGGGTCATGCTGTACGCATGGTATGAGAAGCCATTCAGACAGTTTGTCAACGGTGCCATTTGCTGCGATAGCGTGGCTGCGGTAGCGCCCAGATCCGGCGGCCGGGAGAACGCAAAGCCGATGACGGGTACGCGCAGCGATTGGGCTTGAAGGGCTGCGCAAACCGCGCGCATATAAGGCTGGAAAGTCTGCGTCACATTGCCGGTTGGCCAATATGCGGCGACATCCGGCTCGTTCCAGAGTTCGATAGCCAGCAGATCATGGCCAAAGGCATGCGCGAGATCCCCAGCTATTGAGGCAAGTTTGAAGCCTGCTGCCTGCAACATTTCTTCTTGCTGTGCCCCTGAAGCCGTCTCAGGCACGAGCGCATTGATCGAGCGGACGGTCACGAGTACCGGCAAACCAACGGCACGAGCATAGGCAAACGCTTCCGTGATCTCCTGCCGATATTCCACCTTGTTCAAGGCGTGCTCCCAGACCCCGAAGCGCACGAAGTCAAAACCGGTTCGCTTGATTCGGAACGCATCGCTAGCCGTGAAGGTATCGATATTCACTTGCACACCGATCTTTTGGACCCGGTCGATCGGAGTGGCGGCCAGGCACACGGAACAGGCGGCAAACAAACCAGAAACGGCGAACCAGGCTCCTGCCACATAGCGTACGAATGCTCTCATGAGAGTATCTCCTTCGTTCATTGATCGGCAATGCGCTTACGGGGGATGATCTGCCAGAACTGCGGCGTTTCGTTCTGGCACTCGGCCAAGCCATTAAATTTGCATTAAAATCAGATATTTAGGAAGGGGTGTGGCGGATTTGGGAAGAGGTATGGCGGATTTGTCATGAATCCCGGCCATCCCCTCAATAACCCGATCATTCGCGCTTCGTTTTTGTTTTTTCCACGCCCCTACGACGCTTCTACATTTTCACGCCGGTATTTTTCATCATCATCTTCTCCTTCGTGCCTCCCATGACCCAGCCTCCCTCGAAACGCCGTTTGCAAACCCGCATCGTGCATGCGCAAGACCAGCTCACGCCGGGCTTCGAATCGTTTGCCGTCCCGGTTGCCCGGGCTTCCACCGTGGTGTTCCCGGATCTCGCCACGATGCGCTCGCTCGACTGGCGCAACGACGCGCAATGGCGCTACGGCTTGCATGCCACGCCGACCTCGCTGGTTCTGGCGCAACGTCTGGCGATGCTCGAAGGTGGTCAGCATGCCTTGCTTCAGCCTTCGGGGCTGGCGGCGATTTCCAACGTGTATTTCGGCCTCGTCAAGGCGGGTGACGATGTACTGATTCCGGATAACGTGTATTCGCCCAATCGTGACCATGGCGAATGGCTCGCGCAGGATTTTGGGTTGACGGTGCGCTATTACGATCCACTCATCGGCGCGGGTATCGCTGAACTGATTCAGCCCAATACACGCCTGATCTGGCTTGAAGCGCCTGGTTCGGTGACGATGGAAGTGCCCGATGTGCGCGCGATCACGACAGTGGCACGCTCACGCAACATCATCACGGCGCTGGATAACACCTGGTCGGCCGGGCTGGCGTTTCGGCCGTTCGAACAGGGCGTGGATATCTCGGTGCAGGCGCTGACGAAGTATCAGTCGGGCGGCGCGGACGTGCTCATGGGCGCGACCATTACCGCAGACGAGGCGCTCCATCTGCAGCTCAAGACGGCGCGCATGCGCATGGGGCTAGGCGTGTCCGCCGACGACTGCTCGCTGGTTCTGCGCAGCTTGCCGAGCCTGCAACTGCGTTTTGCCCAGCATGACCGCAGTGCCCTGGCGCTGGCCACATGGCTCAAGCAGCGCCCTGAAATTGCCGCGGTATTGCATCCCGCGTTAGCCGATTGCCCGGGACATGCGTTCTTCAAACGCGATTTCACGGGGGCGGGCGGGCTTTTTTCGGTGGTGTTTGACGCACGTTACAGTGCCGCCCAGATTGATACGTTTTGCGAATCGCTTGAACTTTTCTCGCTAGGCTGGAGCTGGGGTGGCGCGCACAGTCTGGCGATGCCTTACGACCTCACCAGGATGCGGACTGAAACGCAGTGGCCTCATCGCGGCACGCTTGTGCGGTTTTATATCGGCCTGGAAGATGAGGCGGACCTGCGTGAAGATATTGCGCAAAGCCTGGCGGCGCTTGGATAAACGCGCGTACCGGAGCCGCTCATGCAACCGCTCATGCAGCCGCTCATGCAGCCGCTCATGCAGCCGCTCGAACAGGGCGCATGAGCGGCGGTTTTGTCAAAGCGCCGGCCAAGCGGAATCAGCCTCGGCTCAACCTCTACTTCTACCTCAGAAGAGCCGCAGCAGGCCATCCAGCCCGACATGATTGAACGCGACACTCGCCGCGTGACGGACCACGGGCTTGGCGCGAAACGCGATGGATAAACCCGCTGCCGCCATCATCTGCAAATCGTTCGAACCGTCTCCGAGCGCCATGGCGCGTTCGGGGACGAGGCCCAGTTGCGCACAGGTTTCGCGCAGCGTACGTGCTTTCACCGCAGCATCGACAATCTCTCCGCTGACTCGCCCGGTTAGCTTGCCGTCGACAATCTCAAGCGTATTGGCGCGCGTGAAGTCGAGGCCAAGGCGGATACGCAGCTTTTCGGTAAAAAACGTGAACCCGCCTGAAACCAGCAGCGTTTTCAGGCCCGCCGCACGCACGCCAGCCAGCATCTGTTCAGCGCCTGGCGACAGCGTGAGGCGCTCTTCGTAGACGCGTTCCAGCGCGCTTGCCTCCAGCCCTTTCAGTAACGCCACACGACGCGTGAGGCTCTCGCTGAAATCCTTGATTTCGCCGCGCATCGACGCTTCGGTGATGGCGGCGACTTTTGCTTTGAGCCCACAGTAATCGGCGATTTCGTCGATGCATTCGATCGTGATGAGCGTCGAATCCATGTCCATCGCCAGGAGGCCAAAGTCGCTGAGCTGTCTGCCGGGCGCGAGATAAGCGTAATCCAGCGCATGGGCTGTGCAATAGGTGACAAACGCAGCCGGGGGCGAGGGCTCGACGCCTGCGATATGCACGGCATGCGCGTCGGGTGTGACGCGCTGCGGGCCGGGCACGAGCGTGGCGAAGGCAGCGTAATGCGAGGCGGAAAGGGGAAGGGCGCTTTGAATAACAAGGTTCATGGCGACAGGAGTGGGCGACGGAAGGGCGGAAGGGCGAAAGAGCAGTGGGAAAGCAGCGGGAAAGAATAGGGACAACGGTGCGACAAGGTTGGCCATTGTAACGGCTAGGTGTTGCGCGTCTGGGTGAACCCGGACGCCAGGACGGCATGTGGTGAAAACCGATATGCCTCAGGTGCCAGAAACAGCCTCTAAAAGATAAAAATGAGATGGCGAGGCAAAAAATACATAACCGCTTTAAGAGCGGAAATTGTTTGCAAATATTTCACTATTATTGAGATAAATGCTCATGAATTTTGCAAAAATGTATTAAAACTGTATTTTTTGCGGTGCTTTAAGAGGATTCCTATAGCCAGCTATTTGATGTGATTCGGATACTTCGTATCGGTCAATTACAAGTTACTTTCTGAAATTCCCTTGCATGAAGATTTGTTTTTTACAGCCCCCCGTGATTCGTAGCCAGACGGGTTTGGGATGTCCGGGTCATTAACGCCGGTTTCGTCATGTCGCCTGTGGTTTGCGGACCATCGGTGTCCAGTTCAGGCACGCAGCCTCCCTCACGCCCGCAAGGGTCTGTCTAGTTAATGAAAACCTCATCAAAATATTTGGCATCCTGGATGCTTGTGTCCGGGGTATCCGGTGTGTCTCTTGCTCATGCACAAAGCATGGCGACAGGCGGGAGCACCGGCATGAGGCCGGTGGCGTTGCCATCCGGGGTGCCGGCCGTGTTGCCTAATACCGGCTCCCTTTTGCGTAATACGCCGGACCTCATGATGCCGGACATGCCGCGTCCGAATCGTGACGTCGCACCGCTGGACGTCCCCAAACCGGCGTCGGAGCCGGATAAAGGGGGTGAGGCCATTCACATCTCGCGGATCTACGTGGAAGATGTGCCTCCAGAGCTACAGCTCAAGGTGAACGAAATTGTCATGGGGAGCCAGGGACAAGAGTTGACCCTGAACGAACTCCGTGGCGTTGCCGCACGTATTTCCGAGGTGATGATCAATGGCGGCGAAGCGCTGAGTTACGCGATGATCCCGCCGCAAAAGGTAAAAGACGGGGTGATTCGCATGGTGGTCGTACACGGCCACCTGGAGCGTGTTGCGCTTGGCAAAAACAATTCGAGAGTTTCCGATGCGGTGCTTGAACGTTATTTGCGGCACGCCGGAACGCCCGAGGGTGATCTGAAGCCAACCCAGATCGGGGTAGCCCGCCTGGCTGACCTGCCCGGGGTGGGCGCGGTGGAGCCCGTGTTGTCGGCTGGCGAGACGCCGGGCGGGTCGGTGATGACGGTTGACGTGGGCGCCACACCGATGCTGTCGACGGCGCTGTTTGTGGATAACACGGGTTCCACCGTCACCGGACGCAATCGCATGGGCGTGCAGTTCACGGTGAACAGCCCGCTCAAAATAGGTGACCGTTTCCAGGTTGTCGGCTATGCGGCGCCGGATATTTTCCAGTTCAATACCGATAGCAACGGGGGCTACACGTTGCTTGGGCGGGCTTCTTACGATTTGCCTATTGGCGTAGGAGGGGCTCGGGCCGGGTTTGCCGCCGCACGGGTGAATTACGCCCTGGGGGGCGTGTACCGGGAAAAGGGCGACGGTATCGCCAACACCTTCTCGTTGTACGCCAGCCAGCCATTGCTGCGTGAAAGCAACCAGGAGCTTTCGCTGAACGCCACCGTCGATTACAAAACAATGCGCGACTCGACGCTTGGCGACAGCAACAAACGCTCCGATATCGTCGGCGGGGTGCAACTGTCTGGCAGCCGCAGCGGGACGCTGATCGGTTTGCCGAACGCGATTCAAGTCGATGTGGGCGCCGCAGCCGGACGGATTTATAACCCAAGCAAATTTTATGGCCGGGATTCAAATGGAATGTTTTACAAGGCAATGGAAAACGCCCATTTCACCCAGGTGCTGCCCCTGGGCGTGCTGCTCGACGTGAACTGGAGTGGGCAGCAGGCCAGCCAGGGTCTCGATAGCGTGGAAAAATTTACGCTCGCGGGCCCCACTGCTGTCCGTGGCTATAGCTCTGATATCCCAAGTGCGGATTCCGGTTGGGTCGCATCGGTGGCATTGAGTGCCCCGGTGCCGAAAGTCACTGGCCTGCGCGCTCAGGTGTTTTATGACCGTGCGCGCGGCAACCTGAGGAAATTCGCTCCGCCCAAGGTCGATCCAATCATTAATCTGAGCGGCTGGGGCGTGGGGCTGAACTACACCGTGAATAACCGCGCGAGCATGAGTCTTTCCTATGCGCGCCCGATCAACGGCCAGCCGCTTGGCGCGCGTCCCAGCGGCATGGTTTGGGTGAATGCGGGGATCAAGATTTAAAAACGCGGGACTCACGTCGTCTCGCGCGCTGTGTATGTAACAGGGGTAACAGCCGTAACAGCCGTATCGAGCGCATTGGACGTAGACTGACGGGGCAGCAAACAACCAAACAACCAAACAACGATAGCCGTATGTGTTCGACGTGCGGCAAGACAACAGTGAGGTGACAGTATGAGAGTCTGCTTGACCTTCTCCACCGTTTCCATGGCCGCATGCCTCGTGTGTGCCGGTGCCGCGATGACTGCCCCGGTTTTTGCCGCACCGCCTATCACCATTACCTCCCAGGCGTCGACGGATGGCCCGATTCGCTATACCGTCAAAGTGACGTCGAAACAGTTTGGCAATGCTCAGGAAACCCGCGCGATCCGTTCAGGCCAGTCCGACGATTACACCTGGAAAATGACGCCTCCAGGCAGCGCGATACAGGTTGCCGAAGATTGCCCCGGTTATGCATCGCTGGCGCTGGATGCCAACGGGGCGATGATGCGCCAGATCCAGTTACGCCTCGCGCCGGTGGTGGCGGCCGATGGCACGGCGAATGTCCAGTTGAGTTTTCAGGCGCAAGCCCCAGCCCCACGCGGCATAAAAGGGGCGAACGGGGCGAAGCAGACAGACAAGGCGCTCAAGTGTCCGGCTAGCATCACGGCCAGTCAGGTCGTGCGTTTTACGATGCCAACGAATGGCCGTAGCAAGACGCTGACGCTCAATGACGGCACGCAGATTTCCCTGACTGCACGACGTTAGCCTGCGCATCGCGCGGGCAGGTTGGCGCGATCTTGCAAAATAGCCATCAATGCGCTGGGTGCGTTGTGCTTACGCGCTGTGGTTGTGGTTACAGTGCGTTTGCATTGATGGCGCCTCCGTTACTTCCCCCACCAGACAGACCCGGCGCCATGTTGGCGCCACCGCCCTCTGAATGACGCTGGTTGAATGTTGGCTTGCGCGCTTCGCGTGAACTGGGCACGGTCTGTGCTTGATTGACCTGCTACGAAGCAACAGTGGAGCCCTCATGGCTGTATCTCAGATCTTCAGCAAAAAAACGGGAAAAATTGCGGGCTGGCTAGGACTTGTCATCTTGATCCTGTTTGCCGCGCTCACCATTTTTGTTCTGACTTTCGACTGGAACCGCGCGCGGCCATGGATCAATGACCGGGTGAGCCAGGCGATTGCCCGGCCTTTCGCCATCGAGGGCGATTTGAAAATCACCTGGCGCCGTCCCAATGAAGAGACCGGCTGGCGGGCCTGGGTGCCCTGGCCACGCTTTTCGGCTCAAACCATCACCGTTGCCAACCCCGACTGGGCACGGCAAAAACATTTCGCCACGTTCGAGCAGATCAACTTCGAGGTAAAAGTGCTGCCCTTGCTGGCGCACGATATTGTGATTCCGTCGATTAATCTGGTGAACCCCTCCATTGATCTTGAACGGCTCGCGGATGGGCGCAATAACTGGACCTTCAAGCTGGCTTCAACGTCTGGGCCGTCTAGCTGGAAACTGACACTGCACGATGTGGCTTTTGCCAGGGGCCGTGTCATTTATACCGACAAAAAAACGCAAACCGATATCAGCGTGGTTGTCGATACGCTGGGCCAGGCCGTGCCGCTAGGCGAAGTGATGAAAGCCCAGGAGCAGGCTGCGCAAGCGGCTTCAGCGCGCGTGGTGGGCCCGCGCGGGGCGAGCCGCCTTACCGCGCAAGTCGATGCCGCCGCGGCACGTGCGGCCGCGGCGTCTGCGGCATCCGCCGCATCATCGACGCAGCCTTCCCGCGCGAGTGTCGCCGCCGCGAGTGCGCCGCCACCCGCCACGGCTGAACAATCGGCCCCGCCTAGGCCGCCGCTCTATGCGATGAGCTGGAGTATCAAAGGGACTTACCGCCACCAGCCGGTGTCTGGCAGTGGCAAGACGGGCGGTGCGCTGGCATTGCAGGATGCAAGGCGGCCTTTTCCGCTGCAGGCCGATGTGACGGCGGGTGATTTGCACGTCGCGCTGGTGGGAACGTTGACGGACCCGCTCAACCTCGGCGCGATTGATCTGCGCCTGTGGTTGCAAGGCCGCAGCATGGCGCATCTGTATGGGCTGACCGGGGTGACGTTGCCCGATACGCCACCGTATGCAACGGATGGTCATTTGAGCGGAACCTTCCGGCGCAGTGGCAATGTGTTTCGCTATGAGCACTTTACGGGCCGGGTGGGCGGCAGCGATCTGAATGGCACGCTGACTTATACCGCTCGCACCGCCAGCAAACCGCGCCCATTGCTGCAAGGCGAACTGGTTTCAAACGTCTTGCAATTCTCGGATCTGGCACCGGTCATCGGTGCGGACAGCAACGCCAGCAAGGCTCAACGTGGCGATGCGGTGCGCCAGCCCAGCACGCGGGTGTTGCCGGTCGAAGCATTTCGCACTGAGCGCTGGAAGACCATCGACGCCGACGTGAAATTCACTGGGCGACGCCTGATCAAAGACCCCAGCCTGCCTGTGACGAATCTCTATACCCATGTCGTGATGAACAATGGCGTGCTGTCTTTGGAGCCACTCAGTTTTGGCGTCGCGGGCGGTACGCTGAGTTCGACGATCCATCTGGATGGCAGGGCAACACCGCTTAAAGGACGCTTTTCGACGTCGGCGCGTCACCTGAAGCTCAAGCAGCTTTTGCCGGAAGTCAAAACAATGCAGAGCGCGCTGGGCGAAATCAATGGCGATGCGGCTTTGTCCGCCACCGGCAATTCTCCGGCGGCGCTGGCAGCGACCGCGAATGGCGAGATCAAGGCGCTGGTGAGCGATGGCACGGTGAGCCGCCTGCTGATGGAAGCGGCTGGGCTGAATGTGGCGAACGTCGTCTACGAAAAACTCTTTGGCTCACGGGACGTCAAGATCAATTGCGCCGCCGTTGACTTTGTCGCAACCGACGGCGTGCTCGATTCGCGTGTTTTTGCGCTCGATACGGCCGATGCTGTCATCCATATCGACGGCCATCTCAACTTGCGCGATGAATCGATGGATCTGGGTATTCATCCGCATACAAAAGGGTTTCGGGTGTTTTCGCTGCGCTCGCCGTTGTATGTCAAGGGGACGTTCAAGAACCCGCGCGTGGGTGTCGATGCGGGGGCGCTGGCCTTGCGCGGCGGCGCAATGATCGGGCTCGGCCTGATCAATCCGCTGGCGGCACTGATTCCGCTGATTGCGCCGAGCAATAACCAGCCGTTGCCGTGCGCGGCGCTGATGTCGGAGATGCGGACCCGGCCCGGCGCGCCACCCCCCGGGCAAAAGCAACAGGCACGCGCGCCGTTGCTGCCCGGGCAGGATGGGGCGAGCCGCAAACCTGTGGCAAAGCCCACACCCGCGCCAGAGAATGCCGTTGATTATCGCGGGAGCTAGAGCGCGAAAGTTTTTGCACTGCCTGAAGCGCCTGATCCGGGCAGCACATGGGCATAGAGTACGGGCTCGTCCTCTGCACGGGCGCGGGCAATCCTGGTCTCAAGTTGCGCCAGGCGGCGTGAAATTCCGGAGTACGTCGAGATACGACCTGCTGGTTTTCGACTGTGCCGGGTCATGCTTTTTCGGAAAGGCCATAAAAAATTCGCCTGAAAAAGAATGGCAATCAACATCGCATTTTCACAGGTTACCGCTGAGGTGTTACATGCCATCTATTGATCTTTCACTTATCCTTCATTGCCCCGGTGTTTCGGCTGCAACGGATAAAGCGGCTCACGCGCCATCATAAACGCGCAAATCTCGCAAGAGAGGGTGTTTCAAAAAATATCCAGATGCGACGTTTTTGTTTCTGTTTTTGTTTTTGTTAAACCACTAAGCATAGGCATTAAAAAAGCCTGCCAGACAATAATCCGGCAGGCTTTTGGGGTTCACGCCGGTCATTCAGGATCATCCTCATCCGGACCATGGCGCAGTACGTGTGCAAAGCATTCGTACCGGGTATTTAACGTGGTGTGTTTTTCAGCGCATCACGAATTTCACGCAATAGCAGGACATCTTCCGTGGGCACTGGCGCCTCGGCAACCGCGGGTTTGCGCAAGTTATTAATGAATTTCACCATCAGGAAAATGATGAACGCCAGAATCAGAAAATTAATGGCTACCGTGATAAAAGAACCGTAACCAAACACGGCGGCCCCTGCTGTTTGCAGATCTTTATACGATTCAGGGTTACCTTTGAAACCGTCGGGAATATGGCCCAGCAAAATAAACTTGTTGGAGAAATCGAGGCCGCCGGTCACCAGGCCGGCCACCGGCATAATCAGGTCTTTCACGATTGAATTAACGATGGTGGAAAATGCCCCGCCAATAATCACACCAACGGCCAGATCCATCACGTTGCCTTTAAGGGCGAATTCCTTGAATTCCTTAATCATGCTCATGGGGTTTCCTTGGTTAAAGTGAGTGGCGCAATGATAGCTAACGCCTGCTATCGCGGATAGGGTTTTATCCGCGATAGCAGGTTTGACACGGCAACGAGCTCAGCTAGCCCGGCGGCTTGAGCGGGCTTTAAGCAGCCGGCTCAATCGCTTCCGCGTGAAGCGTGTGAGCCGCGAATGTCGCAGGGTCAGTATGCGTGCCGCATAGCAGCACGCCGACCCGCTTGCCTTGCAGGGTTTCCCGCAGCGGCCCGAGCAGTGCCGCCGTGGCGGCCGCACAGGCGGGCTCGACAGCAAGCTTGAGCTGATTAAACAGCGTCAGCATGCTGGCGCGCAATTGATCGTCCGTTACGGTGACGAGCGCGTCGATATGCTTGCGGCATAACTGGTAGCTATATTCTTCGGTATGCGGCGCCATGAGCGAATCCGCAATGGAATGCATCGGCCCCATCGTTACCGTATGGTTGGCCGCAAAGCTTTTGCCCATCGCATTGGATTGCGCTGGCTCGACACCATAAATACGGATGCGGGGGTTGGCGAGCCGCCAGGCCGTGGCCACGCCCGCGGCCAGCCCACCGCCGCCGATCGGCACGATCACGGCATCGAGATCCGGCGTTTGCGTTGCCCATTCGTAGCCGAGCGTGGCGGTGCCCAGCACGGTGCGGTAACCGTTAAACGGATGAACAAAATAACGGCCTTCTTCGGCTTCGATGCGGCGCACGATGTCGAATGCTTCCGGACCGTTGGCGGCGATCACGATATCCGCGCCGTAGCGCTTGCACCAGGCCACGCGCGCCGGATGCGCCGAGCGAAACAGCACGACTTTCGCCCCAATGCCCAGCCGCATCGCCGCGTAGGCCACGGCCACCGCATGATTGCCCCCCGACACGCAGGTTACGCCCGCACTGCGTTGGGGTTCGTCGAGCGCCAGCAGATGAGTGAACGCACCGCGCGTTTTGAAGCTACCGCCCACCTGAAGCAGTTCGAACTTGAAATTGACCAGCCTGTCTTCGAGCGAAGGAAAATCCAGCCGGTCAAAAGTAGGCGTACGCGCCACCCAGGGGGTCAGGTTGAAATGCTGGGCTGCGATATCGTCGAGTGTCGGGATCGGTTCGCCGTCAATGGTGTGATCGGTGTGCCGGGGTAAAGCCGTGGCGGTGGACATGGTGTTAAGCCAGAGATAAGCCAGAGAAGAAAAGTGCGGCGCAGCCGGAAGGGCGAGGCAAATGGCTCAATTGAAATGGCTCAATTGAACCGGAGTAGCCGAAGTCGCTGGTGGTGGGTTTAGCCGGCCTGGCCCGTGGCATCAAGCGACATGCTGCGAATGAACTTGTGCAGGAAGTGTTCGCATGCGCTGAGCTGTTCGAGCGCGACGAACTCGTTTGCCTTGTGCGCCTGCTGGATATCGCCCGGCCCGCACACGATGCTTGGAATGCCGGCCCGCGCAAACAGACCGGCCTCCGTGCCATAAGCCACTTTGCGTGAGCTCTGGTCCGCTGTCAGTGAGCGCACCAGGTGCGTGATCGCAGCCTGTTCCGCTGCATCGAGCCCTGGCGCGGCGGCGATCTGGGTGAACTCGATGGCTGCGCTTTCGTGTTCGCGCTGCATCTGGGGCAGAAGGGTTTCGCGGACGTACTGGTCGATTCGGGTAAAGATCTGGGCCGGATCGAGCGTCGGCAGATTGCGGAACTCAAAGGTAAAACGGCATTCGGCCGGCACGGTGTTGAGCGAGTTGCCGCCTTCGATCTGGCTGGTTTGCGCCGTGCTGAACGGGATGTCGTAGTGTTCGTCGAAAGGGCCTTGTGCGCGAAACTGATCGGCGATGTCGCGGATATGGCAGATCAGGCGCGCGGCGTATTCGATCGCATTCACGCCCTGAGGCGTCAGCGACGAATGGGCCGCGCGGCCGCGCACGCAGCACTGGTAAGCATTGATGCCCTTGTGCGCGACGATGGGGCGCATGCTGGTGGGTTCGCCCACAATGCAGCCGTCGGGTTTGACGCCGCGCCTGAGAAGGTCGTCGATCATCAGCGGTGCGCCCACGCAGCCGATTTCTTCGTCAAACGAGAGCGCGAGGTGAATGGGTCGCGCCAGCTTCGCACGCTGCATCTCCGGCACGAGGGTCAGCGCGGCGCCGATAAAGCCCTTCATGTCGCAGGTGCCGCGGCCGTAAAGTTTGTCGCCGCGAATTTCTGGCTGGAAGGGATCGCTGTCCCACTGCTGGCCATCGACTGGCACGACATCCGTGTGCCCCGAAAGCACGATGCCACCGTGAGTGGTGCCGTCATGGGCGGGGATCGTGGCGAACAGGTTGGCCCATTTGCCGCTCGGATCATGGGTGAGCGTGGCGCTCAAACCCAGTGCGTGCAGGGCGTCACGCACGGTTTCGATCAAACCCAGGTTGGGATTGCGGCTGACGGTATCCATGGAAACAAGGCGCATGACCCACGGCAGCGAAGCGGGAGAAGCAGGGGCGGACGGGGACGGGGTGCGAGCGGGTTCAGCAGTGTAGGACATGGCGATACTCCGGCATACGTAGCGTTCGATCATACCCAAAAACCGCTGATCGGGTTAGCCCGCTCCGGGGCCGGGAGGTCAGACGAAGCAGGAATGGCGCGCCGCTGTCCGGCACGCCGTCAAATGCGGTCGCGCCATTTAGCGCAAGGCCGGGCTTGCCGCTTTTTTGAGCGGCGCGCCGAGCGAGCGCAAGGTTTCCTTGATCGTGGCAACCCGGATCGCCAGGTCCGGGCTACGGGTTTCAATACGCAGCTTGTCCTGGCCCGCGAGCTTGATGTGCCGGTGTTTTTGCACCATGTCGATGATGCGCATGGCGTCGACGGGCGGATTGGGCACGAACTGCAGCGCGATCACGGCTTCACCCGCATCGATCTTCGAGATGCCGAGCGGCTTGGCCACCAGACGCAGCCGATGGGTTTCCACTAGCGCTTGAGCCGGCGCGGGCAGCTTGCCGAAGCGGTCGATCAACTCCTCCTGGATGCCGTTGATTGCCTCATCGTGCTCGCAGTTGGCCAGCCGCTTGTAGAGCGACAGCCGTTCCTGCACATCGCCGCAGTAATCAGCCGGAAGAATGGCAGGCGTGTGCAGGTTGATCTCGGTGGTGGCGGCCAGCGGGGCATTCAGATCGGGCTCGCGGCCTTCCTTGAGCGCTTTTACGGCATCGCCCAGCATGTCGGTATAGAGCTGAAAGCCAATCTCGTGAATCTCGCCCGATTGCTTGTCGCCCAGCACTTCACCGGTACCGCGAATCTCGAGGTCATGCATGGCCAGATAAAAACCCGCGCCCAGTTCTTCCATTTGCTGGATGGCATCCAGACGCCGCTGCGCCTGTTTGGTCAGCCCTTGCGGATCGTGCACCAGCAGATACGAATACGCCTGGTGGTGCGAGCGCCCGACGCGGCCGCGCAACTGGTGCAACTGCGCCAGGCCGAACTTGTCGGCGCGATGAATCAAAATCGTGTTGGCGCTGGGCACGTCGATTCCGGTTTCGATGATCGTCGTGCACAACAGCACGTTGGCGCGCTGCGCGACGAAGTCACGCATCACACGTTCCAGTTCGCGCTCATGCATCTGGCCGTGCGCGACGGCAATCCGCGCCTCGGGAACGAGCGTCTCGAGCATGGCGCGACGGTTTTCGATGGTTTCGACTTCGTTATGCAGAAAATAAACCTGGCCGCCGCGTTTAAGCTCGCGCAACATCGCCTCGCGGATCACGCTTTCTTCTTCGCGGCGCACGAAGGTTTTGATCGCCAGACGTTTTTGCGGCGCGGTGGCAATCACCGAGAAATCGCGCAGCCCTTCGAGCGCCATGCCCAGCGTGCGCGGAATCGGTGTCGCGGTGAGGGTGAGCACGTCGACCTCGGCGCGCAGGGCTTTCAGCGCTTCTTTCTGGCGCACGCCAAAACGATGTTCTTCGTCGATGATGACCAGACCGAGCCGCTTGAACTGCACATCCGATGACAGCAGCTTGTGCGTGCCAATCACGATGTCCACGCCGCCTTCGTTGATTTGCTGGATCGAGGCGTTGATTTCGCGGGTCGATTTAAAGCGCGAGAGTTCGGCAATGCGCACCGGCCAGTCGGAAAAACGGTCGGTAAACGTTTGCGTGTGCTGTTCCGCGAGCAGCGTGGTGGGCGACAAAAGGGCCACCTGCTTGCCGCCCATCACGGCGATGAAGGCCGCGCGCAAGGCGACTTCCGTCTTGCCAAAGCCCACGTCGCCGCAGACCAGCCGGTCCATCGGCTTGCCACTTGTCATGTCGCCAATCACGGCGGCGATGGCCGCGGCCTGATCGGGGGTTTCCTCGAAGCCGAAGCTTTCGGCGAAATTCGCGTAGTCGCGCTCGTCGAGGGCGAATGCATGGCCCTCGCGCGCGGCGCGGCGGGCATACAGGTTGAGCAGTTCGGCGGCGGTATCGCGGATCTGTTCGGCGGCTTTACGCCGTGCCTTGTCCCACTGGCCCGAGCCGAGTGCATGCAGCGGTGCGCTTTCAGGGTCGGCGCCGCTGTAGCGCGAAATGACATGCAATTGCGCCACGGGCACATAGAGCTTGCTGTCGCCCGAGTATTCCAGATGCAGAAATTCGGTTTCGCCTTCGCCCAGATCCATGGTCAGGAGGCCGAGATAGCGGCCGATGCCATGCTGCGTATGCACGACCGGATCACCGAGCTTGAGCTCGGAGAGATCACGCACCATC
Organism: Paraburkholderia hayleyella; assembly: GCF_009455685.1. Lineage (NCBI taxonomy): Bacteria > Pseudomonadati > Pseudomonadota > Betaproteobacteria > Burkholderiales > Burkholderiaceae > Paraburkholderia > Paraburkholderia hayleyella. The sequence continues at coordinate 2,002,372 of NZ_QPES01000001.1, read as the reverse complement.
GCGTCGACGTTGCTCGCCTGTTCCTGGCGCCGCCGTCCGGCCCGGCGGGCGAGCGGCCCGTAGAGTTCGGTTTCGGTGATGAGCGCGGCATGTTCGGCTGGCAGGGCAAAGCCCGTTGCCAGGGGCGCCACGCCGAGCGAAAACGGCGCGCTGGAGGTGAGCCAGTCTTCGTAGCTATCGCTGAACGCGGGCCGCAACTGATGCTCGGTGAGCAACTGGGCAATGGTTTCGCGCCGTCCGGCCGATTCGGCGAGAAACAGCACGCGGTTTGAGGTGGTCGCCAGATACGCGCGTAACGCCGCGAGCGGATCGTCGGCGTGGCGGTCGAGCGCGAGCCCGGGCAAAGGCATGGCCCAGCCGCTGGTGTTCGCGGGCAAGACCAGACGGGCAAAAGGGCTGGCTAGCGTAAAAAAATCTTCGTCGGAAAGAAAGAGCCGCTGCGGCTCAAGAATGGGCCGCTCGCGGTCATGCGAGAGAAAGTTGTAACGCTGCTTCGTGTCAGCGGTAAAGCGCCGGATGGCGGTGTCCATGTCGCCCGTGAACACCAGTTGCGCATTCGCGGGCAGATAGTGGAAAAGCGTGGCGGTTTCATCGAAGAACAGCGGCAAATAATATTCGATGCCCGCTGACGGTACGCCATTGCCGATGTCCTTGTAGACCGTGGCACGGCTCGGATCGCCTTCGAATACTTCGCGCCAGCGGCTGCGAAACGCTGTGCGCGCGGCTTCGTCGAACGGGAACTCGCGGCCTGGCAGCAAACGCACGTCGCGCACGGGATAAAGGCTGCGCTGGGTATCGGGATCGAAGGCACGGATCGAATCGACCTGGTCGTCGAAGAGGTCGATCCGGTACGGCAGCGGCGAGCCCATGGGAAAGAGGTCGATTAGCGAGCCGCGCACGCAATACTCGCCAGGACGCACGACCTGGCTCACGTGTTCGTAGCCCGCCAGGGTGAGCTGTGCCTTGAGCGCTGCCTCGTCGAGCCGCTCGCCCTGGCTGAAGGAAAAGGTGTAGGCGGCCATGAACGCGGCCGGCGGCATCCGGTAGAGCGCGGTGGTGGCAGGGACCAGCAGGATGTCGCAGCGGCCAAGGCCAAGATCGTGCAGCGTGGCGAGCCGCTCCGATACCAGGTCCTGGTGCGGCGAAAACGTGTCGTAAGGCAGGGTTTCCCAGTCCGGCAAAAGCCGTACGCGGGCCTCGGGGGCGAAGAAGCGGATTTCTTGCGAGAGCCGCTGGGCATCGGCCGCGCTGGCGCAGATCACCGCCAGAAGCGGCGCCTCGGCACGCCAGGCCAGATGGTAGCGGGCGATGAGCAGCGCATCGGACGAGCCATGTGCGCCCGCGAAAACAAAACGCTGACCTGCTTTGACCCGCGCCACGGGTACACAGCTACCGGTGGCTGAAAGAGACGGCGAGGGGGACTGCGATGAAGCGGCGGTATCTGACATAAGGGAGAGGGGCAGCCGGAAGTTCACAGATGAGCGGCAAGTTTACGCGTGTCGCGGGCAGGATGCGAAAGAGCTGTTATAAAATCCGCGCTTGATTTTAACCATGGCCTGGATCGTGGTGTTTCAGTGCAAGATCCTGATTCGACCTTCATCGGCCTTCACCGGCCTTCACTGATCTTCGTCGTCCTTCACACACCATAAGGTGCTCGCCCTCGTGACTCCACGCTTTTTTGCCCTGATTCCGTGTGCAGGCAGCGGCAGCCGTTCGGGCGCAACGATGCCCAAGCAATATCGTAGTGTCGCTGGCCGCGACCTGCTGCATCACACGCTGGCCGCCTTCGACGCATGTAGCGAACTGGCCGCAACGCTGGTGGTGATTGCGCCTGACGATACTCATTTCGATGCTCGCCGTTTTGCCGGACTGCGATTTGTCGTGCGCCGTTGTGGCGGTGCTTCGCGGCAGGCCTCGGTACTCAATGGCCTGCATGCGCTGGCGGAGTTCGGCGCGCTGGAAAGCGACTGGGTGCTCGTGCACGATGCGGCGCGCCCCGGCATTACCCCTGTGCTGATCCGGCACATGATAGGGGTGCTCAAGGATGACCCCGTGGGCGGTATTGCGGCATTGCCACTCGCCGATACGTTAAAGCGTGTCGCCCCTGGGAGCGGTGGCCGGATTGCCCGGACCGAGGCGCGCGAAGGGCTATGGCAGGCGCAGACACCGCAGATGTTTCGGCTCGGCATGTTGCGCGAGGCGATTCTGGACGCACAGCAAAACAACCATGACCTGACTGACGAAGCGAGCGCCATCGAATGGTTCGGGCACGCACCGCAACTGGTGCAAGGCAACCTGAGCAATTTCAAGGTGACCTATCCGGAGGATTTCGATCTGGCTGACGCGTTGTTGCGTCAACGGCAACACCCGGGATCCTCCCATTGATTAACCCGTAACACCTGAACATGAGAGACAGACTAAAAATGATCGATCTGAGAGTAGGACAGGGATATGACGTGCATGCCCTTGTGGCGGGCCGCCCACTGATCATCGGCGGGGTCACGATTCCTTATGAGCGTGGCTTGCTAGGCCATTCGGATGCCGACGTGCTGCTGCATGCGCTGACTGACGCGCTGTTTGGCGCGGCGGGGCTAGGCGACATTGGCCGGCATTTTCCCGATACCGATCCAGATTTCTCGGGAGCCAACAGCCGGGTGTTATTGCGTGAATGCGTGGCGCGTTTGAGTCGTGCCGGTTTTACGATCGTCAACGTTGATAGCACGGTGATTGCCCAGGCGCCCAAGCTCGCGCCGCATATCGAAGCGATGCGCGCCCATATGGCTGAGGATCTGCAGTTGCCGCTTGAGCGCGTCAACGTGAAAGCCAAGACCAATGAAAAATTCGGCTATCTGGGACGTGGCGAAGCGATTGAAGCCCAGGCCATCGCTTTGCTGACAAGAAGCGCCTGAACATAACAAGACGCCACGTGGTCAGCTCACCGTTCAGTGATGCATGTGCACGTGGCGTTTTGCTTTGAACCCCAGCGTCTGGCGTCCGGAGTCTGGCCTGAGAGGCCGCTTACTGGCCTTCGGCGCTAATGACCTGCGCCGCGGCATTGATGACCGAGGCAATCCGGCCCACATCGCGCAATTGTGTCGAGCTCATGCCTTCGTTAATCAGCGTGTCGAAGTGTGATTTCACGCAGAAATGACATTTGCCGATGATCGAAGCCGCCAGCGCATACATTTCGAAGCGCCGCTTGTCGACGCCGCCATGCGAGGCGTAAGCGTTCATGCGCAAGCCTGCGGGCTGGGATTTCAGATCCGCGTTGTCCGTCATCTCGACATACGGATACCAGACGTTGTTCATCCCCATCAGGGCCGCTGCGGTCAGCGCGCCGTTGATTTCTTCCGCGGACAGCACGCCGGCCTCACGGATAGCCTTGACCAGCACCGGGCTCTTCGCGGCAAACGCGGCGGCGAGTGCGACACCCACCGCATCCGAGCCTTCCAGCGACGAGCGGGCAATCGTGCCATCGAGATTCAGGCGAATATCTTTCGCGTAATCGGGTACAAGATCTTTAATTGCAGACAAGAATTCCATTGATTTCTCCTATCGGATTGTCGATAAAAAAGCCCGTCCGCTTTTTCAAGCCGGGACGGGCTTTTACCCTCATGCTTACAGCGTCGAGCCGCCGACTGCGCGGTTGCAAGGACAGAGTTCATCCGTTTGCAGGCCATCGAGAATACGCAGTACTTCTTCGGGGTTGCGCCCCACGTTCAGGTTATTGACCGACACGTGCTGGATCATGTTGTCTGGGTCAACGATGAAGGTTGCACGCAGTGCCACGCCGGCTTCCTTGTCGCGCACGCCGAGCTGGTCGATCAGTTCGCCCTTGACGTCGCCAAACGAGTAGTGGTTGAGCTTGTCCAGATCCTTGTGTTCCCGGCGCCATGCCAGCTTGACGAATTCGTTGTCAACGCTGCCGCCCATCAGAACAGCATCGCGGTCCGCGAAATCTTTAGCCAGCTTGCCGAACTCGACGATTTCTGTCGGGCACACGAAGGTAAAGTCTTTCGGGTAAAAGTAGATAATTTTCCACTTGCCCGGGAATGATTGTTCGGTGATGTCTTCAAATGCCGATACGCCGTTTTCTTCATGATGATTGAAACCTGGCTTGGCAGCAGTGACGGTGAAAGCTTCGAGTTTATCGCCCACGGTTTTCATGCAAAGACTCCTGAGTGTGATGGGAAAACAGCCTGAAACAGCCTGATTAAGCGACCGGCTTGGTGTAACGAGCCGTGTTGCATGGTTCAAACTATAACTCTATTGGCTTTGTTAATGCAATAGTTTTTTTAAATGATAATCGGGGACGATCGCTATTCAGCTGTGTTTTGCGGGCGGGAATTCGATCGACACTTCGAGCCCACATCCGTTTGTGCGGTTAGACAGCCGAAGCGTGCCGCGGTAGCGGCCGACCAGCTTTTGCACAATGGCCATGCCTAGCCCGGTGCCGTTGGCCTGGGTGCGAGCCGAATTCACGCGGTAAAAAGGCCGGGTCACTAACGCCAGTTGGTCTTCAGGGATGCCTGGGCCCGTGTCGCTGACCATGAGCTCAATGCCCGCATGCGATTCACGGGTTTCGATCGTCACGTGGGCGATGCCATCGGCTTCGCTTAGCCCGTACTTGCGGGCATTTTCGACCAGATTGTCGATGACCCGGCGCATATCTGTTTCGTTGGCTTCAATGACCGCAGCGGGTATGAGGCGGGTTGTCAGATGCATGCCGTCTTCGCCCGCCACGCGCGTGGCGAGCTCGTGCGCGATTTCAGACAGATTGACCGGCAACAGCATTTTTTGCACGGGGCGGGCGTAATCCAGAAAGCGCCCAATGATCATGTCCATTTGTTCGATGTCGTCCGTCATGGCATCTTTGGTTGCCTGATCGGATGGACTCATTTCGGTTTCGAGCCGCAAACGTGCGAGCGGCGTGCGCAGGTCATGCGAAATACCGGCCAGCATCAACGCGCGATCTGCCTCGAGCTGTTCGAGGTCATGCACCATCTGGTTGAAGCTCCGGTTGGTTTCCGCGGCAACGCCCATGCCTCGTTCGGGCAAAAGCCCTGGCGCTTGCCCGGAACCGACCTTGCGCGCGGCCAGCGCGAGACGGGCGAATGGCCGGTTGACAAGGCTTGTGATGAACGCTGCGCCAAAGAGCGAGAGCGCCAGCGCGAACACCCCCCAGCCGGCCCATTGCAGACTGGTCGCGTTATCGAGCTGATCGCGGTCGAGCGCTACCCAATAATCATCCTCATCGATTTTGAAGCTGATCCATACCCCCGGAATATCGTTGACGGACTGGGCAATGATGGTGTCGTCCCCGAGCCGTCCGCGAATATCGTGTTCGATTAAACGGTTGAGCAACTCGTCAGGCTGCAGGAGAAATTTATCGGTGACTTCACGCGGATAAACGCGCACGCCTTCATTGCTTTCGAGATCCTGCAACAGGGCACGGCGCAGGTCCGGGTCTGAATAAAGCAGGGCTGTGCGGGTGAGTTTGACAATCGCCACGAGTTGCAATGCGACCCGCTGCGCACGGGGTTCGCGCTCGATCACACGAAAGCTCTGAAACCACGCGGCGAGGCTGACGGCGATCAATAGTGCGATCAGAAAAAAAGTGCGCCAGAAAAGGCCACCAAACGCGAGTGCCAGGATTCGCCGGTCAATCCGCATGAGAAGGGTGGGCCAGGAAAGCCGTCGCGCGCTCAGGCCGCACCATCAGGAATAAACACGTAGCCCAAACCCCAGACAGTCTGAATGAAACGCGGACTACCTGGATCAGGTTCAATCAGTTTGCGTAAGCGCGAAATTTGTACATCGAGACTGCGATCGAACACTTCGTATTCGCGGCCGCGCGCGAGCTCCATCAGTTTTTCACGTGAGAGGGGCTGCCTTGGCTGACGAGCAAATACCTTAAGCACGGAAAACTCGCCCGTGGTGAGCGGAATTTCCTGCCCCGCCTTGGTTAGCGTGCGTGTCGCCAGGTTAAGTGAGAATTCGCCAAACTCGAATACTTCGGTGGTTTCCGATGGCGCACCGGGCAACTCGGCGGGCGCCTGGCGGCGCAACACAGCATGAATCCGGGCGACTAGCTCGCGCGGATTGAAGGGTTTGGGAAGGTAATCGTCAGCGCCCATTTCGAGGCCTACGATCCGGTCAATGTCTTCGCCTTTGGCGGTTAGCATGATGATCGGCGTGAGATCGTTGCTGCCACGCAAGCGGCGACAGATAGATAAACCATCTTCTCCGGGCAACATCAGGTCGAGCACCAGCAGATCGAAACGTTCGCGGACCCAGAGCTTGTTCATGGCGGGTGCGTTTTCCGCAACATAAACGTTAAAACCTTGCTCACCGAGATAGCGGCGCAACAGGTCGCGCAGGCGTGGATCGTCGTCAACGACGAGGATTTTTGAGGGGTTTTTCGTTTCCATAGGCGGCATCTTAACGCGATTAGAAAGACTGGCCTATTTGCGCACTTTGCGCAGTTACGACCAGTTACAAAATTTACTGTCCTACTGCCACGGTGTAAAGGATGTCCACGCAGAGTTCTTTACGGAAGGCTGTTATTCGGTGGATACTTCGCGTAATAAAAATGTTGGGCTGGCTGGGGGGCTATTGTCCAGGGACGTCTGGCATATCTGAATTCGAGGCAGTGGTTTGCTGCACTATGAAGGGAAAAGGATGAAGGGAGGCGGGGGGCCGCGCTTGTGCCGGGGTTTCATGGTGCTAGTGGTGGCGGGTCTGTTTATGGGCGTCCTGAGCGCCGCACCCAGTTATGCCCAGCCACGGGCGGAACGCTTGGGCAATGCGCGGCAGCATCCTGTCAAACGGGGACGTCCGGCGCGCCCTGCATCGGAACCGGCGCGAACCACCGTTCCATCCGATCTGGATCAGCGCCACCGTGATGGGCATATGACGCCGGATGAACGACGTCTTTTGCGTCAGCACATAGAAGAAGCTGTCCGCGATCTTTACAAGCGCTAGGCAAAACGCCCGCTTAAAACCTGTTATCCAGCCTGCTATCCGTTCACGTATTAGCCGGCGTGTATTCACATTCACCTATTCACACATTCATCTATTGGCCTGGCTCGCGGTGCCATGACGGCGACTGCCTGCATACCGTGAAAAAACTATATGAGGCGACGCGATTTTCTTTCGGGTTCTGCTTTATGGGGCATGGCATTGTGGCGCAGCCCGGTGTTCGCTATACCGCACCCGGCAGATGTTGCCCTGCAATTGCGCGGGCAGTACAGCAACGGCAGTAACGACAGCAACGACAGCAACGACAGCAACGACAGCAAGCGCCAGCCTGATTTGCTGATTCTCATTGAACTCAAGGGCGGCAATGACGGTTTGAATTGCGTGGTGCCTTATGCCGACCCCGCTTATTACGCGCTACGCAAAAATATCGCACTGAAACGTGCCGAAGTGCTGGCTCTTGATGAGCGGACCGCATTGCATCCTGCGTTAGAGCCTTTATTACCTGTCTGGCACGATCGGCAGCTCGCCATCGTGCAAGGCGTCGGTTATCCGCAGTCAAACCTGTCGCATTTTCGTTCGGCCGAGATCTGGGATACGGCATCGAACGCTGACCAGTATTGGCGTGACGGTTGGCTTGCTCGCGCACTCGGACTGGCAAACCGGGGAGAGGGCCTGGTCATTGGGAGCGCGGAACCTGGGCCATTCACCTGTGCGGTACCCCCCTCTGATGGCCTGGCGTTGCACCGCTTCTTCTGTCCTGCAGGGCTTCTTCCCGCGCAACATGCCTGGCCGGTGACATTTCCCGCAGGTGTCTTCGGTGATGCTATTCGCTTCGCTCTCGATTCGCTTGTGCGAGAGGACAGGCCATCGGCAGACGGGCAAAAGCGGAACATTGCAGCCATACGGCTCACGCTCAATGGTTTCGATACTCACCAGAACCAGCTGGTACAGCATGCCTCGCTGTTACGTCAGTTCGCGCAAGGTTTGGCGTCACTCAGAACTGCACTTGTCGGGCTGAATCGCTGGAACTCAACGCTCGTGATGAGTTCCAGCGAGTTTGGCCGCAAGCCACAGGAAAATTCGAATTACGGCACAGACCATGGCACGGCTTCAGCCCATTTTGTGATGGGGGGCGCTGTGCGTGGTGGGTTATACGGTGCGCCGCCGGTATTTGAACAACTGGACGGCAACGGAAACTTGCCCGTGAGTATTGATTTCAGGCGGCTTTACACGACGGTGCTGGATCAGTGGTGGCAACTCGATGCGTCCGGAATCTTGCCGCAGCGTTTTGAGCCGCTGCCGATTTTGCGCGCGTAGTGCGGGAACGCATCCGGAAATCAGCAACCGTGTGGTAACGACTGGTAACCGCGATAGCGGCAAATACGCAAAGAAGAGAGAAGGAGGAAAGAGAGCGAAGAGAGCAAAAAGGCGGAATGAAAAAAACGGCAACCCATGACAGATTGCCGCTTTCCTGATTTTTACCTGGGCTTACCCAAGATTATCCGGGCGATAGTGGTGCGAGGAGGGGGACTCGAACCCCCACACCATTGCTGGCGTCAGGACCTAAACCTGGTGCGTCTACCAATTTCGCCATCCTCGCAGCCGGACGAAGCAGTGCTGCCACGCCCGATATCCGGCTTGTTTCCAAATGACGTTTTATGCTGAAAAATTGCGCATAAAAGTATCACCCAGAAACGCATCGGCGCAATTCTAACCGAATGATTCGCACTTGTGTGCATTTGTCGGGCATAAGACGATGCTACAATTTTCTTCCTCTTCAGACGTGAGGCGTTAGCTTCATGGCTGCTTCTCTGCCCTTCGCGCGTCCATTTCAGTGAATTTCGACGAATATTGCCAGCAAAAGTCAGGCTCTCCAGGGTCTGGCACTTACTACGTGTTAAAGCGCGCGCCCATCGCCCATCAACCGCTGCTGAGCGCGCTGTTTGCCTTGCGGCAGGAGTTCGAGGAGAGCGTCAAGGAGGTCAGTGATCCGGCTATCGGCCGCACCAAACTGGCATGGTGGCAAAAAGAAATGGCTGCATTGGCAGAGGGCTCTCCGACACATCCGGTATCACTGGCGCTTGCCGCCCACTCTGACGGGAGTCAGACGATCTATCCCGCTTTGCAGACATGGCTGGCCGGATACGCAATGGATTTCGAGCAGGCACGGTATCCCGACTACGCTCATTTGCAGCGCTATCTCCGCCAGGTTGGCGGGACGTTCGCCACTCTGGTTGCACGCGTGACAGCCCATGAGCCGGATTTGGCCGGCAACTGGGCTGCCGCATCAGGCGAGGCATTGATGCTGGCGCAGTTTGTTGAGGAACTGGGAAGCGATGCCCGCCGCGGACGTATTTATCTGCCCATCGACGAAATGCAGCGCTTCAATGTGACCGCGGCCGATCTGATCAACCGGCGCTACAGTGATGCGTTTAACGCGCTTATGCAGTTTCAGGCCACCCGGGCTCGAGATGCCTTGTTTGCCGCACGTGATGCGTTTCCGGCCGAAGAGCAAAAACGCCAAGGCGTTTTGCGCGCACAGATTGCTTTGGCGCTGGCATTGCTTGATGAAATCGAGCGTGACGGCTATCGCGTCCTGCATCAGCGTGTGGCGCTGACACCCATTCGCAAGCTGTGGATTACATGGCGTTCCTCGTCCTCTTTTTGGCGTTGAGCGTTGAGGCCGAGACGGTTCGAGCCGGACCGGCTTATTGCTGCACGCGAAGTTCAGACGGGCTTGTCACCATATTTCAGGCGAGTGAGCTGTTCGGCTTCATTGGCTAGCAGGGCGCCCGCTTCACGGAGTGCGGTGTCGAGCGACAGAGGCCCAGGTGCGGGGGAAAAGCACCCCATAAAGTACGGGGCCAGGTATGGGAGCGCAGCAGCATCAACGGCACCAGAGAGCAGGGTGGTGGGCACGCCCGCCGCCCGCGCATGCTGGCTGGCGACGAACGGCGCTTTGCCATGCAAGGTTTGCCGGTCTGAACGGCCTTCGCCCGTGATGAGCCAACTGGCGCCGTCAAGTGCTGCGTCCAGCCCGGTTTGCCGGGCGACGACTTCAGCGCCGGATTCAAACTGCGCGCCCAGCAGATGTAGCGCAAACCCTAGCCCGCCTGCGGCACCCGCGCCTGGCAAGTTGCGAGCGCTACGGTTGAGCGCGGTTTCGAGCAAGCCGGCATAGCGGGCAAGCGTGGTATCCAGCGCGCTTGCCTGCTCTGGACGCACACCTTTTTGCGCTCCAAACACAAGTGTGGCGCCATGTTCGCCGGTCAGCGGATTATCAACATCCGACATGGCGACAAAGGAAGCCTCAGCCAGCCGAGGGTCCAACTGCGAGATATCGACGCGTGCCAGTTGCGCCAATTGTTGTGGCGTGGGCTCAAGCGCTTTGCCATTTTCATCAAGGAAGCGCACGCCGAGACCGGCTAGCAGACCCGCTCCACCGTCATTGGTGCTACTGCCGCCGAGCGCGATAAAAAATTGCCTCACGCCCGCATCAAGCATCGTCCGGATGGCGTCGCCCATTCCTGTTGTACTGCGAACCTCGACAGGCACGCTCATGCCAATGGGATCCGTTATGCCGACGATTTCCGCGGTTTCGATGACGCCATGGCCGCTTGCAAGCAGGCCAGCTGCGGCGTCACGCGTCGAACCGGCTGCGCCCCGGACGCTCAGGTTCTGACGCTCGCCTCCTTGGGCGAGCAGGGCGTCCAGTGTGCCTTCTCCCCCATCTGCCATGGGGCAGATGCGGATCACAGCATCGGCACGCGCCCGTCGAATGCCCGTGGCGATGGCATTGGCTGCCTGTTCTGCACTCAGTGATCCTTTGAATGAATCGGGGGCAATAACGATGATGGGGACGTGCGACGTGTTCGGCATAAGATTTCCGGGAAACTGGGAACGGGAGGGCGTAATAGGAGAATGAGGAGAATGGTGATGATGATGTGAGCCTGCTGAGAGAGCGCCCAGCTTAGCAGTCTGATCAGGGGGTGAAATATGTCACACCGCATAGCCAGAATTAGCCGCTAGAATTGCCTGGGCGAGCGCCTGGCGGCCCCGGCACGGTGCGTCAGTGCCCGTTCCATACAGCGAGGCTGTGCTGGACAAGAAAGATAAAAAAACCGAATCAGGGCTGAGGCTGCAAATAATTTGCTAATATATTGGGCTCTTTATGCCCCAACCGTGTTGCTTGCAGGCCCAGAAAACTTGTGGCGAGATGTGGCGAGAGGCGCGCAGCAAATGTGAAGCGGCATCGATGCACGGGGAAAAATAACTGATTCGCTCGAATAATTTTAGGACGATTGAAGCCATGTCTAACGTTGTTGAAAATCTTGGCAAGCTGGAGCGCCGCGTAACGATTTCCTTGCCCAAGGATGTTGTGCAAAAGGAAATCGATTCACGCATTCGTCAACTGGCGAAAAATGTGCGCATGCCCGGCTTTCGTCCGGGTAAGGTTCCACTCAAGATGGTGACCCAGCAGTATTCGGGGCAGGTTGAGGCGGAAGTGCTAAGCGACAAGGTCGGCAAGCAGTTTTTTGATATCAGCCGCGCGGAAAGCCTGCGCGTCGCGGGTCAGCCAAGCTTTAGCCCAAAAGAAGACGCCGCCGGAAGCGATTACGCTTTCGATGCCACTTTTGAGGTTTACCCCGAAGTCAAGCTGGGCGATATCGCCACCGCTGAAATCGAGCGCACCCAGACAACCATTAGTGAAGCTGAAATCGACCGCACACTGGAGATCCTGCGCAAGCAGCGTGTTCATTTTCATACGCGCGGCGAAGCGGGCCAACATGGCGATGGCGGTGCTGATACCGCAGCAAAAGAAGGTGACCGCGTCACACTCGATTTCGTCGGCAAGATCGACGGCGAAGTTTTCCAGGGCGGTACCGCTGAAGACTTCGCTTTCGTGCTGGGTGAAGGCCGGATGCTTCCCGAGTTCGAAACTGCCGCGAACGGTTTGAAGGTTGGCGAGGTTCGGGAATTTGACCTGAAGTTCCCTGACGATTATCACGGTAAAGACGTGGCTGGTAAAACGGCCCAGTTTACCGTCACGATGAAAAAAATCGAATGGCCGCATTTGCCTGAAATCGACGCTGATTTCGCCAAATCGCTCGGCGTGGCGGATGGTGACCTGAGCAAAATGCGCGCTGAAATCAAGGATAATCTTGAACGCGAAGCGCGCCGCCGGACGCAGGTTCTGGCCAAGAATCAGGTGATGGATGCCCTGTTGAAGATCGCCGAACTTGACGTGCCGAAGTCTCTGGTGGAGCAGGACCAGCAGCGCCTGGTCGAGATGACGCGTCAGGATTTGACGCAGCGCGGCGTACCTAATGCAGCCGATGCGCCGATCCCCGCCGAGATGTTCAAGGAACAAGCCGAGCGCCGCGTGAAGCTGGGTCTTGTGCTGGCAGAGCTGGTCAAGGCCAATAATCTGCAGGCGAGGCCAGAGCAGATTCGTGCTGAAGTAGATGAATTTGCCAAAAGCTACGAAGATCCGAAAGAAGTGGTCCGCTGGTATTATTCCGACCAGCAGCGCCTGGCTGAAATGGAAGCCTACGTCGTTGAGGCTAACGTTGTCGATTTCGTGCTCAGCAAAGCTCGCGTGACGGACAAGGAAGTTACCTTCGAAGAACTTGCAAGCGCAACGGCGCAGCAACAGCAGGCATAAGCCAGCAAAATAACGTCCGGGTTAGCCGTTCAATGGCAGCCCGGGCGTGGTTTTTCTGTTCCGGTTATTTCCTGACAAGGATTCATTGCATGACCTTTCGCGCTCAAACACTGGATACTTTGACATCCCATGCCTCGCGGGATCTCGAAGCACAGGCGCTCGGACTGGTGCCGATCGTGGTGGAAACGAGCGGTCGCGGTGAGCGTTCATACGACATTTACTCACGTCTGCTCAAGGAACGGCTCGTGTTTCTGGTCGGCGAAGTCAATGACCAGACGGCCAATCTTGTTGTTGCGCAATTGCTGTTTCTTGAAAGCGAAAATCCTGACAAGGACATTAGCCTTTACATCAACAGCCCGGGTGGTTCGGTGTCGGCTGGCATGGCCATTTACGATACGATGCAATTCATCAAGCCGGACGTCTCCACGCTTTGCATGGGCCTTGCGGCAAGCATGGGCGCGTTTCTTCTGGCCGCCGGTGCGAAGGGCAAGCGGTTTACGCTACCCAACGCGCGCATCATGATCCATCAGCCGCTCGGTGGCGCACGTGGCCAGGCCTCTGATATTGAAATCCAGGCGCGTGAAATCCTGTATTTGAAAGAGCGGTTGAACCAGATGCTGTCCCACCATACGGGGCAACCTGTTGAGCGTATTGCGCGCGATACGGATCGTGACAATTTCATGTCTGGGGAAGATGCCCAGACATACGGACTTGTTGATCAAGTGTTGCACAAGCGCCCGTAACTGCTTGCCGGCCGGCCTTGGCGGAGTGTCTGGGGCCGGGGCAACGCAGTGAAAATGAAGCAACCACTCCCGTCCTGAGCGCCTGCGGCAAACGCCGTTCCAGCTTTGCATTCCTGACTCCATCGTGAAACAGGGCCGTGCAAACGGCGTATCATGTCATCCCTGTGTCCAGAGGCTCTACATCCATGGCGGACAAAAAAGGTTCCAACAGCGAAAAGCTGCTCTACTGCTCGTTTTGCGGCAAGAGCCAGCACGAAGTCAAAAAGCTTATTGCAGGTCCATCGGTATTCATCTGCGATGAATGCATTGATTTATGCAATGAAATTATTCGTGATGAAGTGGCAGGGGCCGGTATCGAATTAGGCTTGTCAAAGTCGGATCTGCCAAGCCCACAAGAAATCCGCGAGATACTCGACCAGTATGTGATTGGCCAGGAACGGGCGAAAAAAATTCTTGCCGTTGCTGTATACAACCACTACAAGCGCCTCAAACATCTCGACAAAAAAGACGAAATTGAGCTCTCCAAGAGCAATATCCTGCTCATTGGCCCAACTGGCTCAGGCAAAACATTGCTCGCCCAGACACTGGCGCGTTTGTTGAACGTGCCGTTCGTGATCGCGGATGCCACGACGCTGACTGAAGCGGGTTACGTGGGCGAAGACGTCGAAAACATCATTCAGAAATTGCTGCAAAACTGTAATTACGAAGTTGACAAGGCTCAGCGCGGCATTGTTTACATCGATGAAATCGACAAGATCAGCCGCAAATCGGACAACCCGTCGATCACCCGTGACGTGTCGGGTGAAGGCGTTCAGCAGGCTCTCCTGAAACTGGTTGAAGGTACGATGGCGTCCGTGCCGCCACAAGGGGGGCGCAAGCATCCCAATCAGGATTTCATCCAGGTTGATACCACCAATATTCTGTTCATTTGTGGTGGCGCCTTCGATGGTCTGGAAAAAGTGATTGTCGACCGTACGGAAAAAACCGGTATCGGTTTTGGGGCCAGCGTAAAAAGCAAGCAGGATCGGGACGCGGGCGAAGTGTTGCGTGAAGTAGAGCCCGAAGATTTGATCAAGTTTGGCCTGATTCCGGAACTGATTGGGCGTTTGCCTGTTGTCGCCACGTTGGGCAAGCTGGATGAAGCTGCGCTGATGACCATTCTGGTCGAACCCAAGAATGCGCTGGTCAAGCAATATCACAAACTCTTCGCCATGGAGCACGTTGAGCTGGAGATCCGTCCGGCTGCGCTTCAGGCTGTCGCCCGCAAGGCGATCCGGCGCAAGACCGGCGCGCGTGGATTGCGCTCCATTCTTGAGCAGGCGCTGCTGGATGTGATGTACGAGTTACCCGCAATGAAAGGTGTTAGTAAGATCATCATCGATGACAATGTCATTGATAACGATGGCAAGCCACTTCTGATTTACGAAGATGCACCGAAGGTGGCAGGGTCAAATTAGCCGGCTTTCCAGCTTCACAAAAAGCCGTTCATGGCGACGTGAACGGCTTTTTCGTTTATCTTGTTAATCAGGGCGGATTCTTTTCGGGGTCACTGCACTTTTCCCACACGCACAGGCTTGCAATTTGTCCCGCTGGCCTCATTTATGAACGAACTGATTCCACTCACGGGGAAATGAAATGTCAGGAACCCAACTCCTTCCTCCGGAACAAATCACGCTTCCGCTGCTCCCGTTGCGGGATGTCGTGGTGTTCCCGCATATGGTGATTCCGCTGTTTGTTGGGCGACCGAAGTCGATCAAGGCACTCGAAGCGGCCATGGAAGGCGGCAAGCACATCATGCTTGTCGCACAAAAAACCGCGGCGAAAGATGAGCCGACTGAAAAGGACATGTATGAAGTAGGATGTATCGCCAACATCCTGCAAATGCTGAAGCTCCCCGATGGCACCGTGAAGGTGCTCGTTGAAGGTCTTCAGCGCGCCAGAACGCTGTCCATCGAAGAACAGGAAACGCAGTTTTCCTGCGATGTGATGCCGCTCGAACCCGATCACGCAGACAGCGCTGAAACCGAAGCGCTGCGTCGCGCAATCGTGTCGCAGTTCGATCAATACGTGAAGCTGAACAAGAAAATCCCACCAGAAATTCTGACTTCGCTCTCCGGTATCGACGAAGCAGGGCGTCTTGCCGATACGATCGCCGCGCATCTGCCACTCAAGATTGACCAGAAACAGCACATCCTCGAGATGCTTCCCGTTGTCGAACGGCTGGAGCATCTGCTCGCCCGCCTCGAAGCCGAGATTGATATTCTCCAGGTCGAAAAACGCATCCGTGGGCGTGTCAAACGCCAGATGGAAAAGAGTCAGCGTGAGTACTACCTGAACGAACAAGTCAAGGCCATTCAAAAAGAGCTGGGCGAAGGCGAGGAAGGGGCGGATCTCGAGGAGCTCGAAAAACGCATCACCGCGGCCCGCATGCCTAAGGATGCGAAGAAAAAGGCCGATTCCGAGCTGAAAAAGCTCAAGCTGATGTCACCGATGTCGGCCGAAGCGACCGTGGTACGCAACTATATCGACACGCTGATTGGCTTGCCGTGGCGCAAGAAGAGCAAGGTCAACAATGACTTGCCCAATGCCGAGCGTGTGCTGGACGAAGATCACTTTGGCCTCGAAAAAGTGAAAGAGCGCATTCTTGAATACCTCGCGGTTCAGCAGCGGGTCGACAAGGTAAAAGCGCCTATTCTCTGTCTCGTTGGGCCTCCTGGCGTGGGCAAGACGTCGCTGGGGCAGTCGATCGCCCGTGCCACCAATCGCAAGTTCGTGCGGATGGCGTTGGGCGGCGTGCGTGACGAAGCTGAAATTCGTGGCCATCGGCGCACGTATATCGGTTCCATGCCGGGCAAGATTTTGCAAAGCCTGACAAAAGTCGGTGTGCGCAATCCGCTGTTCCTGCTCGATGAAGTCGACAAAATGGGCATGGATTTCCGTGGTGATCCTTCGTCGGCCCTGCTCGAAGTGCTTGATCCCGAGCAAAACCATACGTTTGCCGATCACTACGTCGAAGTCGATTTTGATTTGTCGGATGTGATGTTCGTGGCTACGTCGAATTCGCTGAACATTCCGCCGCCGTTGCTTGACCGGATGGAAGTCATTCGTCTGTCGGGCTATACCGAAGATGAAAAAGTCAGCATCGCGCAACGCTACCTGCTGCCCAAGCAAAAAAAGAACAACGGTCTCAAGGCGGGTGAGATCGAAGTGACGGAAGAAGCGATCCGCGACATTATTCGGTACTACACGCGCGAAGCCGGTGTTCGTTCGCTTGAGCGTGAAATGTCGAAAATCTGCCGCAAGGTCGTGAAGATGCTGTTGCTGAAGAAGGCGGAAGGTGCGGTCAAGGTCGATGGCAGCAGTCTGGATACCTTCCTCGGCGTACGTAAGTACGACTTTGGTCTTGCCGCAAAAGAAAACCAGGTGGGGCAGGTAACGGGCCTGGCGTGGACAGAAGTGGGTGGCGATTTGCTGACCATCGAAGCCGCCGTGATGCCGGGCAAGGGTAATGTGATTCGTACCGGTTCGCTGGGCGACGTGATGAAAGAATCGGTTGAAGCCGCTCGCTCGGTCGTGCGTTCACGTTCGCGCCGGGTCGGTGTCAAGGACGAAGCGTTTGAGAAGAAGGACATTCACATTCACGTGCCAGAAGGGGCAACGCCAAAAGACGGTCCTTCTGCCGGGATTGCGATGACGACAGCGCTGGTTTCGGTTCTGACGGGTATTCCCGTGCGCGCCAACGTGGCGATGACGGGTGAAATCACGTTGCGCGGCGAAGTGTTGCCCATCGGCGGCCTGAAGGAAAAACTGCTGGCGGCACATCGTGGCGGCATCAAGCTCGTGCTGATTCCGGAAGAGAACGTCAAGGATTTGACCGAAATTCCGGATAACGTGAAGAACTCGATCGAAATCGTTCCGGTCCGCTGGATCGACAAGGTACTGGAACTCGCGCTCGAACGCATGCCTGAGCCGTTACCCGATGAAGAACCTAAGGCCGTAGAGGCGGCGGTGGTCGAGCCGGTCAAAGACGCAGCGGCCACCGAGGTCGTCAAGCATTAATGCTTTAGGCATCCACAGGCATACAGGCTTTGAAGTATTGATTGGGGTTGTATGCCTGACTAAACCCGCGGTTCAAATGAACTGCGGGTTTTTTTAGTTCTGATCGTTTCGCCGAATTAGGTCATCTCCGGTTGACAGCCAGATTCCGGCCACGTCTAATTTACCCGCTTTGCCTTGCTGGTCCAACGCACCGCTATCGACGATTTTTAAAATGCGCAGACCAGTTCATTGTTGTTCCGTTCATCGACATTCTTGGGGGCTCGAATGAATAAAACAGAAATGATTGATCACATCGCACAGCGCGCTGAAATTTCAAAAGCTGCAGCAGGGCGTGCGCTTGAGGCGATAATTGGCGGTGTAAAAACCACGTTGAAAAAAGGCGGCTCGGTGACGCTGGTCGGCTTTGGCACATTCGCTGTTAGCACGCGAGTGGCCCGAACAGGACGTAATCCACGCACCGGAGCAGAAATCAAAATCCGTGCAGCGGCAGTGCCTAAATTTAGGCCTGGCAAAGCACTAAAAGATGCGCTAAACTAGCGGACTTGCTGGTTGTGGAAGCCAGCAGCAGCGCAGTACTGGCAGGATCAAGTAGTAAAAGTCAGTAAAAAGTCGAGTTTAGGAGCGGGTGCTTAGCTCAGTTGGTAGAGCGGCGCCCTTACAAGGCGTAGGTCGGGAGTTCGAGCCTCTCAGCACCCACCAGTTCCAGATTCGCATGTCATATCACATGCCCCATGCAATACATGCATTACATGTGATATACGCATCAAGCACGTATTAGGAGTGGTAGTTCAGTCGGTTAGAATACCGGCCTGTCACGCCGGGGGTCGCGGGTTCGAGTCCCGTCCACTCCGCCAGATTAAAAAGCCCGTTGATTTTTCAACGGGCTTTTTTTATGCGCGCATTTTTCCGCTGACAGGGGCACAAAACTCAAACAATCCAGGCCGGCCCCTGTCGTCGTCAGGAATGCGTTTGCTCCGACGCTTCAGCGCTCAATCGCGCCCTTGCTTTAGTAGCCCTGGAAGGCGGTGAGATCCGGATACATGCCACGGATCTTCTGCCACTCCGCCTCATCATAGAAATTGCAGGTATCAGTGGTGAAGCGTTTGGCGACTTCCGTGGAAAAGCGCACGGCTTCGGCCAGGTCTATCTCGTGGTTAGCGCTGGAGTCGCTGCCACCCACCACCGATCCGGCCGTGATGGCGACGCCCACCACGGGTTTGTCAGTCGCGGTATGGGGCTGCATGATGCTGTTGAAGTGGTACAGGCCGTTGTCGTAGGGCGTGATGTCTTGCTGGGAGATCGGGAAGGTCACCGCCGGCATGCCCGTGGTCGACTCCATAATGGCCACCAGATCAGGGGCCATCCGCAAGATGTAGCCTTGCATCGCCGTGGGTGACAGAGCAAAGCCGCGATGCTTGACGATGCGGTTGCCCTTTGAGGCATCGATCGACAGGATGGCATCCATATCCGCCGTTACCTCGTACTTGTTCATGGTGGCCGATGACACCGGCATACCCATGAACGGAATGCCCCCGTGATCGGTGATCGACACATCAGTCGAAATATGGGTGGTCACCACCACATCGCCGGGCAGGTGATCACCGTTCTTCTTCATCTGGGCGAGCTTGAGCGCCACGGCGATAGAGGCAATCGGACCATCGGCGTCCGAAACCATGCCGATCCGATAGGGGCGTGCGCCAATGGCGCCGTTGCGTCCGATCACGCCCAGGGTGGGAGCCGGGTCGGACGTCCCCGAGTGCTTGCCCCGGGTGCCAGAGACGCGGATGGTGACGAAATCGGTCGTATGGTTTGGATTTTCTGGCGGTTCGTCGTGGATGGTGGTCACCTCGACCGCTACACCGTAATCGATATACGGCTCGAACATGGTCTTGATGGTTTGGCCGTTGACGGTAGCGCTATCGAGCGCTTCGTAGACAATGAGTGTTTGTTGTAGTGCCATGATGGTTCCTTGAAAAAAGTGCTCGATGAAACGTCAGGCGAGCGCTTTGAGCCCGCTCGGGGCATTAGAAAAAGTGTCTCAGGCCAACCAGCGCTGATAACTGGTTATTGCGGCCATTCAGCGCCTGGCCCGAGGCTGCGGCGGCATTGCTCGTACTGTTGCCGAACAGTCCAGACCATCCGCCATTGACTTGCTCGTAGGCAGTTGCCACGTAAACATCCGTGCGTTTGCTCAGGCTGTAGTCCGCCACGCCATACCAGGTCTTGCGAGTGCCGGAAAAGCCATCGGCGTGTGTGCGGTTCATCATCATACTCAGCGTAAACAGCCAGACGGGTGTCATGCGGTAGTTAGCGCCCAAGGTGAAAAATTCGTCGCGGCGGCGCTGGTTGAATACCGAGTTGATGCCGACCGCCGCGCTGGGCGAGCCCGATGCCATGCTGGTGATCGAAGCGAAGTCGGTGCCACCGGCGGAAGAGTCGAACCCGGCATCACGATTGCTATGGAGGTAGTTGGCAAATAAGGTAGCGCGCTCGATGGGGATCGCCACCCCCCGAGGACGATGCGCGCCCGGCGGCTCTGGGAATCGTGCGTCTGCTGCATGCTGCCGACCGCTGTCAGTTTGTCGCTCTTGTAGCGCAGGCCGAACGAAGCTGAGGAACGCGCGCTGTGATCGCCTGCGATACCGCCCGCGGCATACTCGGCGATCAGTTGCCAGGGCCCCAGCACGCCGGTGTAACTGAACGCATTGTCGTAGCGCTGGCCCACCAGGTAGACCTGCCACGAGTTCGTCGGCGCGGCGCCAACACCGAGCGGATCCACGTAGTAGAGCATGGTGTTACCGGTGGTGTACTGCCGGCCCAGGGCAATTTCGCCGTAGCGTTCGTGGCCGAGTTTCACGAACGCCTGGCGCCCGAAGAGTTGTCCCTGCTGGTCGAGCTTGCCATTGTTGGCGAGAAAGCCGTTCTCCAGCATGAACCCCGCCTTCCAGCCGCCCCCCAAGTTTTCGTTGCCCTTCAAGCCGAAACGGCTGCCGGTGAGAAAGCCTTCATTGCCCTGTTGCAGCCCCATTTGCGATTTGCCACTGGGGTTGACGTGGGTCTGGTAGCTCAGGGCGATATCGAGCGCGCCGAACAACGTCACGCTCGATTGTGCAGCGGCTGTCTCGGCCACTGCCGCCACACCGATCAATAACACCAGCCGGCCGACATGCTTTTTCACGACGTATCTCCAGGAAAAATTGCTTGATCGAGCCCTCAGGCTCCATGCGCTTATTCACGCGCTTATTCATGCGCTTACCGCTGAAACTTACTGCTGAAAGTCAGGCCAGCGCTGCGCGTCGGCTAAACCGTTGATCCGCGTGAGCGGGAAGGTCTGGTTTTGTGCCAGCGTCTCGACATGGGTCTTGTCGTGGAAGTGCAGCGCGCCGCGTTCGCCCAGCACCGTTCCGTGGGTGCCGTCGGAGAGCAGCGCCGAGCCTTCGGGCAGCGCAAAAACCTGCTCTGGCGCATTGATGTCGAGAAATTCCGCCAGACGCTCCTCACGGCTTTCTCCGTTGTGTCCGGCAGGCTTGCCGCTGATGAAGTGCGGGTTGATCTGGAACGGCACCAGTTGCAGTGCGCGCAACGTGGGGGCTGCACGATGGGCATGTCGTTGGTCGTGCGGATGGTCGGACAGGCCACATTGCTGCCCGCGCTCCAGCCGATGTAAGGCGTGCCCGCGCGCACCTTCGCGCGGATCGCGTCGACGATGTCCGCGTCGTACATGCGCTTGAGCAACGCGAAAGTATTGCCGCCACCCACGGCGATCGCCTCGGCCTGCTCGATGGCCTGGCGCGGGTCGGCGCTATGGTGCAGGGCTTCGAGCGCATAGCCGAGCTTGTCGAATACGGGTTTGACGATTCCTTCGTAGGCATCGAAGCTGAAGGTCACGGCAGCGTAGGGGACAAAAACAATCTTGCGTTTCTCGTGCTTAAGCACGGCGTGGATCTGCGCCTCGGCGTGTTCGAGGTAGCCAAGGTTGTCCTTGCGGGAACTGCTCATCAACAGGACGCGTTGCGTCATGACATTCTCCTGTGCGGTGGAGGTGGAATTCGGGGGTCAATGGGAGGTGGCTTCGCGGATGAGCTCGGCGACCTGGTCAATTTCGTCATGGGTATTGAAGTAATGCAGCGAGATGCGCGCCATGGTCGCCACGCCAAAACGGGCGAGGATCGCATCGGCCATGAAGTTGCCGGCCTCGATGATGCAATGGCGGGCTTCCAGCGCGGCCACGATGCGCGCCGGATCGACGCCGCGCACGTTGAACGGCACGATGCCGATGCGCTGCGCGGTATCGCTCGGGCCATACAGCTCGAAACCGGGTAAAGCGGCAAGGCGT
The DNA here is from genome assembly GCF_009455685.1 of Paraburkholderia hayleyella. Taxonomy (NCBI): domain Bacteria; kingdom Pseudomonadati; phylum Pseudomonadota; class Betaproteobacteria; order Burkholderiales; family Burkholderiaceae; genus Paraburkholderia; species Paraburkholderia hayleyella. The sequence continues at coordinate 1,980,588 of NZ_QPES01000001.1, read as the reverse complement.
GTCACGGCATGAGCGGTCAGGTCGCGCACGCGCTGCTCGATGGCATCGATGCCGATCTTTTGCGCGTAGGTCAATGCCGCGCCCAGGCCAAGAATCGCGGGCACGATGGGACAACCCGCCTCGAAGCGGCGGGCGCCGTCGACGAACGACAGCGTGCCGGTGGCACGGTCATAGGCACCGTTCCACCAGCCCGAGAGAACCGGTTCGACCTGTTCGATCAAGGCCCGGCGGATATACAGGAAGCCCGAGCCTTCGGTCGCCCTCAGCGCCTTGCGGCCGCAGCCGGCGAGAAAATCGCAGTCGAGCGCCGCGACATCGGTGGCCACCATGCCGACGCTTTGCGAGGCGTTCACCAGCGCCAGCACATTGTGCTGGCGCGCCACAGCGCAAATCGCCTGGGCGTTCTGCAGGGCGCCCGTGGAGTTGGGCAGGTGCGAGAAAGTCAAAAGCCGGGTCCGTGGCGTGATCGCCGCAGCGAATGCCTCGGGTGCCAGCAGGCCTTCCGGGTTGGCGGCGACCATCTTCACGACCACGCCGCGCGTTTGCTCCAGCCGCTTCCATGGCAACAGGTTACTCAGCATCTCCGTATCGGCCACCAGCACCTCGTCGCCAGGCTGCCAGGCGAAGCCGCTGGCCACCATCGAGATCGCCTCGGTCGCGTTCTTGGTGAACGCGACTTCGTCCCGGTTTGCATTCAGAAAGGTGGCAAGCTGCTCACGCACGGCTTCGACACGCGCGTAGGTGGTCTTGCGGAACGCCGGCAGATAGATGCCGACATGACCGGTGTCCAGCAGGTAGCTGCGCACCTCGTCGAGTACGGGATCCGGGGGCAAAGAGGCGGCTGCCGTATCAAGGTAGATCGTCGATTGGGTCAGAGGGGTATCGTTGCGGATCGCGTTGATGTCCATGGTTTTTCCTTGCGTCGTTGCGTGCCCGGGCGGCGCCGGGGTTATTTCATCCGGGGTTATTTCATCCGGATCACTGAGCGGGTGAAGCTGAAGATCGCATCTCCGGCAATCACGCCGCCTGCGAAGGCGCTCATTTCAGGGACGTCGCGTTCGCCGCGCCAGCGCAGCAGCGTGTAACGAATCGCCAGCCCCGCGAGTACCGCGAACCCTGCCAGCGGCGACATCAGCAACATCCCGGTTGACAGCAGCACGCCGAGTTGGCGTTTGGCGCCACCGAGCCATTGCAGCACGGCACCGGGAATCGCCCATAACGCCAGGCTGCGCGCGATCTCCCATGACGAGCCCGCCTTGATCGACGCCGCGTAGACGCGGTCCACCGGCGGCAGCATGCCGCGTTCGAAGAAACCTTGATGAAACAATACGACCACCACGCCAGCGACCACGAAGCCGGACATCGCGGCGAGAAACTGCTGGCGCCGTCCGGCCAGTTCGAGTTCAGGGTCCTTGCCCGAGCCGCGTAGCAGCCAGCCGGTTTTCAGGTCGTAGCCCATGTCAGCGAAGGCGGGCCCGGTGGCAGCGGACAGCCCGACCAGCACGGCGAGCGCATGCGGCGGGAAACCAATCAGGATGCCAAGGGTGAGTGTGATGAGTGCGACCGCGAAGGCCGGAAACCAGCCCGAGTGCATGGCGGCGATGCCGACGATGAGTTCGTGAGCGTAGGCGGCGAATGCCGTGTACAGCACGAAGCCGATCAGCATGCCGGTGGACATCTCGGCAAAACCGCCTGTCAGGGCGACCACCGCCAGGGCGATGAGGAGATAGACCAGATAGCCCACCCCGAGAATGGGGCCCGCGTGCCGGGTCGAAACTTCATTTGAGCCACTTGAGCCCCCAGCGCCCGCAGGCGCTGGGCGGCTGCGGCGGATTTCAGCGGCGACCTGCAGCATCGCTACCGTGCCCGCCCCGATCATCAAGCCATGCGGAATGTAGGCTTTGGCCAGATCGATGCCGATCAGCGCTTCCGAGTAACCGCGCGCCACCAGGCCGAGGCCAAACATGGTCAAAGCCGCCAGGTTGCCGAGGAAGGCTGCCCCGAAAGCCGACATGGGCACGCCCAGCACGGCGCCCGTGACCCCGACCGTCACGCCCAGCCCCAGCCAGACCGCCTTGCGCCCGCCACGGTCGCCCGCCCAGATCGCTTCCGCCGTGGCAACGCCGGAGGGCCAGCTACCCGAAGCCGGAAAGATCTTGCTGCCGAACAGGAAATACAGCATGGCGCCATCGACCAGCATGGCGGTCAACACGCCGACCAGCATGGGCATGGCCAGTTCGGGCATCCCCATCGCATAGGGCACGCCGAGCGGGATCATCAGCGAGTTGGCGGCACCGAAGGTGGCCGACGAAATGGCTGTTTGCACCAGATTCTGGCGCTCCAGCGAGCGAAAGCGCTGGGTCACCTTCAGCGGGATGCGGGAAAAGACGATGGCAATCAACGCGCCGATGATCGAGGTATTCGCCGAGATGCCAAGCGAGACGATCAGTTGTATGCCGATCATCGCGCCCAGCACCGATAGGCCCAGAGAGACGATCAGCAATACCGGTTCGGCAAAGCGGATGCGGGGTGCGGCGGCGGATTGGGCCGGCGGAATGTCGGCTGGCCGTTGCGGATGAGACGTTGGGTCCATGTTGTCACCTGCGTTAAGAAAAACGGTTGCGGTTAGCGCATCAAACTGAGTACGCGTTCGATCTTGTGCCGCGTATTCAGAAGCGCTTCGAGCAGGCGGGGCACCCCGCTTTCGTCAAGTCGCTGCAACGGGCCTGAAATGGCCAGCGAGCCAGCGAGCGTCTTGCCGTCCTTGGTCCAAAGAGGCACGGCGAGTCCGGCAACGCCCAGTGCCGCTTCTTCCTGGGTGAAGGCCCATCCGCTCTCGCGGATCTGCGAGAGGTGGGCATCGAGCGCCGGACGGTCAAACGCGGCGCTCTCCCGCTGCGGCGTGAGGCAAATTTCATCAATCCGTTCGAGCGGCAGGAACGCGAGGATCGCCTTGCCGTGCGCGCCGACATGCAAGGGAAAGCGCTGGCCTTCCTCGATGGAGAAACGCAACTGCTGTTCGCTATGCGCGATGTCGAGGCAGATGCCTTCGTTGCCGTCGATCAGCGACAGAAACACGGTTTCTCCGCTTTGCTCGGCCAGATGGTGCAAGGCCGGCTCGACGACCTCCGCCGGCGACAGGGAGCGGCGCACGATCTCGCCCAGTTCGAACCAGCGCAACCCCAGGGCATAGCGGCCCAGCGCGTCCTGCACGAGGAAGCCTTCCGCCGCAAAGGTCGCAAGGACACGATGCACGATGGCGTGTTGAATGCCGCTCGCCTTGGCGAGTTCGCGCACGCCCCAGACCGATTGGCCGGGGGTGAAGTAGCGCATCAACTGAAGCGCACCGCTGAGAGTCTTGAGCATTTTGTCTTTTGTCTCTCATATAGAGACGCTGTATCTATTGATGAGTAGTATGTAGTTAGCATAGGCCTAGTTGCTATCCGTGATAACGCCAGGTTGCGACGCCAGGTTGCGGCGATATGTGACGGTAACGCCCGAAACC